>JBBALJ010000008.1:58957-65022 GCA_040403075.1 Bacteroidia bacterium
TTAACGGTTAACAACAATTTAAATATAAGTAATGCATTGGTAGCACCCAACATTACGGCAAGCAACAATGTAACGGCAGGCAATACCATTTCTGGGCTAATAGGTATTTTTAATAATAAAATATCGGTTCTTAATAATGCATATATTGGAAGTGCAAGCAGTTTAGTAGGAGCCAAATTTGAAGTTTCTAATAACACAAATGCCCTTACTCAATTTATTTATAATCCTACGGGCACAGCTCGATTATTAAGGTTAAAAGGAGGTTTTGGTGGTGGTACACAATCTTTATTTCAAATTGAAGCAAATAATACGAGTGGAGATAATACATTAGAGGGAAATATTAGGTTTAAAGTACAAGCTAATGGATGTGTATTGTTAAATGCTACAACCCCAGAGGCAGTGTTACATATACAATCTGGTTATCTAGGTGTAAATAATGCTTTATTAATTAAAGACCCCAATGGTGTGAACATATTTAAAGTAGACAATGGTGGCAATACTTATGCAAAAAAAATAATGGTTGTATCAAATATAGTTGCAGATTATGTATTTGAAAAAAACTACCATTTATTAAGTGTACCTGATTTGGATAAATTTGTTAGAGCCAAGCACCACTTGCCTAATGTACCTAGTGCAGCTGATATTAAAAACAACGATAACCAAATTGATGTAGCTAGTTTTCAAATGACTTTATTAGAAAAAGTGGAAGAATTAACTTTATACATTATACAACAGCAAAAAGAAATTGATGCTTTAAAAGAAGCCATGCAAAAAAATAAATAAATAGGTTTCATATTTGTGCTAATGAATCCATTAACCATGAAAAAATATTTATACATACTAAGCATATTTTGTACCCTGCTATGCAGCACATGCAGCTATGAGGATATAGTACCGGAGAACCCTTGCAATGGCGTTAAATATACAAAAGCTGAAATAAGGATTGAAGAAAATTTGGGTGATAGGTGGTTTGAAGGAGATACTGTTGCAGTACTTAATAGTTGCCGCTTCACATCTGTGCAAGATGCTGATGAATATACCTGGTACATAGGGTCGGAGGTATTGAAAACAAAATCTTTTGTGCGAAAATATTTTCCAAGTGGATGGATCGATGTATCATTGGTTGTCAGGCGCAAAGCGAATAAATTATGCAGCCCAATAGATGATGGCGTTGATTCTACATATAAAAAGTTTTACGTATGGCCAATATACCAAGATGTAAATGGTGGACCCCCCATTGCACCCTATTACCCTATATATGGCACCTATAAAGGCTATAAAGAATCTAACCCGTGCAAGGAAGTTATTATTACAATTTTTGATACTGCTTGGGAAAATCTAAAACATACACCAAAATATGTAGAAATTTTAAGTGGTATACCTTATGATGATAGAAGTACCATTGATTTTGAGCAACGTAATTCAGATATTTTTTTAGATTATTCGCCTAAGGCGATGCATTTTGAAATATCATCTGGAGGTATGGGTGCAGATGTTGGTGGTAAGTCAATCGACTGGTTACCTGGTTTGGAAGGGTATGCCATATTAGATAGGCAAAATACAAATAAAATAAAAATAGATTATAGGTATAATGATACTATTAGAAGACAATATCCATTGCCTTTTAGTGATGTTTTTTATGGTATAAGAATATATTAAACAAAATTAAATTATGAAAAAAATATACGCAATAATTGGTATTATTATTATTTTGTTTTTCAATAAACATGACGTTTTTGCCCAATCAAATTATTGTTGGAATACCCCCAATACTGTAACTACCGATTGGAGGGTAAATGGCAGCCCAAACAATTGGAATTGGATGTTACAAGGTACTTTACATCCAGTATATTTGGCTAATGGCATGAATAATTATAGCTTTTTGATGCAGTTGCCATATTACTGTAGTCAGCCTCAAGGTACAGGTAGTTGCGGCAATTTAAATACATTGCAGTATGAATATATTAATCCACAAGATCAAGATATAAAACCTGAAGATGGATGGGAATTGGTCGTTAAAAATTTTGGTGCGCCTAATACCACCCCTAATGCCCATGATGGATTCAAAGTGGATAATCCATTTTTTGTTTTGTACAATAAATATACTGGCAGGATGAAAGTATATTTTGCAATAATTGGTAATAATGTTGCCAATAGCTCATATTTAAAAATTTCCTTCGAGTCTAGTAAATTAAAACGCTCGTTATTTTCTCATGCTGTTCCCATAGCCAACACGTTGAGAGATTTCAGAAATCAATTAGATTTTAAAACATTAAACTATTATGCTGTAACAAATCAAAATACCAATTATTATTGGCTCGTAAGTGAGTTACAAACTGCATACGACCCATGCACTTGTTCATTAAATGGTTTACCGACTTTAAACTCAACATTAATAATCCAACCTTGGACAGCAACGACAACAACAATTAATGCTACAATTGATGGGCAGTTTATACAAAAAATAGCAGAAAATGGAATTATACAATCTACAACAGATGGCAAAAGTGCATTTACTGGTAGTACCTCAGATTTTGTTGCTTTGGGTCAATCTGCCATTAAGGGTTATACCGAATGGGATAGCTATAAAAATCAATACAATGGCATAGTAAATAATTGGAACAATGAATATAAAAATAAAGTAGTAAAAGATTGGTTTGACGAGTATGTAAAAACGCATCCCCAATACCAAGGTATTGGTGGTTTAAGTGCAAAATTCCAATTATGGGATAATTTAGGCAGAACCGATGATGGATTTAAAAAAAGTATTGGCATAAAAAATTTGGATACCTATGAACAAAATAGCGATTGGTATGCACTTAAATCAGTTGCCGGCTATCTGCCCTATGTAGGCACAGCTATTGGTATTATTGATTTTTTTATGAACGGGGGTAAAGAGGGTACGGTACCAAAGCCAAGCCCACCGATGGTATTTAATGTAGCATTAAAATTAAAAGGCGAATTAAATACAGATATACCCCAAAACCCAGTCGCATTTCTTACTCCAGGCTCGCCAGTTTTAAGTGGTCAGCCATCATTGCAACCCTATTATAATAATATATTAGGTGTTTTTAACGTTTTAAAAACGCCCACTTTGCAAGTAGCAGAGATAAAGCCAACTATAGTAAATCACGTTATTAATACAGATAACAATACTGAGGTTTTAGATGTACTAGCAACTAGTGTATCCAATAATAGCGACTATAGTAATGCCAAAGGAGCTTTAGTAAACTCAACAATATTTCGACAATATAAATTAAACGATGAATTAAAATATCTTGTAAATCCTGCGGCAAAAGTAACAGTTGATATGATAGATGCTTGTTTTGTTATTGAGTATGAAGATGCTAACGGCATAAATTTTAATATTAACAACAAATCACTTAACAGTAATTTACAAAACAATTTGTCTATACCATTTCATAAGGATATTTTTAACTCAAGCCTAAGCTTTTCTGATAGGCTTACACAAATTGAAAGCACAGGTATGGAATTGGAATATATAAGTAAGGATAATAAAACATTGCGGTTTAGAACAAATTATGTTCCATTAACTTGTTTAAAAAATCAATCTTTCTTACTGTTTAATGGTAAACAACCTAAAGTATATGTGAAGCTATTAATTAAATATACAAGAAATGATGGTATAAGCCCTGTAACAAATATTTTTAGCTCTGGTCAAGTTGTGGCATCAGAATCTCTAACCCAAATAGTAACTTATGATGTTAGTAACTCCTTATCAAGTCCAATAAACATTGCAACTTCTTGTACAATCAATATACATAATAATCATTTATTTAAAAATGTATTTTTTGTACAAACTCACGTTTTGTCTGGCACTTTTTTAGATATTGAAATAAGTAACCAAGCAAATGTTCATCCTTCTTGCTTGCCATTTAATAACATATCCTATCAAGATGCAATCTATACGACAGGTATGGCAAACACCAATGGCAGCAGTAATATATATGGCACGCTAACAATACCAAACAATGCTGTTATAAGCAATAATACATATTTAAAAGCTAAGAAATTAATTTTCGGTGATAATGTTTTATTTGGCAATAATGTAGAGTTTGTTTCTCGTGATGATATTGAATTAAATCCGAGCAATATTTTAAGTCCAACCACAACTTTGAGAATAGAAAATGTAAATAACCTTACTCTTTGGCAATGCCCAAACATTAATATAAATACATTGAAGGCCACTGACGCTGAAATTTTAACAGTTTGTGGTGAAAATACCTATAAAAGTTCTGTAAATACGTTAAACAAAACGGAGCAAAATATTACTAGTATAAGTAATCAAAACACAAAGCCTGAGTTAAACATGAATTTGAAACCCAATCCAACTATGTATAATACTATACTATCTTTCAATTCTGATGAAAATAGAAAATATTATATTTCTGTAACTGATATAATGGGTAAAGAGTATTGGGATGGCATAGAGTATAGTTCAGAATTATCAGGGGAACAGAATATTAATATAAATACCAGTGAGTTGTTGGATGGAATATATTTTATAAAACTATCTACCTTGAATGGTTATTCAGAAACTAAGAAATTAGTCGTAATTAAATAATGAAAGCAATTTTTATTTTATTGGCTATTTTATGTAATTATGTTTGTCATGCCCAAACCAAAAGCAAGCATAGCCTGAGTGCAGGTCTGCTATGCAATGGTACCTCTATGAATGATAATATCATCTATCAATCAAGCTTGCTTACAGGGGGTGTATCACTTAACTATATTTACCAATACCGCAAGGAAATAAGTTTAATTACGGGTATAGATTATTTGCAAAAAGGTGGCACAGGGAATGTGGTGTATTATAACAGTGTTGGAGATAAAGTAGGAGGCTATCAGCAAAACTTATATTTAAATTATTTTCAAATACCATTATTGCTTCGCTTTGAGACAGCTTTGTTAAAAAGTAAAGAGCAAGACAAACCATCCAAGTTAATGGTTATGCTTGGCTTTGGCGGCTATGTTGCTTTGCTTGCTGACGCATGGACAAATCCACAAGTATTAGGTGTTAACCATAATGTAAGCAAAGATTTTAACTTCTGGGATAAGGGCATATTAACATATGTGGGCATAGGTATTCCCATTAATAGAAAAGCAAGGATAAACCTAGCATGGAATTATGGCCTAGGTATGGGTAATGTGTCATCAAAATACCAAAGTAATACCAATTACAATGCTTTGCAGTTAGCCTTACAGTATAATCTTCCATCCAATAAATAATTTTTCGTAAATTGCTATATGCCATGCAAGCGAAGACTTAATCCCTTTTCATTTATTTTTTGTTTGATAGTTTTGGTTTCATTGACTGCTTGTCATGTGAAGAAATATACCATGACCATGCCTCAGGTTAAATTGAATGGTAAAAGTACCGGCTATGGGCCTGTTTACGAGATACCAATAACACTATCTAATTTTAAAATAGAAACTATTGAAGATAAAGTTATCTATATTGTAACGTGGCTTAATTGCCAGCCTGAATGCAGGTATATGTTTAGATTACTTCATGTTGGTAATAGAATGGCATTAACAGATTCTGTTTTTGTTGTAGAAGAAAATGGATATAGTAAAGGCCGGATAGCTGTCAGTTATTCAATGGTTTCCTCCCCATCAACAAGATATCCTAATAAAAAAATAAAATTAAAACTTGTTTGCAATAAGAAAACGCAATTTACTATAGATACTTGTAGCATAGTAATACTATTACCCAATGCTTCTTTTTTGAATAGGCCATAATGTTTTGAAGTAGTCTTGTATTTTCTTATTTTTGAGAGGCAAACCATTGAAAGCATTTTTCCAAAAAATATTCACTCCTTTATTCCTGCTATTTTTAGCAGGTGTTTTTTTTATTAATATCAAATCAACTCATGATTGGGGTGATGATTTTGCCCAATACCTTCATCAAGCAAAGAATATAGTACAAGGTATTCCTCAGAGCCAAACAGGTTATATCATCAATCCAGATTACTCATTGTTAGGCCCTCCTGCTTATACCATGGGTTTTCCTTTGTTGTTGTCAGTAGTATATCCCTTTTTTG
>JBBALJ010000009.1:0-57727 GCA_040403075.1 Bacteroidia bacterium
GCCGGGCTGTTTAACCATACGGTATCGGGTGCATAAAAATTGGGGATCGGGAAGGGGAGCGGTTTTGCGGAAACCAAAGGTGAATAGGCACTCATAGCAAAAATGCCTAAAAAGCCAGCACCTGAAGTTTTATTAAAAGTAACTGAACTAACAGTTTTTAATGAATTTGCCGAGGATAATGTGAATTTAGCTTCATAAAAATTGGGACCAGATGCAGAACAAGGATCGACAACATTTGTTGAAATATTTACCCTACCTGAAGTAACTGAGGCAGGATTATTAAACCAATCTAAAACATTAATTCCGGTAAATGTTTGTGTAGTGGCATCTGTAAAATTAACTACAACATCAGTTACGCTTGTACCTTGCCCTGAAGACCATAGAACGTATAAATCAGTAACTGATTGAGGTGAACTTAAGGTTAAGGTACCAACACCTGTTGCAGTAGTGATGTGGTAGGCATTGTTAGTTGAATAATTATTTAATTGAAACGATAATCCAGTCGTTTGTGAACTTGTTAAAAATCCTGAATTAGGCAAAAAACAAGTTGTCACCCCTGGATAATCCTGAGCCACATAAGTGAAATTACTGGCATCAAATGCTGAAGTGACTGAGCTTGAAGCTGCTCCAGTTCCGTTTACAATTAAATCTTTATTAAATCCAGATACAGCCAAAGTGTTAATTTGACTAAATGCTGATGATATCAAAATAAAATAAAAAATTGTTGAATAGTAAATTTTTGTCTTCATATAATTTAACGTTTCAAATAGCAATATATGCTAAAATTTGAAGTATTAAATGTAAAATGTTGAATTAAGTAAAAAATAAGAATTTGTATTTATTTCAACCTTATTTTTCGGCCTTTTTTTAGTTTGGTGTTTTTACCATAGCCGTTTAATCTGACTAGTTTTTTAATGCTAATGCCATATCTATTAGCAATTTTAACCAAAGTATCTCCTTTTTTAGCTTTGATACTTTTTATTCTTACGTTCGTATATTTTGCCTTTAATTTTGCGGCCTGAACTTCATACAAATGCTTGAAACATGACTTATCAATTTGAAGAGTGTCATTCAAAAGTGAACCACTTGGAAAATGAACTAATAAATTGGGGTCAATTTTTTCTCCTTTAAATCTCACTTCAAAGTGAAGGTGAGGACCTGTTGATCGTCCGGTGCTGCCTGCAAGACCAATTATATCACCAGCTTTAACAGGTTGTCCGCTGAAAACCAAAAGTTGAGAAAAATGGGCACATAAAGTTTCTAAGCCATTATTGTGCCTGATTAATACCATGTAGCCATAATCCGCACTCTTTTTTGCAACGCGAATTACTCCCTCGAAGGTGGCATACACAGGATCTCCAACTTCCATTCTCAAATCTACTCCAAAATGGAATTTTGCCCTTCGACCCCATCTTCTAAAACCAAAATTTGAGGTTAAATCTCCAATGGCTGGTGGGTGAAATCCGCAACCATCATCCATTAAAGAAATAAGAACAGTGTCGTCCATTTCTCGCAATTGCTGCTTGTATGGGTTTATAGTTAATGTATCCCAAATATTATAAAACTGACGTGCAGGTGCATAACTAGTATCAAAAACAAAACTATATGGACGTAAAAAATCCCAATAAGGGCCTGAATTTTCAATAATTAAACTGTCGTATTCATCAGCTTCACTTTCATCCTCGTTTTCATCAATCTCATAAACAACAGTTGTGTCGGGTTCTTCCTCTACTTGTGACCATCCTTGGAAAGCAGTTAAAATAAAAAACGATATATATATTATTCGTGCGAATTTCTTCATTATTTAGTCCTTTTCTTAAAAGGCAATTAATTAAAAAGGCTATTATTGATTGCCTCTAAGGCAAGCAATTTATCTTTTTCTAACTGAGATTTTAGCGCATCAAGTCCATTAAATTTCTCCTCATTCCTAAGTTTATTAACAAAAACGATGCTGATGCTTTGATTATAAATATCTTCACTAAAATCAAAAATGTTAACTTCTATGCTTCTACCTTTACCTTCAACAGTGGGATTGTTTCCAATATTTAACATTCCCCCAAAAGTATTACTATTAACAATGACCTTCACTGCGTAAACCCCATCACTTGGAATTAATTTATGATTACAATTAATAAGCACATTTGCTGTTGGGTATCCAATGGTTCTTCCCAGCTGTCGGCCTTTAACAACAGTGCCTGAAATTGAATAATTTCTACCGAGGTATTTAGTGGCGATTGTTATTTTACCATCGTTTAATGCATTACGGATTTTTGTAGAACTAACTGCTATTTCATCCACCAATTGTTCTGATACTTCTTCCACTTCAAAACCATAATCCTTACTAGAGTTTTTCATATGTTCAAAGGAGCCTTCTCGGTTTTTACCAAAGCGATGATCATAGCCAATTACCAATGTTTTGGTTCCGATTTTTTCAACTAAAATTTGTTTAATAAACTCTTGAGAGTGCAGTTCAGATAATTCAATTGTGAATGGAATAACTATCAAGTTTTGTATGCCTTCATCTCGCAGCAATTCTATTTTTTCGTCAAGTGTAGTAAGCAGTTTTAAATCATGGGTTTCGGGTTTCAAAACCATTCTTGGGTGAGGTTCAAATGTCATTACCACACTTTCTCCATTCTTATCTTTGGCTAACTGTTTTACTTTACTTAAAATAATTTTATGGGCTAGATGAACGCCATCAAAGGTGCCTTGTGTAACCACGGCATTTTGAATTTTTTTTATATTGTCTAGACCTCTAAATATTCTCATTTTTCTAAATTGGGGAGCGAATGTACAAAATCATCTAAATTGAAAGCCTTCTCTAATTCAAATTCTCCAATTTTTGTTCTGCACAGACTTTCAAGATAGGCTCCACTTTGCAAGGCTTTTCCAAAATCATAGGCAATACTTCTTATATAAGTACCTTTGCTACAAACAATGCGGAAATAAATCCAAGGCATTTCAATTTTTGTAATTTCAAATTCCAAAATGTTGATTTTTCTTGCTACCATTTCCACTTCCACGCCATCTCTAGCATTTTGATAAGCTCTTATGCCATCTTTTTTTATGGCTGAAAAAATGGGAGGTATTTGCATTTGCTCTCCTAAAAACTTATGGGCGGATTGGTATATCAAATCCTCTGTAATATGAGATGTTTCGAAGGTTTGGTCTACGTCAGTCTCCTTGTCGTATGATGGCCTTGTGGCACCCAAAAAAATGGATCCAGTATACTCCTTATCCATGCCCATAAAGTCATTGATGGATTTGGTTTTTTTCCCATAACAAATAATCAATAAACCAGTTGCTAAAGGATCTAAAGTACCAGCATGTCCTATTTTAAATTTCTTTATTCTCTTTCCATTTTCGTAGAAAAAGGGATTATAGGCTTTTACAAATGCATACTTTAATTTATTGACGGCATCAAAACTAGTAAAGTGCAGGGGTTTGTTAATTAGAAGAACTTCACCATTTTCTAAATCCATATCAATATTTAAGAACAATGATTAAAGTATACTCAAACTTTGACCTGAGGCTAATAGTACTAAAATAGCTCCACCTAAAATGATGCGGTACCAGCCAAACATCTTAAAACCGTTTTGGGTTAAAAAGCTAATGAATGCTTTAATGGCAAGCATGGCTACTACAAAAGCAACAGCATTGCCAATTAGCAAAAGCGTAATATGGTCCGATGTGAAAATTTTATCTTTTACTTCTGGAACTTTAATAATGTCATATATCTTTTTTGCGGTTGCACCAAACATGGTGGGCACTGCCAAAAAGAAAGAAAATTCAGCAGCAGATTTTCTACTAAGTTTTTGCGTTAATCCACCAATTATAGTTGATGCGCTTCTTGAAACTCCAGGAATCATTGAGATACACTGAAACAAACCAATGATGAAAGCGTTTTTGTATGTAATCGGCCTTTCGTCTCTCAAAGCACTATCGTTGGCTTTAAACCACTTGTCTACAAAAAGTAAGATGAAACCACCCACTAGAAGTGCCAATGCCACGGTGGTAGGGCTTTCAAGCAAACTATCAATAAGGTCGTTTAACAAAATACCAAGCACTGCGGCAGGTATAAAGGCAACAAATAACTTAAAGTAAAAATCTAATGATTTGAAAAAGCGCTGAAAATAAAGAACCACTACGGAAAGTATGGCCCCAAGTTGAATATTTACAGTGAAAAACTTCACAAAATCATCGGGCTGCATGCCTAATATGGCCGTGGTAATAATCATATGCCCTGTGGATGAAACAGGCAAATATTCGGTCAATCCTTCAACAATAGCTAGGATAATGGCTTGGAGTGTAGTCATTTATTGGGGTAAATTATTGTTTTTGAAATCTTAGTTGAGCCCTTGATTTAGTCTTTAGGCTTGCGCATGATGGCAAATATCTCAATTACAAAACCCGTAAGCACTACTATTGGCGCCAATGTTAATTTTCTGAAATCGAAAATATCGGTAGTACCATACATAAGCATAAAGCCTACAATTATCACAACAAAACCCAATATCATTAATTGGTAGTTTTCTTTTCCAAATACAAAAGAGCCATCTTGTTTTGATGTTTCTACTTTCTTAGGTGCTTTTTTATCGTTCATTTTTCTATTGATTGTTATATTAAATATTACAAAATCAAAAGATTATAAAATTAATCTCTAAAATTTTGTCTATAAATTCTCAAATTTGCAAATTATCTCATTCACACATTAATAGAGGTCTTCTAGCTTCATTTTCAGATATTTGTTTACACTGTACCATGTGCTTAATAAACTTATTACCACTCCAAATAAAACTAAAAAAACAAATAAAACGAAATGTTGTGCCGAATCGTATAAGGCATCTATACCGATTACGAGATTAGGCAACCAGAAAAGTAATAAGCTTAGAAGTATGGATGCTGTTAGTCCTCCATATAAGCCATTAAAACAAGCCTTAACTAAATATGGTTTAGTAATAAATCCATGAGTTGCTCCAACCAATTTCATACTGCGTATTAAAAATCGCTGTGCATATAGGTTTAAGCGAACAGTTGAGTTGATTAATGCGATAGAAATAAATAGGAAAAATAAAGCTAAACCTACCAAAATACCCATAATGGTTTTGGCATTGGCATCTATTTGTTCAAATATATTTTGCTGGTACGAAACCTCTGCTATGGCTTTATTGCTGATAAATTTAGATTTTATTTCGGCTATTTGTGCCGTGCTCGCAAAATCTGCTTGTAACCTAATTTCGATCGATGGGCGAAGTGGATTATATCCTAGGAAACCAACAAAATCCTCACCAACCTCTTTGCTAAAATCGGCTGCAGCGGTCTCTTTTGATATGAAACTAACGCTTTTGCAATAGCTACTTTTCTTCAACTCAGCCATTATCTCATCAATGGAGGTTTGCTCAGCATTTTCATTTAAGAAAATACTTAAAACCATGTTTTCCTTAATTTGATTTTTGAGTTTAGTGGCTTGGATAAGTATTAAGCCAATTAGCCCTAACATCAACAATACCAGTGTGATACTTGCTGTTGCTGAAAAATAGGATATAGCTCTTTTCTTAATTATATTTTTGGTTGAATCCGTCATAAACGAAAGCGAAAATAGTATTTTGACCTTGCATGACAATAAAAGAAGTCCACAGTTTTGTTTTAGCATCTGTGAATTATACTTTTGCCGACCAAATTAGCTTTTAGTTAGTGAAGCCCTGAAAGGGCATTATATATTTAAAGAAGGGTATAGCCCTTCAAAAAAAAACACGAAGATGGAATACAACCACAAACAAATTGAAGAACAATGGCAGCAGTTTTGGGCCGATAACAAAATTTATAAAGTAAAGGAAGATACCTCAAAGCCGAAATATTATGTACTAGATATGTTCCCATATCCAAGTGGGGCGGGCTTGCATGTGGGTCATCCATTAGGATACATTGCTTCTGATATTTATTCTAGATATAAAAGGCTAAAGGGCTATAATGTGCTTCATCCAATGGGTTATGATGCCTTCGGATTGCCAGCTGAGCAGTATGCAATTCAAACAGGTCAACACCCTGCAATAACGACAGAAGTAAATATAAAACGATATAGAGAACAGTTAGATAAAATTGGTTTTAGTTATGATTGGGACCGCGAAGTGCGCACTTCAAATCCGGATTACTATCAATGGACACAATGGATTTTTATTAAATTGTTTCACAGTTGGTTTAACCCCAAAACAGATAAAGCAGAACCCATTGAAACGCTTGTAAAGATATTTGAGAAAAAAGGATTTCATGGTGTGGATGATACCATTTTAAATGGCGGTATAGAAATGGATTTTGCCACATTTACAGGTGAAGAATGGAAACAGTTTAGTGAAGTAAAAAAACAAAAAATTTTACTAGGCTTTCGTTTGGCTTATTTGAGTGATACCTATGTAAACTGGTGTCCTGCCTTGGGAACAGTTCTAAGTAATGACGAAATAAAAGATGGCGTTAGCGAACGTGGAGGACATCCTGTTGAACGCAAATTGATGAAGCAATGGAGTATGAAAATTACGGCCTATGCTGAGCGCTTGTTACAAGATTTGAATGAGCTAGATTGGACTGAAAGTATCAAAGAAGCTCAAAGAAATTGGATAGGAAAAAGTGTTGGTTCTTCAATTGAATTCAAAGTTCAAAACACTACATTAGCTATTGAGGTTTTTACCACCCGTCCTGATACCATTTTTGGAGTGAGTTTTTTAGCCATTGCACCTGAACATGAAATGCTAGGTGAGTTGGTGGATGCTGATTACATTGACGATGTGGCTGCCTATGTTGAAGAAGCAAAGAACCGCAGTGAGCGAGATAGGCAAGCTGATGTAAAACGCATAAGTGGTCAGTTTACGGGTATGTATGCCATTCATCCATTTACCGAAAAAGAAGTACCTATTTGGGTGGCCGATTATGTATTGGCAGGATATGGCACAGGAGCTGTGATGGGTGTGGCAGCCCATGATACACGAGATTTTGCATTTGCCAAACATTTCAGTTTACCCATCCCACAAGTAGTTAAACCCAGCATCCCCGATTCAGCTGTAGAGACGTTGCATGCAACGTCTGAAAATGCGAATAATAACAATGCAACGTCTATACAAGAAGCATTCGATGCCAAGGATGGTATATTAATTAATTCATCATTTTTAAATGGATTATCGGTTAAGGATGCCATTAAGCGTGCTATTGAAGAGATAGAAAAGCGTGGCATCGGAAAAGGTAAAACCAATTACCGTTTGCGTGATGCTATTTTTGGTCGTCAACGCTATTGGGGTGAGCCTATTCCTGTGTATTACAAAGATGGATTGCCATATACGATTGATGAAAGTGAATTGCCATTGATTTTACCTGAAGTTGATAAATACCTACCTACAGAAGATGGTGAACCACCATTGGCAAGGGCTAACAATTGGAAATACCAAGGCAAATACGAATATGAGTTGTCTACCATGCCAGGATGGGCGGGCAGTTCATGGTATTTTTTGCGTTATATGGACAATAAAAATACTGAAGAGTTTGTGGGCAATGTAGCCAAGGATTATTGGAAACAAGTAGATTTATACATTGGAGGTAGCGAGCACGCCACAGGCCATTTATTGTATGTGCGCTTCTGGACAAAGTTTTTATACGACATGGGTTTGATTTCTGTAAAAGAACCCGCTAAGAAATTGATTAATCAGGGGATGATACAAGGTAGGAGTAGCTTCGTTTTTCGACTAGGTTTTTATGATATTAATGGAAAACCAATTCAAACGTCTAAATCAATTTTTGTTTCAAGGAATTTAAGTGAAAAAATAAATCAAGGCTTATTATTAGTAGATTTCGAAAAGATATTAATAGATCAATTAGGACTAAGCTTTGTTGAAAATCTTGAATTGAAAAATCAAGGTGGTATTTTCACAAGTGCAATTAATGCTGATATTAGTTTTGTTAAAAATGATGAATTAGATATTGACGCGTTTAAAAATTGGAGAGATGATTATAAAGATGCCGAATTCATTTTAGAAGATGGGAAATATATCTGCGGTAATGAAGTTGAAAAAATGTCCAAGTCTAAATACAATGTGGTAACTCCAGATGATATTATCGAAGAATATGGAGCAGATACATTGCGTTTGTATGAAATGTTTTTGGGCCCATTGGAGCAAAGCAAACCTTGGAGCACCCAAGGCATAGAAGGGGTTCACCGTTTCTTGAAAAAGCTTTGGCGCTTATTCTATTATGATAATGGATTATTGGTTAACAATGAGGAACCAAGCAAGCAAGAATTGAAAGCTTTGCATAAATTGATTAAGAAAGTAGGGGAGGATATTGAGAATTTTTCATTCAACACTTCTGTGCCAGCTTTCATGATTTGTGTGAACGAATTGAGCGATTTGAAGTGCAACAAGAAAGCAATCCTTTCGGATTTATTGGTATGTCTATCGCCTTATGCACCGCATATTACAGAAGAATTGTGGCAAAGTGCTTTAGGTAATACAAGTAGTATTGTTACAACTGAATTCCCTTTCTTTAATCCAGATTATTTGGTTGAAAGTTCGTTTAGCTATCCAATCTCAATCAATGGAAAACACCGTGAAAACATTGAGTTTGCTTTAGATGCTAACCCTGCAGATGTCGAAGCCACAGTGCTTGCCAACGAAACCGTTCAAAAATGGTTAGAAGGCAAAACACCTAAAAAGGTAATCTTTGTAAAAGGTAAGATTGTAAATATTGTAGTTTAGTTGATTGTTGTTAGTCGACAGTTGAAAGGTTTATATTCCAGAATCTTTTACTATCCACTATACCCTATTGCCTATATCCTATATCCTGTTATTGGTTTATTTTCGCTTTCAGCGCATCTACCTTGTCGAACAATATTTTGAAAAACTGGTTGCGCTGTTTCTCGCTCTGACCGCTAATTTGAATGGACTTTTGCATCAAGTTTTTTATCCAAGTTTCATTTTCGTGAACAAAAGCAGGGTTGGTAGTATTCATCATATTGAAAGTATTGTTACTTACAAAAGCCATTTTGGTATTGGCCATCTGTACGATGATGCTATTGTTTCCTATCATTACCTCACTTTTAAACAATGTGAAGTTTTGTTTATCGTCCAAATTTTTACTACTGTGTTGCGCTTGCGTTTTTAGGTTTTGAAGAATGGATTCAACATGTTTGCACATTTGAATCGCTTGTGCTTTATCGGCAAAAAAATCATTCTCCCAAAAGTATTCAATTTGCTTGAGTGTGCTGTTCATGGTGTCTTCACTCCATATTTCAACAGATGAGGTTTGGTTATAATAAAACAACATTTTTTTTGTGGCATCTATCATATCTTCATCAATCAAACTAGCATCAAATTTTCTGTGTGCAAAATCCTGATGGTTTACAATACATTTCAGCCAATAGAACAACTTGAAGCAAGCAAATTCTTCATTAGCAAAATGGTGCCATATGGGAACATCATCAGCAGCATAAATGATATGGCTTTTATCATCTTTTGAAATGTTAACTACATGTTGAAGCAAGGTGTTAAGCCATTGGGTAAAATTTTGCTTGTCGCCAGCTACTTTAAGGTAGGAGAAGTTAACCAACATGTCCATAGATCCTTGCATATTCATATCAAATGAAACTTTAAAATGTTTCACCATTTTATCAATTTCATGCACATTTAGGGGTATTTCTCCTCTCATTCTTCTATACGCACTATCGGTGCTCAAACCCAGTAAATCTGCCAATTCATCGGCTAATCCTTTCCCGTTTTTAAGGCTATTTTTAATTTTATCAATAAAGGCCAATTGAATGGCTTTTGCATTGTCTTCCATAAGCTATCGGATTTTCATTTTTTGCAATTATTGCAAGAGTAAATAAAGTTTTGCATTTAATGCAAATAAATGTAGGAGTTCATTTAAATTTTATTTTTGATTGCATTTTATGCAAATATTTATGTGTGTTTAAGTATTAAGCCATTATTAAAAGCTATGTAATGAGCCCACCTTTGGCATACATAAAAACAAGGTATAACTTGTTGTTATGGTATTTCAACAACGATATTCTTGTACTTATACCTTAAAAAAGAATTAAAGATGACATTGGAACAAAGGATAAGGAAAATTAGAGAAGCTAAAAAGCTTACACAAGTAGATGTGGCATTTAAATTTGGTATTAGTGCTTCTGCTTATGGTCAGATCGAAAGAAATGCATCCAAGTCTACTTATGACACCTTGTTAAAAATAGCTAAGGCATTGGATGTAAGTATCCTTTTTTTATTAGATACTATCAGTTCTGATTATGTAGAAAAAAAATGAAAGGTTATAATAAAGATACCTATGAATAGGAATTAAATTTTTAAAGCTAAATGAATACAATTATGAAAACTACCATTTCTAAAATTTTTGTTAGCTGCATTCTGTTGTGCAGTTTTTATTCCCTCAAAGCTCAAACTAATGATTCCCTTTCGGTAGAATCAGCTAAAAAACGAATTCGTAGCTCAAAAGAAATACTTGCAGAAGTTGTTTTGAAGGATGGCAATATATTAAGGGGGAATGTGATAGAAGAATATGTGGACTCCATTACTTTCAATTCTTCTTTAACAGGAGCCATATCGATTTTGAGGATAAATATTCTAAATATAAAATACTTCAATCCTGAAAGTAAAGGGAATGAGCAAGTGTATGTAAATTTAGCTAGTAGGTATTTCTTTTCACCTTCTGCCATGAATATGAAAAAAGGGGATGGCTATTATCAAAATACATTCTTCACTTTAAGTACATTTAACTATGCCATAAACGACTATATAACAATAGGTGGAGGATTTGAATTGTTCTCACTATTGTTTGGTCATCCAATTGTTATTTTAACACCCAAATTTTCAATTCCTATAGCCGAAAAACTGCATATTGGCGGAGGTATATTATATGCAAATATTTTGGGTTTACAGAGCTCCTCAAGTGGTTTAAACGTGGCTTATGGAAATGTTACTTATGGCGATACAAAATCAAACATTAGTGTAAATGTAGGAACCAGTCTTAGTTATCCAGGAAGACCAACCTTTACAGTTTGCGGGTTTCAACAAGTGGCACCTAAATTTGGTTTGATGTCCGAGAATTGGATTATTCCAAGTGGAGATAATAGTACAGTCAATTTGTACACTTTTGGAGGAAGGGTAATTGGTAGAAAAAATCTATTCGATTTTGGTTTGATAACAAATGAAACCCTACTAAAATCGCCCCTTCCAGCTATACCTTTTTTGAGTTTTACCTTAAGATTTTGAGAGGAACAAATTGATAAAAAACAAAATTAAACTATTAAAACAAATAAGCATTTATGAAAAAAATCTTATCAAAAACAATAATTACCTGTATTCTGGCATTTTTCACAATTAGTTCATCTGCTCAGTGGAGCGAATTGGGGGGGCAAATGCTTTATCTGCCGATGGTGGTATATCAACTTTAACATCAGATGCTACTAACAATATTTATGCTGCTGGTTTATTTAAAAACAGCAGTGGCAGTTATTATGTGGCTAAATTTAACGGTATAAGTTGGAATGAATTAGGTGGCAATAATTCATTAGCAGCAGGTAATGAAATTACTCAGATACTTTGTGATAAACTCGGTAATATTTATGCATTGGCTAATTTTAAAAATAGTAGCGGCAATTATTATGTGGCTAAGTGGAACGGAAGTAACTGGAGTGAAACCGGAGGAATAGATGCATTGGCTGCCAACGCATCTATAAAAACAATTTGCAGTGATACTGCAGGTAATATATATGTAGCAGGTAGTTTTACCAATGGCTCATCATCATTTTCAGGAAACAATTATGTGGCTAAATGGGATGGCACTAAATGGAGTGAAATTGGTGGAAGATTTACATCAAATATTAAAGGTTCTATTTTGTCAATTTGTAGTGATGTGGCTGGTAATATTTATGCAGCTGGAATGTTGTTTGATGCCAACAATAAATGTTATGTAAGTAAATGGGATGGAAATACATGGAGCGAATTAGGAGGAACAAATACATTTGGAGCAAAAACTACCAATCTTTCTATTAATTCAATTTGCAGTGATGCAGCAGGTAATATATATGCAGCTGGGCTTTTTGGTAATGATAATCCTTTTGGTAATAGTTATGTAAATAAGTGGGATAAATCAAACAATACTTGGAGTGAATTAGGAGGTAAAAACACGTTAGGGTCAAATGCCCCTATCCGTAAAATTTATTGTGATCAATCAAATAATATTTATGTACTAGGTGCTAAAAACAATACTACTGATAAAACCATGAAATGGGATGGAAAGACTTGGACAGAATTGTTGTTTAATGAAACTGGCATGTTGAATGCTATTTGTTTCGATGCTGCAAATAATATTTATGTAGCAGGATATGTTAAAAATGCCAATGGCAAATATTATGTAGCCAAAAGTGCTGCCAATGTGAACGTAAATGAAGATGTATTAAATAATAAATCAAATAATTACATTCGAGTATTTCCTAATCCTGCCTCTTCATTCATTTCAATTGAAACAGACCAACGAATAGCTAAAATTGATTTATTAAACCATACTGGTCAACTCATTCAAAATATTGAACAAATACAAAGCGATAAATACACTTTGGATTTAAATCATTTAGCTAAAGGCATTTATTTTATTCAAGTTACAAGTAATGATTTTACCACAACACATAAAATTAAAATTGAATAAATAAAAAAAAACAAAAAGGCAGAACCGAAAAACCAAATAGTAGAAAAGAAACTCAAACTTATTTAAAAACTATGAATCACCTTTACAAAATTTTTATGCTTATATTGTTCTTAGCCATTAAAAATTATGGCTTTGCACAGGCGCCCACCATTAGTTCCTTTTCTCCAACTTCTGGCTCCATTGGAACATTGGTTACAATAAAAGGAACAAACCTAAATAACATTGATACCATTAAGATTGGAGGCGTTTCAGCCATTAAAATTTCTGCTAAAACAGATACCCTAGTGGCTATGGTAATGCCAGGAGCTATTACTGGAAATATTTACCTTACCAATGCAACTGGAAATGTGAGCAGCACTATCAGTTTTAATAAAACGGCAAGTATTGCTCCAACCATGCAGCAAGGCAATAAGTTGGTGGGGACGGGTGCTGTTGGGAATGCTGAACAAGGAGCAGTTGCCATAAGTGGGGATGGCAATACAGCTTTGGTAGGTGGCTCTGGCGATAATGGAGGCATTGGTGCAGTGTGGGTGTATGTTCGAAATGGCAGCATTTGGACTCAGCAAGGTAGTAAATTAGTGGGTACTGGCGCAATAGGAACTGCATATCAAGGTGGTAAAGTATCATTAAGTGCCGATGGAAATATGGCACTAATAAGTGGCTCTGGCGATAATGGAGGCATAGGTGCGGCATGGGTATTTACCCGAAATGGAAATACTTGGAGCCAACAAGGCAATAAATTAGTAGGAACAGGAGCAATAGGTTCTAGTAGACAAGGTACCTCCGTTTCACTTAGTGCCGATGGTAGCACAGCAATTATAGGTGGTTGGGCTGATAATAACAATATGGGTGCGGCATGGGTGTTTGCCCGAAGTGGTAATACTTGGAGCCAAATTGGTAACAAATTAGTAGGAACAGGGGTAAACGGCACTTATATTGCACAAGGAACTTCCGTTTCTTTAAGTGCAGATGGCAATACGGCCATTATTGGTGGTAATGCCGACAACTTTTTTGTTGGTGCAGCTTGGGTTTTTACACGCATTGGAAATACTTGGATTCAACAAGGCAGCAAATTGGTAGGAACAGGCTTTAATAACTCAGGAGGTCGAGTTGACCAAGGACGTTCTGTTTCATTAAGTGCGGATGGCAATACGGCTCTAATTGGGGCTAACTACGATAATAATCAAGCAGGGGCAGCTTGGGTTTTTACGCGCAGTGGCAGCGTTTGGAGCCAACAAGGCAGTAAGTTAGTAGGAACTAACGGAAGCGCAAATAGTCAACAAGGTTGTTCTGTTTCATTAAGTGCAGACGGTAACACAGCTATTATTGGTGGTGAAAATGATAATAATTTAACGGGTGCTGTATGGATGTTTTCACGGACGGGCAACACATGGAGCCAAATTGGAAATAAAATTATTGGAAATGCTACGGTTGGTTATAGTCGTTTCGGAAATTCAGTTGCCATTAGTTCAGATGGAAATACTGCCTTCGCTGGTGGATGGGCTGATGATAATTCCGCAGGTGCAGCATGGGTATTTACTAGGCCTTTTACTGCCAATTTAACAAATATTTTGTTAAGCACTGGAAGTATTAACCCTGCATTTAACAAAGATACTTTGTCTTATTCATTAACTGTTGTTAATGCCATCAGCTCAATATCAATTACTGCATTCAAACAAGATACTGATGCCAACATTCAAGTTAACATTAATAATGGTTCATATATACCTGTTAATTCTGGCTCATCATCTAATCCTTTGAATTTAAATGGTGGCATCAATATAATAAGCATCAAAGTAACCGCAGCGGATGGGGTAATAATAAAAATTTACACCATTACCATTACTAGACTTCCTAGCATTCCCATAATTAACAGCTTTTCTCCTACTTCAGGTTCAATTGGTACTTTGGTAACTATTTTGGGTAGCAGCTTAAGTAATATTGATACATTAAAAATTGGAGGTGTTTCCGCACTCAAAATTTCATCTAGTTATGATTCACTTGTTGCAATGGTTATGCCTGGAGCTTCTACTGGAAATATTTATGTAGCAAACATATATGGTAGTGCAACAAGTACAGCAAATTTTACCAAAACATCCAGTATCCCACCTACTACCCAACAAGGAAATAAATTGGTAGGCACAGGTGCAAGTGGTCAGAGTTATCAGGGCGTTTCAGTATCCTTGAGTTCGGACGGCAATACAGCAATTGTTGGTGGATATGGTGATAATAACTCTATGGGTGCAGCTTGGATTTATACACGAAATGGAACTAATTGGAATCAACAAGGTGTTAAATTAGTTGGAACTGGGGCAATCGGAAGTTACAGTAGTCAAGGAATAGCCGTAAAAATAAGCGCAGATGGAAATACCGCTATTGTAGGTGGATATACAGATAATAGCAATAAAGGTGCCGTATGGATTTATACTCGAATTGGAAACACTTGGACTCAACAAGGCCCTAAATTAGTAGGAACAGGCGCTGTTGGGAATGCACAACAAGGAGCATCAGTTGATTTGAGTGCAGATGGGAACGTTGCCATAGTTGGTGGTTACTCTGATAATAATTTAAAAGGGGCTTTTTGGATTTTCACTCGAAATGGCAATACTTGGAGTCAACTCGGTAATAAAATGGTAGGTACAGGTGGAACTGATACTTGCCAACAAGGAGGGTCTGTTTCTATAAGTGCGGATGCTAATACATGTCTTATTGGTGGGTTTGCTGATAATAGAAATATTGGTGCAACTTGGGTATTTACAAGAAGTGGAAATAATTGGATTCAACAAGGCGGTAAATTGCTTGGCACAGGTCTTATTGGACAATGTCGCCAAGGATATTCAGTTTCGTTAAGTGCTGATGGAAACACCGCCTTGGTCGGAGCATTAACAGATAGCAGTTCTTTTGGAGCATCATTGATTTTTACAAGAACTGGAAACACATGGACACAACAAGGCAATAAATTAGTAGGTACTGGTAATACGGGTACTGCATTTCAAGGTATTTCCGTGTCGTTGAGTACAGATGGAAATACAGCCATCATAGGGGGGAGAGGCGACAATGGAGGAATAGGTGCAGTTTGGGTGTTTACTAGAAGTGGAAATTCTTGGACCCAATTTGGAAATAAATTAATTGGAACGGGCGCTATTGGAAATGCAAATCAAGGATCGGTGGCGCTAAGTGCTGATGGAAAAACGGTAATTGTAGGTGGTGCTAGAGATAATACCAATATTGGAGCAGCATGGATATTTAGGAGTGCAGCATCTAGCAATGCTGACTTATCTAATTTAGTCATAAGTAATGCCACAATTAGCCCTAGCTTTAATAAAGATTCGATAAATTATACCGCATCAGTAAATAATGCAAGTGTTACGATTACCCCTTCAAAAATGGATAGCAATGCAAGCATAGAAATTAGAATAAATGGAGGCGTATTTAATTCTATAACAAGTGGCAGTGCTTCTAGCCCTATAGTTTTAAACGTAGGTAATAATATTATAGAAATTAAGGTAACAGCGCAAGATGCTATCACAACAAAAACTTATACTATTTTGGTAAATAATCCTTTACCTGTTAAATGGTTGGATTTTAAGGCTACTCAAAAAGATGAAAATGCAATTTTATTAAATTGGTCAACTGCAAGCGAAACAAACAACAGTCATTTTGAAATTGAAAGGTTATATACAGATTGGGAAATGATTGGAACTTTAAAAGGAAAGGGAACATCTAATATAATAAACAATTATCAGTTCATTGATAATACTTTTAGTACCTCTTCTCAAAGTATTTATTATCGTATAAAGCAAAAAGATTATGACGGGAAATATGAGTATTCAAAAATTGCTGTCGTTCATTTTAACAAAACGGATGATGACATCATGATTTTTCCTAATCCAAGCAATCAAATTGTAAACATCAGCTCAAGTCAATCTATTCAAAATATTGAGGTTTATGATGTAACTGGCAAATTGGTGCTAAGTCCTAGAAATGATAATCATCAAAAGCATATTGAACTTAACTTGTCTGCCTTTGGCAATGGTATTTATTTTATTCAAGTTACTAGCAATGATATCAAATCCACTCACAAATTAATAATTGAATAAATTTATACAACAGAGAGGTGAAACCCAAAAACCAACTAGTAGGACAAAATAAAAATTAAACAAACAACATAAAAACTAAAAATTATGAAAACAACTTTATCAAAACAAACAATCATTACCTGTGTCTTGGCACTATTAACTTTTAATTCATTTGCTCAAAAAAACTTTTATGTAAAGTTAAATGGGGGTTACAACATGGGTATTGTAAGTTACAATGGAAGAAATCAAAATCAATCAGGAACTATTACCAACTATGAAAAAGTACCTTTTTCTTTGTCATCTGGTATTCAATTTGGCGGAGCAGCTGGTTATATGTTCAGTAAATTTATTGGTGCAGAGTTAGGTGTTTCTTACCTTATAGGTAATACAGTTTCTATGACGGATAAAAGCAATACATCTTCATCAACTGAAAATGTATCATCAAGACTATTAAATTTTACGCCTAGTTTAGTAATTACCCCAGGTCTTGAAAAATTAAATCCATACGCAAAATTTGGTTTGAGTCTTGGCTTAGCATCTATTACAGATAAAATGGAATCAACAAATAATAATGGAAGTAGTACCACTACATCATCCCAAACTAGGGTATTTGATGGTGGCATGGCAATTGGTTTTATGGGTACACTAGGTCTATCATACAAAATTAACGATAAAGTATCTTTAATAGGCGAACTTAATATAGCTAGCATTTCTTATTCACCTACAAAGGGTGAAAACACCGAATACAAAATAAATGGGGTTGATATGTTATCTAGTATGCCTAAAAGTCAAAAAAATATTGAATTTGTTGATTCATATTCTCAAGATAACAATTCTCAAAGCGATCCAAATTCGCCAAGTAAATCTATAGCGCCAAGTTTCCCTTTTAGCAGTGTTGGTTTGAATATTGGAGTGATGTATAAATTGTAAGTAGATATTATTAGAATAATTAAAACATAAAACTATGACACAAAAAACATCAAATGCATTTATTGCCGCCTCATGGGTGGCACTTGGAGCGGGTATGGTAGGTTATTTAGTTGGCCTATGGCGTGCCGAAATGCTCCTAAACGAAAAAGGCTATTATTTCACTGTCCTTATGTTTGGCTTATTCTCTGTAATTTCTCTACAAAAAAGTGTAAGAGATAAATTAGAAAATTATCCAGTAACCGATCTTTATTATGGATTATGTTGGTTTGCAACCATCTTATCTATCGCTTTACTTATTGTAGGTTTATGGAATGCTAGTTTATTACTAAGCGAAAAAGGATTTTATGCCTTTGCCTTTCTGCTGGCAATGTTTGGAGCGATAGCCGTTCAAAAAAATACTAGAGACAATCAGCAAAGCAGTAAACAGGAATAAAACTTGAATTAATCGACCTCTTTCAAAATTCATCAAATTATATTTAAGACGTCATCGTGAGGCACTAACCTATCTGTTTAATTAAGAGATTGCATCATTTCGTTTATCGGGATTGGCAAAATCGATTAATTATGAAAGAAGTCCTTCATAAAGGATAAAAGGTGGTTTTGGGAAAATCCAGACCACCTTTTATCATTCATTTGGTTTAATGTAAGCCTAAGATAGTACTTAAATAAAGTAACAAGTTTTGTTCAAATATACTTGTTGAGGAGCAGGTAGTTTCGCCTCAAGATATTTATGATAGCTAATAACTTCAATTTATTTGTTCACACAAATGACTTTGTAGGAATAATTCTACAATATTAATTATTGACAATAATTTATTCTTTTTCTTCTAGGAAATTTAGTATTATCGCTACTCAAATTTGCCTTGATTTCGATCATGTGGGTCGGATAATATTGAGAAGAAAGGATGTTAAATTATAAAATGTTTTATAAGATAAGAAGAAGCAGACAAATGTTTGCTTTTTTGTTATTGAATCTTTTTTGCTTTTCATTAATAGCACAAAACAAGTCTGATAGTCTAGCCGAATCTATCAAGCTAGAAACCGACATGCAAAAGAAGGCTCAAATGCTAGATGAACTGGCCAACGAAATAAAAACCAAAAACATTCCTCTTGCCATTGACTTTGCTTTAAAAGGACATAGAATAGCCATTGCCAATAATTTTGTAAAAGAAATAGGCGTTAGTTGCAGTACGCTTGGCCTACTCTATTCGTATTTAGATGATAAGCTTGATAGTGCCGTTTATTGGAATAAAAAAAGTATTAGTTATTTAAACCTAACCAAAGATAGTTTCGAGATTTCTAGAAATTATAATCGTCTTGGTGTTGACTATATTTTAAAGACTGACTATGTAAACGCAGCAAAATACCTGCTTCCCGCAATAACTTGGGCTACAACTGCTAAAATAAAGGCCAGTGCTTTTAATAATTTAGGTATGATTAGTAAAAAGAATGGAAGTTATGCCAAAGCCATTGAATACTATCAAAATGCTTTAAAAAATTATGAATTAATAAACTCTCCAGCCGGACAATCTCGCACCTTGAGTAATTTAGGCTCTCTTTATATTCAACGTAAAGATTATAAACGTGCAAAAGATTTATATGATGAGTCTTATTCAATTTCAATAAACATTAATGACTCTGAATGCATAAGTCAATCATTAAACGGCTTAGGATTAGTAACTAATAAGCTAGGCGATTCTGAAAAGGCATTAACGTATTTGCAATTATCAGCAGAAATTAACAAATCACTAGGATTGAAGAATGAATATGCACAACAAATTCTAAATATTGCGGGTATTCATGGAGAACAAAACAAATACAATGAGGCAGAAGCTGAATATTTATCTGTGCTTAAAATATTTACGGAGTTAAAAGATAGTTTTACGATCTCCGCGGTTTATAATAATTTGGGGGATTTGTATTTTGAGCATAAGATGTTAAAAAAAGCTGCCAATTGCTTTGAAAAATCATATCAATATTCATTGGGTTTTACTGATGTGAATTACAATCGCTTGATTATTAAAAATTTAAGTAGTATTTATGACCAATTAGGAGATACCAAAAATGCCCTAAAGTATATGAAAATATATGACGAGCTTAATAATAAAATGGTGAATGTTGCTGAAAATTTGAAAATTGTCGAGTTGAATCATTCTTATGACACATCTAAGAAAGAAAAGCAAATTATTCAAAAAACAGCTCAAATTCAAGAGCTGCAGAGTAGTAGGAAATATATATATATGATTATTTGCATCCTTATTTTTGCTGTGTTTCTCACACTTTATTTATATCGAAATAGAATTAGAAGACATCATCAACTTGAAGAAAATATTCAATCTATTGATAATCAAATATCTTCACTCAAAATTGAAAACCAAGATTTAAAAAGTAAGTTGCTACAGACCGAGTCTGAATTACATAGCCTTGAACATAAGTATAGTAAAGATAAAGATAAGTTGCCTGAAACGTATGTAAGTCTTTCAAAACGAGAGTATGAAGTGTTATTATTCATCGCTGAAGGATTAAGTGACAAGGAAATAGCCGAGAAAATATTTGTTAGTGTAACAACCGTAAGAACCCACATTAGAAGGATTTATGACAAACTTCTAGTAAAAAATAGAACCGAGGCGATTTCTATGCTCCATAAATACCAACTCACTCACCAAGCAACCTAATACAAATAGGTATTTCTGTCCCTAATTCTAATTACAAGCTTTTTGTTAAATTTAAACTACTGATAATAAGTCGTTTTTATTTTTGATGATGATGCAAAATCATCAATTTTAATTACAAGAAAAGTTATGTTAGAAGATAAATTTGATTAAAATTTTTACAATTATGATAACTAAATTTTACTCAAAGCTATTGCTGTTGGTTTTATGCAGCATGTCAATCAGGATTTCTTTTGCTCAATTGCCAATTAACGCCCCAAATGTCGAAGCGGTTTACGGTGGAAGAATCACTGGTCTTAAAGGATATGCAACTACTGCAACAAATTCACGCATTTTTTGCTCAACCGAAAGTGCCAACTCAGTATTTTATGCCGATGTAACAACTCCGGCCACTTCCTCCACAAATTTTTCTACATGGACAGTTATGCCAACCCTAAATGCGGATGCAAATTTGGGATTTATAAGCAATATGGCTGTACATAGTGGTTCAGGTAGGTTGTTTTTTACCTATGGAAATAATCTCTATTCAACATCCACAACTGCGACTGCTAATACAATTGAAGCATCATCTGGCCCTTATAGCTTGGTAATGATAAAAGGAGATTATATCTTTTTTAGCTCTGGCGGAAACTTATATTTCGGTACTTTAAATTCAACCACGGGTGCCCTTACCTTATCGGCAGGATCTCCTATTTCTTTTTCAGGAGGTGGCATGTCTAAATTATTAGTAAACCCAACAAACAACTTGCTTTATTTCTTTGCTGAAGGTAGAAGTGGAACGGCTCCTAAATTATACGTTTCATCGTCAGCATACACTGCATTAAATGGAAGCACAACCTTTTCAAACATTAGTCCAACTTTATCGACCTCTGTTGATTGGGTAGCTTTTGGAATTGCGCCTTCAGGTAGATTATTTATTGGTGGACATTATAACACCACAGTTACAACAAAATATATTGCTACATCAGACGACAATTCCGTTACGTGGACAAGCTATAATTCAGGTATTTCAGGTGTATCCGGCAATACTTTTGATTTTGCAGGTTCTGCATCATCCTATTATGTTTATTACAGTAAAATGTACAATAATAATTTGGGAGCCAATGGTTCTTGGAAAGATTTTGGCGACCCAGGTGGATTTGAAACACATCCTAATGATGGCGCTGTTTTGGTTGACCCCAATGATAGCAATGTGGCGTATGTTACTACCGATCAAGGGATTGGCGTTTCAATAGATAGAGGTGCCACCATTTTCGAAATAGACAATGGCGTTGAGGCAGTTCAGGTATCTGACATTGTGATGACTAGCGATAAAAATACTGCATGGATTGCCTCAAAGTCCGGTGTAAGAAAGGTTAGTAATTATCAATCTACCAAAAACTGGTCTAATGCTGAATTTCCTAATGGTGATGGTTCTCCTTATTACGCAGTTGATATGAAATATAATGATACCAATACTGTTTATGTAGGTAATGTAAGGGTATACAAAACAACCAACAGTGGCAGCAGCTGGAATAAGGTATTTTCGCCTGAAGATGCGCCTTATAATTGGGTAGGAGTAGGTTATCATTTTGAAGCCATAAAAGTTTGTCCTTGGAATAGTAATATTGTTGTTGCGGGTGCTTATATGGATGGATCAAGCTATGGAGCTCTGTTTTATTCAAATGATGGTGGTAACTCATGGAACCAACAATACTTATATGCCTCATCAGGTTATTATGATGCAGATGTATTGGATGTTGAATTCAATCTAGAGGGTACAGATACAATTGTTTATGTCGGTGTAGAATGGGGTGGAGGACCTGGAGTGCCTTATAGCATTTATAAGTTAACTCGCAGTGGCTCTGCTTGGACGGTTGCTCAGGACATGCAATACACGAATACAAGTACAGGCGCTGTCATTGTTTCTACCATAAAAGACATTTTTGTTAGTATAACAAGAGATACAATTTTTGCATGTGGAATAAATTCAACTGGAACTTATGCTACTCAATATTATAAAATATTAAGTGGCACTGCCAAGTGGACCCCTTTTGTTGCTTCAGGATATTCGGGTTTACCTAGCAACAATGTGATGGCAAGTGCCATTACCTATGGCGTGGATACAGCCTACATGGCTATTGGCAGTGATGTGTATTATTTCCCTGCTGGTGGATCTTATTGGTATTTAGGATACAGCTATCCTATTGGCACACAGATTAATTTCTTATACTATGATGAATTGTTGGTTGGAACTTCAACAGGCTTATATGGACATGATGGTATGCAAAACAACTTGACAATTATAACCCAGCCTGAATCGGCTACAAAATGTGCCAATAGTAACGCATTGTTTTATGTTGAAGCCAATGGTAATGGTACATTGAGTTATCAGTGGAAAAAAAATAAGGTTTCTATACCAGGTGCTACAAATGATACTTTAGCATTTAACAATGTTTTGCTTTCAGATACAGGATCATACACAGTAGTTGTATCAAGCACTACAGGACTAACGGCTACTTCAAATATTGCTTCTCTCAAATTGTCACCTAGTACAGTAATTTCATCAAATCCATCTAGCGCAATTTTGACACTAAATTCAACAGTAAGTTTTGCGGTTTCAGCAATGGGTACTTCATTAACATATCAATGGTATAAGAACAATCTTACAATAAGCGGTGCTACAAGCTCCACATTCACAAAAAACAATATAAGTTTTGGAGATTCTGGTTCATATAAGGTGATTGTAAATGGATCATGTGGGTCTGTCACCTCATCATTAGCATACCTCACAGTTAGCATGCCTGCACCAAGCAATTTTGCTTATAATGTTAGATTTTATTTAGAAGCATTTTATGAAAATGGTAAGATGAGAAGTGTTTTAAGGAATTCGGATGGTGTTAGCCCACTAAATCTATGTGATACAATAAGAGTTTCTCTTATGGATTCATCTACTCGCGTTAAAGTATATACGATAAAAGCCATAGTAGATACCGCAGGAAACGTTCAAATTATGATTCCAAATACCTATTTAAATACCCGTAAATATATTGGAATCAATCATAGAAATAGCATTGAGACATGGTCGGCAAATCCAATAACGTTAAGCAGTGCGTCAGGTTATAGTTTTATTAATTCGTCTAATAAAGCAAAAGGTAATAACTTAAGAAACAATGGTTCTGGGGTTTATATGATTTACGGTGGAGACATTAATCAAGATGGTTCAGTTGACTTTAATGATTATCCAGCATTGGATATTAGCAGTAATTTTGGCGATTTAGGCTACTATGTAACAGACATAAATGGTGACGGATCGGTTGATTTTAACGATTATCCATTGTTGGATATTAACAGTAATGATGGTGTACTTTCTATTACACCTTAAAATATACACTTTTCAAGGGGAAACATTATTATTTAGGCCCAATCATTCTAATTGATTGGGTCTATTTTATTAACAAGATAAAATATAGAGCAGATTTTTTTCTGCCTTACAGAATATGGCTAAAAATTAATCAAAAGATGAATGCAAACGAAAATATGAAGACCATAACAACTAAGGATTTTGACAGAGTTGAAATAAGAGTTGGAACCATTATTTATATTCAAGACTTTTCCAAACCATATAGTTCTGCTTATAGGCTTTGGGTTGATTTTGGCCATGGAATTGGGATAAAAAATACCATAGCTAAAATCAATACCTTGTATAATAAAGAGAATTTAATAAGTAAACAGGTTATTGGGTTAGTTAATATTGAACCTAAGGAGATAGAACACTTAAACTCCGAATTTTTGCTGACAGGTTTAGGAAATGAGAATGGCGAGTTTGTTTTGGTGTCACCAGAGCAGAAGGTTCCCAATGGGTCGAGATTGTTTTAAAAACTAGAAAAACCTTCAATTAAATTTAGTTTTATTGCAATTTAGAATTTCATTTATGTTAATTAGAATTTTTAATTTCTATTTTATTTGTAATCTGTCTCGATAATAAAGCTTGATTTTCAGAAAATTACTTTTGACTTGTACTGACTAATATTCAAAAGTAAAAAAAATGTTAAAAAACATATATCTACTAGTGTCATACATTATTATATTGCAGCGTTTTTTATAAAAAACCAATTGACACGATGATTTTAAAAAACCTACTAAACAAAACATTTTTTGCGGCTGTATTGTTCATGTTTTCAGTGAATGTATTTGCCTTAACATCAAACAAAGCTTCCACTTCGGTTGCTAGTTCATCTTTCGAATTGAATTCATTGATGACAAAAATTAAAATGGAATTGCAAAATCCAGCTCAGGTAATTTTGGCGCAGGTTGCCCCTATGACAGCAGGTGCTGAAGCCCCAAGCTCTTCAGGTATCAATTGGTTACTAATAATAGTAGCTATTTTATTGGTAGCTGTAATTGGAGTAGTATTTGATATTCTTGAGAAAACGGCTCAAATACAAGGTAAAACGTTATTAAACTGGAGCAAAATCAATTCAATATTGCTAATGTTATTTTTAGTGGTAGGTTTAATTGCTACCGTTTGGGAGTTTTATGCTCACGGTAAATTAACTTTGTTTGAACAAGGTGCAGCTTCTGAACACGGTGCTATTTATGACAATATGTTCATGATCACATTGGCTTTAACAGGTGTGGTGTTTATAATCACTCAAATATTATTATTTTGGTATAGCTATAAATACAAATACAATTCTAATAGAAAAGCTTTATATTATCCTGATAACCACAAGCTAGAATATATTTGGACAATTGTTCCTGCTATTGTTCTTACTGTTTTGGTGGTGCGAGGTTTAATTACTTGGAATAAAATCATGTACCAAAAGGACGAAAAAGCCATCAATGTTGAAATTTTCGGATATCAATTTGGATGGAATGTTAGATACGCTGGTACTGATAACAAATTAGGTTTTCACGATTTCAGAACGGTGGGTGTTATCAATCCTTTAGGTGTTGATACTACTGATGAAAAAGCCTTTGATGATGTTGTTACAAATGAATTGCATTTACCTGTAGGTGTGCCTGTTCATTTTCATTTTAGAGCTAAAGATGTAATTCATGGTGCTTATTTCCCACATTTTAGAGCCCAGATGAATGTAGTTCCCGGTTTACCTACTCAATTGGAGTTCATACCAACAGTTACTACTGCTGATATGAGAGCAAAATTGAATCAACCGACCTTTGATTACGCACTTTTGTGTAATAAAATCTGTGGTTCAGCTCACTATAGAATGAAAATGAAAATTGTTATTGAGAGCCAAGCTGAATATGAAAAATGGATGAATGAACAACCAGCTCTTGTTAATAAGGCCGCTGCTCCAAAAGTAGAAGAAGTAGCTACTCTTACTGCAGATACCAAGAAAGAGGATAAAAAAGAAGTAGCTTTAAATTAATTCATTAATTAAAAAATTAAACAAAAGTATTATATGAGTAACACACATGACAATCATGATGCAGTAGGACACCACGAGGAACATGCACATCATGAAGAGAATTTTGTAAGCAAATACATTTTCAGTATGGATCACAAGATGATTGCAAAACAGTTTTTAATAACTGGTATCATCATGGGAACTATCGGTATGTTAATGTCACTAGTTTTTCGTCTTCAACTTGCATACCCAGACACTAAATTTGCTTTTTTTGAGTCGATTTTAGGTCATTGGGGTAAGGATGGTAAATTGGATCCTAACTTTTACCTAGCTTTAATTACAATACATGGTACTATCATGGTATTCTATGTATTAACTGCTGGCTTAAGTGGAACTTTTTCTAATTTATTAATACCTCTTCAAGTTGGAGCAAGGGATATGGCATCGCCTTTTATGAATATGCTTTCATATTGGTTTTTCTTTATTTCATCTGTGGTGTTATTATGTTCATTGTTTGTAGAAGGTGGACCTGCATCTGCAGGTTGGACAGTTTACCCACCTTTATCAGCTTTGCCAAAGGCCATTCCAGGCTCAGGTGCGGGTATGACATTGTGGTTAGTAGCCATGGTATTGTTTATTGTTTCTGCCTTGTTAGGTGGTATCAATTATATCACCACTGTTTTGAACATGCGTACTAAAGGAATGAAAATGACAAGAATGCCTTTAACTATCTGGGCTTTCTTAATCACAGCTGTTTTAGGTTTGTTGTCATTCCCTGTATTACTAGGTGGTTCATTATTATTAGTATTTGATAGAAGTTTTGGAACTTCTTTTTACCTAAACGAAATTGTGGCTGAATTAGCTGGTGGTATTGAAAGAACAGGTGGTTCTCCTGTATTATTCCAACATTTATTCTGGTTCTTAGGTCACCCAGAGGTTTATATCATTTTATTACCTGCCTTGGGTATTACCTCAGAAGTAATTGCAACTAACTCTCGTAAACCAATCTTTGGCTACAGAGCGATGATTATTTCAATACTTGCTATTGCGTTCCTTTCATTTGTAGTTTGGGGTCACCATATGTTTATGACTGGTATGAATCCATTTCTTGGTTCAGTATTTATGTTAGGTACTTTGATTATTGCTGTACCTTCCGCAGTAAAAACCTTTAACTATTTAGCAACCCTTTGGAAAGGCAATATCAAACTTACACCAGCCATGTTGTTTGCCATTGGCTTGGTTTCATTCTTTATCTCTGGTGGATTAACAGGTATATACTTAGGTAATGCTGCTTTAGATATTAACTTGCATGATACCTACTTCGTAGTTGCTCACTTCCATTTAGTAATGGGTAGTGCTGCTATTTTTGGTATGATGAGTGGTATTTACCATTGGTATCCAAAAATGTTTGGAACCATGATGAGTAAATCATTAGGATATATTCACTTTTGGTTAACTTTTATCTCTGCTTATTGTGTATTTTTCCCAATGCACTTTATGGGATTAGCTGGTGTACCAAGAAGATATTATGCAAATACTGCCTACGATCAATTCAATGTTTTTATTGATATGAACCAATTTATCACCATTGCAGCTATATTAGGTGGTATTGCACAGTTGGTATTCTTGTTCAATTTCTTTTATAGTATTAGAAATGGAAAACGCTCACCTAAAAATCCTTGGGAATCAAATACATTGGAATGGACAGCTCCTGTAGAGCACCTACATGGCAATTGGCCTGGAGAAATTCCTCATGTGTATCGTTGGCCATATGATTACAGCAAACCGGGTGAAGAAAGCGATTTTATCCCTCAAAACATACCTGATGAGTCTCAAAATGGAGACCCTATGGTAGAGCCTAAAGCTCCTGCTGTTCCTCATCATACTGAAGCTCCTCCTATGCAATCGCAGGTTAAAGAGGTAGTAATGTTTGCTGGCTTGAGAAGGTTGTTTGGTTTTGCTGGATAATCAATTGTTAGAAGAAAAAAAATATGAGAGGCGGTTTCGAAAATTTGGTATAGCTACCATAACCGCAGTGTTCTTTTTAATTTTTGTCGGAGGACTGGTAAGAAGTACTGGTAGTGGAATGGGCTGTCCTGATTGGCCAAAATGTTTTGGACAATATGTTCCGCCCACAGACATCAGTCAATTACCAAGTGATTATAAAACACAATTCGCTGTTAATGGAAGAGAGATAGCTGATTTTGACACCTTCAAAACTTGGACAGAATATGTCAATCGTTTAATAGGTGTTGTCATAGGTATTTTAATTTTTTTAACAATCATTTTTGCCTATCCTTATCTTAAAACCCAAAACAAAAAGATATTTTGGTTAAGTTTCTTAGCCTTTATATTGGTAGGTTTTGAAGGTTGGATTGGATCAAAGGTTGTGTCAACTGATTTAGCTGTAAGTTTGATAAGCATTCACATGCTGTTAGCTTTGGCAATAGTAGGATTGTTAATTTATACTATTACAAGTTCTCAAAGTTTTGTGATTGAACAAATACAACAAAACAAATGGATTAAACCCCTTTTGGTTTTTACTATTATTACTTCGATTGTGCAAACTATTAGTGGAACTCAAGTGAGAGAAATGGTTGATGAGGTAGCTAAGAGAATTGACAACAGATTTCTATGGATAGAAGAATTGGGGAATATTTTTAAATTTCACAGAAGTTGGTCCATTTTAAACTTGCTTGTATCAATTGTGTTAATGGCACAATATAAATGGGCCTTCGACAGAAATTCGTTAATATACAGATCAGGTTTAGCATTGATTCTGTTAATGGCTGTTCAGGCATTTACAGGAAAAATACTTAGTCTTTTTGGTTTTCCGGGTTACTTACAAAGTGTTCATTTAACACTTGGTAGCCTAACAGCAGGCTTACAGATGTTTATTTTCATCCTTGCATTTTATAAAACTAAAAAAATATAGTTTAACAATTATCTATTAGTTTAGATGGTTTTTAAACAAAACAAACAATAACAAAACAGAGTGAAAGATACATTAGAAATAAACTTAGTAAAGTCAGAATCGATAAGTGCAAAGTTGAAAGACTACTTGTTACTGGTTAAGTTAAGACTTAGCCTGTTAGTTGTTTTTTCTTCAGTAGTTACTTATTTGACTGCTGCTATGGGTCATTCCATCAATTGGTTTGAGTTATCCATGTTAGCGTTAGGTGGTTTTTTTGTTACGGGCTCGGCAAATGGAATCAATCAAATTATTGAAAAAGATTTTGATAAGTTAATGCATAGAACTGCCAATCGACCCTTGGCTACCAATAGAATTTCCATTATGGAAGCAACAGTATTTTGTACCCTATTGGGTTTAATTGGTGTGGCCTTAATTGGTTTTTATTTAAACAAAACAAGTAGTTTGCTAGCATTAGCTTCATTGTTATCATATGCTTTTATTTATACCCCACTGAAAAGAGTTTCTCCAATTTCTGTATTGGTTGGTGCATTCCCCGGAGCTGTGCCTGCTATGTTGGGTTGGGTTGCTTTCACTGGTGCTATTGGAATTGAAGCTCTAGTGTTTTTTGGAATTCAATTTTTCTGGCAATTCCCTCATTTTTGGAGTGTGGCTTGGTTGCTTGATGATGATTATAAGCGTGCTGGTTTTAAAATGCTTCCATCTACACCAGGTCGTGATAAAGGGACTGCATTGCAAACATTGGCATTTACATTGGTATTAATACCTTTCGGTATGTTGCCTGCCTATTTAGGATTTGCAGGCTTAATTTCTACTGGCATTGCAGTTGTGGGTGGCATATGGATGAGCTACAATGCTTATTTGTTGTTTAAGTCTTGTGATATAGCATCTGCAAAGAGACTAATGTTTTCGGCATTTATTTATTTGCCTGTGGTGCAATTGGCTTTTTGGTTGGATAAAATTTAAAGATTATGAAAGCAGAAATGATTAATGAATTAAGCAAAATGGACGAACGCGAAAATGATTTTATCAATCCGAAGAAATTTGGTTTGTGGTTGATTATTGTTGCAAGTGTTATGCTTTTTGCCGCTTTCACAAGCGCTTATATCGTTAGAAGAGGAGAAGGAAATTGGGAGTTATTTGATTTACCTGCTGTTTTTGCCTATAATTTGATAACAATAATATTAAGCAGTATTTTTATGCAAATGGCTTTTGTTTCTGCAAGAAAGGATGAGATTAGTAAAACAAAATTAACTTTACTATTAACTATGGTTTTGGGAGTGGTGTTTTGCTTCTTGCAATACCAAGGCTGGAAGGATTTGGTTAGAAATAGTGTTTATTTGGTTGGCAATCCATCCGGTTCATTTATTTATGTGATTTCAGGCGTTCACATGTTGCATATGATAGGTGGATTGGTATTTGTAGGCATCATGTTATTACAAACATTTAGATATAAAGTTCATAAAAAGAGTATGTTATATTTAAGTATGTGCACTACCTATTGGCATTTCATAGGTATTTTGTGGGCATATTTATTTATTTTCTTTAAAATGTACAGATAGAATTATATAATTGAAACATTAATAAAACAGAATATAAAAATGGCAAACACTACTACACTAAAAGCCGAAAAGAAATTTACTTGGGGCGGAGGAAAATCTCCATTCTCTGTAAGTTATGGTAAACTAATGATGTGGATTTTTTTACTTTCAGATGCGTTTTCATTCTCATCTTTGTTAGTTACCTATGGCTTTATTAGATTTACTTTCCCTGCTTCAGGGGCTAATGAAATAGTTAAACCTTTGTCTCATACTGCTGAAAATTTTGTTGAAGCAATGAGAGAGGCACATTTATTTTCACCAGATCATTGGCCTTTACCTGAGTTGGTATTTAATCATTTTCCTTTTTTACATGGTTTGCATTTACCCTTATTCTTTGTTAGTTTAATGACTTTTGTGCTTATCTTTAGTTCGGTTACCATGGTGTTGGCTGTTGAAGCTGGACATAGAAATGCTAAAAAAGAAGTTGCATTTTATATGTTACTAACCATATTTGGTGGTATTGCTTTTTTAAGTTGCCAAGCTTGGGAATGGACACAATTTATTACTGAAGGAGCCTCTCTGCATGGTAATCCTTTTGGACCTACAGCATTTGCAGCTTTATTCTTTATTGTGACTGGCTTTCATGGTTTCCACGTTCTCTCAGGCGTGGTGCTTAATTTTATTATTTACGTAAATGTTTTAGATGGTACCTACGAAAAACGCGGACACTATGAGATGGTTGAAAAAGTGGGTTTATATTGGCATTTTGTTGATTTAGTTTGGGTGTTTGTATTTACATTCTTCTATTTGATATAATTTTTAGCAATTACACATAAACTTATTCTAATTAATAACATGGAACATACAGAACATTTAGAGCATACCGAGTCTCCAGCTGATATTAAAAAGCAAATTTGGAGAACATTTTGGATTTTATCATTTCTTACAGTTGTCGATATTGTATTGTATTTTGCATTACTCTCATATCATTCAATGTGGAAAAACACATTATTTATTCTTTTAGGCGTTGTTAAAGCGTTTTACATAGTTGCTGTTTTCATGCATATGAAATTTGAGCGTAAGGCTTTAGCTGGAATTATTATACTTCCTTTTATGTTAGTATTAGTTCTTATTTGGCTTGTGCTTATTGAAGGTGGTTATACTTTTGATTTGAGATAAATTCTATTGAAAAAATCATTCTACATAGCAGCGGGGGTCATTATAATCCCCGTTTTAGTTTACTTTTTCCTGAAAGCTGGAAATACAAATTTTAAACGACTTCCATATTTGGGTGAACGAATTGCCCCTGACGGAATCAACCAAAAGGATACAATATATTACTCTGTTCCTGATTTTGAGGTTACAGATCAAAGAGGTAAGAAATTAAACCTTGCAAGTTTTCAAAACAAAATATTCGTAGCTAATTTCTTCTTTGCCTCTTGTCAAGAAGTTTGCCCAGCCATGAATAAAAAATTGGCTGTGGTTTACGATAAATTTAAAGAGTTTTCTGAAATCGAGTTTGTTTCATTTACAGTTGATCCTGAAAACGATAGTACTTCATTATTAGCAGAATATGCTAAAAAATATAAGGCAGACCCACAGATTTGGCATTTTGTTAATACCAATATGGATGCTACTAGCAAAATAGGACAAGGATTTTTATTGCCCATTTCTAAGGAAGACAAAACAATTGACCACAGTCAGCAGTTAATATTGGTTGATAAAGAAAAACATATTAGGGGCGTGTACAATAGTTTCGATGAAGAGGATATGAAACGCCTAAATGATGAATTAAAAGTATTATTATATGAGTACCACCAACCTGGAAAATAAGGACAAATTTGTTCTTAGGTCTGTTATTGTCTTGTCTATATTTGTATTTGTAACTGTAGTTGTTCTTAACAAACAGATTTTACCAAAACCTAATTCTATCCCTTCATGGACCTATATATTACCCATGATAAATGCCATTATTAATGGTACTTGTAGTATTCTTTTAATATCCTCTTTATATTTCATTAAAAGAAATAAAATAGAGATTCATAAGCAAATCAATTTAACTGCCTTTGTGCTTTCTAGCTTGTTTTTGGTATGTTATATCTTGTACCATTGGTTATCTAAAGAAACCGTTTATGGCGATATCGACCACAATGGTACCTTGAGTGAATCTGAAACATTGGCTGTTGCTTCATCCAAGTCTATTTACTATTTCATCCTTATATCGCATATTGTATTAGCTGCTATAGTGCTTCCATTGGTTTTATTATCATTTTATAGAGGTCTGCAACTTGAGGTTGATAAACATAGGAAATTAGTACGTTATTCTTTTCCTATATGGCTATATGTAACCGTTACTGGAGTGGTGGTTTATTTCATGATTAGTCCATACTACCCAATATTGTAATTAACTTTTCGTAATCATTTATTGGTAACAATTTTGCTTTCGGCTTTTGTATATTTGCATGTTACTTCATGAAAAAAGCGAAATTACTTCATACAAAACCTGTTAAGTGGTTGTACAGAGTGACCCAAAAGATGGGCTTTCCTGGCAACAAGAACTTAAGTATGTATGCTGTCATGGAGTTCTTTGTTAGAACTGTATCTAAAAAGGATTTACAGATGAGAAGCTCTGCTCTATCCTTCACCTTTTTCTTAGCGTTGTTTCCGTCAGCTATATTCTTTTTTACTTTAATTGCCTATTTGCCGGTGAAGCAGGATCATGCTAAGATTTTGTTCTTTATATCGGAAATGATGCCTAAAAGTGCTTATGAAACCATCAGCGAAACGCTTGAAGATATTTTGAAAACACAAAGAAGAGGATTGCTTTCAGTCGGTTTTTTTTCAGCTTTATATTTTTCTACCAATGGCTTTCATTCATTGATGAATTCGCTTAATAAATACAGTGGAACCGAAGAGAATAGACCATTTTGGAAGCAAAGACTTGTGGCCTTTGGTTTGACTTTTTTTGCTTCTGTTTTAATTTTACTTTCTGTGTTGATGATTACTATTGGTAATATCACCATTAAGTGGCTTAGCAAAAATCATTGGTTGCCTAATGGGGGCTCAGCTCTTGCTTTAAACACACTTAATTATTTGATAGTAGCCCTTATCTGTTTTGCTATAGTTGGGGCTATTTACTACTATGCCCCCGCAAAGCATCGTATGTGGAAGTTCTTTTCAGCGGGAGCAATATTTGCCTGTATAAGCATTTTGGTTACTACCACTGGTTTTTCATACTATGTAAACTATTTCAATACTTATAACAAAGTGTATGGTTCAATTGGTGTTCTAATTGTTATTATGATGCTAATCTACATCAATATGTATATTTTATTATTAGGTTATGAACTGAATGTTGCCATTGATTTGGCTACGAAGCAGGAGAATAAAAATATTGCTCGCAGACAGAGACAAAATAAAATTATATTCCTCGATATACCCCAAAACGAATCGAGCAATAGTTAGAACTTTTATTACAAATGCTTGTTAACTTATTTAAGATATGAGAAGAAAAGTAAGAGTAGGGGGTGTTCCAGAACATTTTAACCTAGCTTGGCATTTAGCTATAGAAGAAGGTAGTTTTCATAGGTTCGGAATTAATATTGAGTGGGTGGATGTTCCTGGAGGAACAGGTGCCATGTGTCAGATGTTGCGCAATGGTGAGATTGATATGGCCATAGCCTTAACTGAAGGTGTTATTGCTGATATCATACAAGGTAATCCAAGTAAGATTGTTCAATTTTATGTAAACTCTCCCTTGAGATGGGGCATATATACGGGTGCTAAGAACCAATTACATAATCTTGAAAATATTGAAGGTAAAAAATATGCGATTAGCAGATATAAGTCGGGATCGCATTTGATGGCTTATGTAAATGCTGCACGTTTGGGCATTGAAATTACTGAAGATGATTTTGTACTTATTGGTAATTTAGAAGGTGCACGAAAAGCCTTGGCTAGCCAACAAGCTGATTTGTTTATGTGGGAGAAATTTACTACCAAACCTTTTGTTGATAGTGGGGAGTTTAAATTTCTGGGAGAATGCAGGACCCCTTGGCCTTGTTTTGTGGTGGCTGCCACTGATGAATTTATAAATAACCAAAACGAATCCTTACATGAAGTATTAGCTATCATCAATCAGTCTTGCCAAGATTTGAAAAGTAACCAAGAAGCGGTTGATTTAATTGCATGGAGATACCAAATAAAATTGGCTGATGCCATGCAATGGTTTTCAGAACTTGAATATGCCGCAAGGCCCCAAATAAGTGAAGCGTATATGAATAATGTATTAGTTAAACTTAAACAGTTTAGTATTATTGAGCGTATTCCGGAAATAGAAGAAATTTGTTACTCTGCCAATGTTGAGGTGCTTAATTAAAAAATACCTGTAAACAGATTATTTCTTAGTTTTTTTAAACTGAATTCAGACACTATTTATGTCAATTCTTTTTTTCTTTTTCACAGGTATACTATTACTTCATCAAACGAAGTAAGAGTATTTCAAGTAAGACAAAGGCCAATGCTGCAAAAAGAGCATATTTACTATACAAAGTACCATACTCTTCCAATTCAATTTTTTTCTTCATGGTGCTTATATCTTCTTTAATGATTTCAGCAGAGGGGATGATATTCTCTAAATCGCTATTTGTGAAGTTACCCATATACGATTCAACTCTATTATAGTTGAATGACATCGCAGCAAGCATTTTGGATTTATCTCCTTTAATTTGATATGAGCCATCTTCTTTTAATTGATCATCAACAAAAATGGTTTTATCATCTTGATTGTTTTTAATATCGGCAACCATTTCAAATTTATCTTTGCTGATATAGCCAATTTTGTCATCACTTTCTGACTTGAATTTCACTAACTTATTTTTGCCAATGGTGTAATATAAATCAGGTGCTATTTGCTTTCCTAAAGCAATTTTAAGCATGAATGGAACAAAGAAAGCATGTTTATGAAATAAGCTAAATTCATCGCTAAATGGAGAAGCGGCATAAAATATTTTCCCCTTTCCCACATCCGATTTGAAAATAAATTGTGTACCATTGTTCAAAGAGAATATTTCTGAACCTCTTGTGCTTGATGAAATGTTGAAAGGATAATAGGCAAACAAACTTGGAGCATCAATATTTTGAGGAAGCTTATTAAATACACCTTTAAATAATTCATCCTGTGTGTTAATTTTATCAATCTTTAGCTCTTGTTTTGTCAGTTCTGCATATTGTAAGTTTGATAAACTTGACGTAAGGGCATTCAAACTCTGCATTTGAGTATTGTTTGAAGGAGGAATAATAAGCAAATAGACTCCATTCAATACCTGTTTTTTTAGTTCTTCAATCAAACCAGTCGAAATGTTTTCAGGTTCATTAAGGATGATAAGTTGCTTGTTTTTAAATAAAGAAAAGTCGAGCTGTTTGATATTTTGTGTGCTGCTTTGGTAATAGCCATCCACCTTCAATACTTGGTTTAAATATACATTTTCTTTTTTATCATTTATAATTAATACTTCTGCTTTGTAGCTTGGTGAAATGGTAAAATATAGTTTGTCATCAAAGGTAATAGGATTATCAATAATGCTCAATTCCGCATTTTGAAATGCCTCTGTGCCACATGTAAATGTAAGGTCTATATCTATATAAGAATGACTCTCACAACTAAAATTTTGTAAGCCTTTTTGTACTTTATTTATGGTTAATACCAAAGGTAGATTTTCCGATTTCTCATCGCTTTCATTTCTTAGTCTAACCTTTAAAGTAACGGGTGAATTAGGTTTTACCAAAGGTGTTAAAAGCCAAGCTGAATCAATAAATATGTTCTGTTGTTTTTCTGCTTCAATGGGTATGAATTTTACCAATAAGTTTGAATCCAATTCGTAGTTTGAAGCATTCAATTGTTTCTCTTGAAAATCGCTTATGATGTAAGAGATTCGCTCGCTGTTATTCTGAATTAAAGCTTGTGATTGTCGAGATAAAATTTGAATTAAGTTTTTGCTTGAAGCACTTAGTTTTATTTCATCAAGCATGTTTAGAAAATCTTGTTTATTAACCAATCTTTGGTGTTTGCCTTCAAAATCGTTGCTTAGCAATTGAAATTGACAATCGCTTTTATATACATCCACAATTTGTCGGGCTTTATTTTTAGCCGTTTCAAGCAGCTCTCCATCCTTGCCCATAGCACTCATGCTAAAACTATTGTCAACAAAAATGCTAACTGTTTTTTCTTTTTGATTGCTTTTGTTTTGTTGATAAGGAAGATAGGGTTGGGCAAATGCAATCACTAAAAAGGATATGGCCAAAATCCTGCATAGTAATACCAACCAGTTTTTGATGTTCTGTTGTTTTTGGTTTTTTTCTATTACTTGTTTTAAGAAACGAATATCGCTAAAGACTATTTTTTTATACCTTCTGAAATTAAACAGATGGATAATGATAGGTATGGAAATGGCAAATAGGGCAAATAAAAATCCCGGATAAACAAATTGCATAACACAATAATAAGCTTCTAAAGCCTTTGCCTCCAAATTTCGTTTATAAATTTAAGAAAGAAAAGGGATTGTAGTGGTTTTATTATTATTAGTGACGGAGCGAAGGCAAGCTTAGAACAGCATCAGGCAAGATTTTAACAGCCATAGGCTAATCAATAAGTTCACTGGCGGAACGCTAGCGACTGCGGGATGTGCTGACGGTAGCACCAGCATTTGGGGGCATATATGGTTGGTGACGCTTCGCTAAACACCAACCATAGGCAAATTTTATATTTCTAAAAAGTTGTAAATAAATAATAACACCTCACAAATTCATATCATACCTATCAAGTCCTGGTCCATATTCGTCTTTAGTTACTTTGTGGGTTTTAAATCCGAATTTTTCGAAAAAGGAATAAGAATGCTGAGAAGTATCCAAAACGATAGCGTAGTTTGGATAATGAATCTTAATTTGATTGATTCTATGTTGAAATAACAAGCTGCCATAACCTTTTTTGTGATGATTTCGATTTACCATTCCCCACACCATATTGGCGTTGGGTTTGTCTTTCACAATATAAAAGCCACCACAAGCTTGGATTTGTAGGTTTTCTTCTAATACATAGAAGTAACTAGCTGAAGAAGTTTGATAGGTGATTTGACCACTATCTTGTCCATTTAGCCAATTTTCTAATCCTAAAATTTCATCTGCATCAAAATATGTAGGGCAATTACTCTTAAAAATAGTAAGGCAGGCTTGCCTATCTTGGGGCGCATAAGGACGAATATTTACCATTTCTTTAACATTACTTTGTTGTCGTATTTATTTACCTCCATTTGAAAAGTAGCATGGCCAATACAAACATAATTTTGCCTTTCGTAAAATTGAATGGCTCTATAATTTTCTTCATATACCCAAAGCCAAATTTCGTTAAATCCTTTTGAATTAACAATTTTCTCCGCTTCAATAAGCAGTCTGTATCCTATGCCTTGACCACAAAACCATTCAAGAATATAGAGTTTGTTTAACTCAGTGGCAATTAGATTACCAATTGGGCTTTTTTTATTGAATTCAATCTCTGCTACCCCCACCAAATTATTTTTGTATTCGGCCACTATCAAACAATCTGAATGCAGAACTATTAATTCATGGAGTCTTTCTTCCGAAAACTGTTTTGTTATAAAATTTGCATATTCATCTGAAACCCCTTCCTTGCCATAGGTTTGGATATACACCTGTTTGAATAGTATAGAAAGTTTCTTTACATCATTTATGTTGGCTAACCTATAGTTGATTTCTTTTTTCATCGAGGATTTAAACAAACATACTGATTTAAATGAAAGTAATTTGCGTCAATTTATGCTAAGTGTATTCTGCTTAATAAACACTCAAATTTCTAATTTTCGACCTCTTAGCATATGTCTTTTTCCAATTGGGCCTTGAAGTCGTTCTACAAAAAAACCAGCTGCTCGTAGGGCTCTTTTTACATCTCCTTTGCTCGAATAGGTTACTAGGCTAGCCCCATGATTCATGATTTGATATAGTGTATTGAAAATATCAATAGTCCATAAATCCGGTTGCTTGGCAGGGTCGAATGCATCCATATAAACTAAATCGAAATGATTTTCCATTAAGGCAAGTGGATTTTTGGCCATATCCTCAATGTTTGTGTGGAGTTTTTGCAAAGAGAATCTGTTATTCAAATCTATTTTTTCATTCCACTCGCAGGTATGCATTTGGTTGAAAATATCCTTTTCATAATCATTCATCCAATCGGAATAATTCAATTGTTCTATCAATGAAGAATCTAGAGGGAAGGCTTCAATGCCCGTATAATCGCAATTCACCTGTTGCTTATTACATACAATATAACTTAATATCGCATTTAAACCTGTTCCATATCCAAGCTCTAATATTTGTATTCGATGGTCAAAGTTCTTTTCTAATTGAGGTTTCAATCCTGCCTCAATAAATACATGCAAACTTTCTTGTAAAGCACCGTTGGTTGAATGGTAGCTTTCGTTTAGTTGGTCATTAAATAGGGTATGAGAACCATCTTTGGTTAATTGTATTTGAGGATTTTCGCTTGTTTCAATCATTTTACTTGATGTCTAAATACATCATCACAGGCAGGTGGTCGCTGTAGCCATTCAAGAATTTCATACCCCCAAAAGTACGCAGCGGATTACCTTTGTATTTTTCTTCAGTTTCAATCATCCAATCTTGTTTGAAAACATCAGTAGAATTAGCCTTGTAGCATACTTTGGTTTTGCAATTTACCAAATTGTTGCTTAGTATAATTTGATCTAAAAAGTTCCATTCTCCTTTGTGTCTATAACTGCCTTTTCCCTGTTCCATAAGGCTATACATAGGGTTGAAGAAACCTGTAGCTTGAATGGTTTTAACATCTCCTTTGGCACCAATCACCTCTTTAACACTGGCATTATTGGGATAATCATTAAAATCTCCCATCACTATGATATTGGCTTTTGCATCTTTTTTATATAGGCTATCGCAAATATGTTTTACTACTCCTGCCACATATAATCTTTTGGGTTCTGATTCTTTTTCTCCTTCTCTGCGGCTAGGGAAATGATTTACTAGGAAATAAATATGCTCATTGTTATGTAAGGTGATGTTTGCAAACAAGATTCCACGCGTTTTATCTCCACCTAAACCTTCTGGATTGATAGTAAATATTTTACCTCTAGCTTCTTTTACTACAGTTTTTTTGAAAATCAATGCATTGTCAATACCTCTTTCATCTGGGCCTTCATAAAAAACGGGTTGGTAGTTACTTCCCATTAATTGGTTATTGTTAAGTAAATCAGTCAATGAGTGAATGCTTTCAACCTCACACATACCTAAGAAATCAGGGTTTAAGGCGGAGATTACTTTAGCCATATTGTTTAGTTTGGCATTGTATCGTTCAGTATTCCATTTGTATTTGCCCTCTGGTAAAAATTCCTCGTCATTTTTGTTAGGATCGTTTATGGTATCAAATAAATTTTCTTGGTTGTAGAAGGCTACGCAAACTTTTTGTTGGGCATAGCTGTTAATAAGCATTAAGAAAATTGCAATCGCAAAAAATATTCTTTTCATGTGGGCAAAGTAAATAGTTAAGTTGTAAATTACACAGATTATTTATTCGTTAAGATGAAAACTTGTTGTTTTTAATAACGTAATTAGCAGCACAGAATGATAGGATTTAATTTTACAAAATACCTTCCTTCGCCAAATGGTGAAGATAAGTTTCAGCAAATGCTAAACCTTTTCTTGCAGTTGTTGCAATACACCAATGGAGATGTTACTGAGGCAATGGACTGGATGAATCAAATTGACCGTGAATACAAGCTTACGGACAATAAATACGGTATGGGAAATTTTGTGCAAGACCTAAAAGACAAAGGCTACATAAAAGAAAACCCTTCAAGCGGTAATTTTGATGTTACATCTAAAACCAATCAAACCATTAGGCAAAAGTCTTTGGAAGAGGTTTTTGGTAAATTGAAAAAAGCAGGTCAAGGTAATCACAAGACAAATTTTACGGGCCAAGGTGATGAAGCGAATAGCGATACTCGTAAATTTAACTTTGGCGATTCTATTGACCAAATTGACATTACTGCGAGTTTACACAATGCTCAAGTAAACCATGGTATTGATAGTTTTAGCTTAACTGAAGATGATTTGGAAATCCGCGAACGCGATTATAAAACCCAGACATCTACCGTATTGATGATAGACATTAGCCATAGCATGATTTTATATGGTGAAGACAGAATCACACCTGCTAAGAAGGTAGCCATGGCATTGGCTGAATTAATCAAAACAAAATACCCTAAAGATACCTTAGATATAATAGTTTTTGGCAATGATGCATGGCCTATTGAAATTAAGGATTTGCCTTTTTTACAGGTGGGTCCTTATCATACCAACACCTACGCTGGTCTTGAATTAGCCATGGATATTTTGAGAAAAAGAAAAGTAAGTAATAAGCAAATATTTATGATTACAGATGGTAAACCTACTTGTTTAAAAGAAGGAAATGGGTACTACCAAAACAGTTTTGGTCTAGATAGAAAAGTAATAAATAAAACACTTACCATGGCTGCACAGGCTAGAAAACTAAAGGTGCCCATTACTACATTTATGATAGCAAGTGACCCATATTTGCAAGAGTTTGTGAAAGAGTTTACAAAAGTTAATAATGGTAAAGCATACTATAGTGGATTAAATGGATTGGGTGATTTTGTGTTTGAAGATTTTGAACGTGGAAAAAGAAAAGTTGTTAAATAGTTAATTAATATTTTACATTTAAATTGATCACTTATGTATAAAAAAAAATCATTTATTTTAGTCCTAATTTTAGGAGTTTTTACTTTTAAAACAAATTCACAAACCATTCAAGACAATTTTGAAGGAAATGGAAACATTACCACTTGGTTTGGCGATAATTGTGGTTTAAACACGAGCTTCAATAATCCATTTAAGGGCGGGTTGAATAATAGCAACAAAGTGCTTGAATATAAGGATAATGGTGGTCAATATGCTAATATAAGATTTGATGCTGCCAAAAATTTAAACCTAAAGGATTCTAGTACATTCACTTTGTTAATTTATGTTCCATCAAGTTCAATAACTGGAAGTAGTAACAACCAAATTTCGTTAAAATTACAAGATAAAAATTTACCTGAACCTTGGTCAACTCAGTGCGAAATTATTAAACCACTTGTATTGGATAGTTGGCAGGCTGTAAGCTTCAATTTTGCTAAAGATGCTTACATTAATTTAAATCCAAATTCATTGCCTCCAAACAAAAGACAGGATTTTAACCGAGTATTACTTCAAGTAAACGGTGAAAATAATATTAACCAAGTTATTGCATACATTGATAATTTTTATTTTGATTCCAACGATTATATTAAGCCAAGTAAATACAATACTTTGGTTTGGTTTGATGAGTTCAATAATAATGGAGACCTTGACTCTAGCAAATGGTTCAGGCAAACGAAATTACCCAATGGCGAAAGTTGGTATAACGGAGAAGTTCAACACTATACCAATCAATTATCAAACTCATTTGTGGCTGATGGAAATTTAAAGATTGTGGCCAAAAAGGAAAATTTTACCGACCAAGGGCAAACCAAATTATATACCTCAGCTAGGTTAAATTCAAAATTTGCATTTACCTATGGAAGAGTAGATATATATGCGAAATTACCAACGGGTATAGGAACATGGCCTGCCATTTGGATGCTGGGAAAAAATATAAATGAACCTGGTGCATATTGGGACAATAAAGGATTTGGAACCCAAAATTGGCCCGCTTGTGGCGAAATAGATATTATGGAACATTGGGGCGATAACCAAAATTTTGTTCAAAGTGCCATGCACACACCCTCTAGTTTTGGAAATACAGAAAACAAAGGTGGTAGAACAATATCAACTGTTTCTTCAGCATTTCATGTTTATTCATTGGAATGGAGTCCTGATAAAATGGATTTTGCTGTTGATGGAATAATACATTATACCTACAAACCCTCGGTATTCAACAATTCAACTTGGCCGTTTAATGCATCGCAATACTTAATCCTAAACATTGCCATCCAACCAAGTATAGCGGCTAATTTCACTCAAAGTGCCATGGATATTGATTACATAAGAATATACCAAGAAGAAAAAACAACAGCATTGGCAACTTTAAATAATACTGAACAAATAAACTTTTTTCCAAACCCTGTAAATAACGAGCTGAATATTGATTTATCAGGTAATTTCAAGGAAAATACTACCTTGAAAATAAGCAATATTTTAGGCGAAACGGTTTATGCGAATGAAGTATTTGTAAATGGAAATAATTTACAACTAAACAATTTATCCCATTTAAAACAAGGAGTTTACTTCACTATATTTACTTTAAATCAACAAAACTATCAATTTAAATTTATCAAAAATTAACTTAAGGAATATACAACAATAGCTATAAAATAAAGTAGCTAGAAGCAAAATTAACAATGAAAAATATAGCAGAATTAAAAGCAAGCGGATACAAAACAAAAAGTGTAAAACAAGAAATGCGCGATAACTTAATTGCATTTTTAAAAGGAGGAAAAAATCCTTTTGAAGGCATACAAGGGTATGATGAAACCGTATTACCACAATTGCAAACAGCCATTTTATCGCAACACAATATTATTTTGTTGGGACTTCGTGGACAAGCCAAAACACGTATTGCTCGCCTTATGTTAAACCTTTTGGATGAATACATTCCAGTAGTTGAAGGTTCTGAAATAAATGATGACCCTTTAGAACCTTTGAGTCGCTATGCTATTGACTTAATAGCAGAAAAAGGCGATAAAACACCCATTACTTGGATGCACCGAGATGAAAGATATACTGAAAAATTGGCTACACCAGATGTAAGTATTGCTGACTTGGTAGGAGATATTGACCCAATAAAAGCAGCATCATTGAAATTAAATTATAATGACGAACGAGTTATTCACTATGGTCTTATTCCACGCAGTCACCGCTGCATATTTGTTATTAATGAGTTACCGGATTTGCAAGCGCGTATTCAAGTATCGCTGTTTAATATTTTGCAAGAAGGAGATATGCAAATAAGGGGATTTAAGCTCCGGTTGCCATTGGATATTCAATTTGTGTTTACAGCCAATCCAGAAGATTATACCAATAGAGGAAGCATTGTAACTCCATTAAAAGATAGAATAGACAGTCAGATATTGACGCATTATCCAAAAACCACCGAAATATCCAAAGCTATTACTTCTCAAGAAGCTCGTGTAATGCCAAATCAAAGGCAAGACATTGTAGTGAATGAATTGTTATTAGATTTAATTGAACAAGTTTCGTTTGAAGCAAGATCGAGCGAATTGGTGGATCAGAAAAGCGGTGTTTCGGCACGATTGACCATTTCTGCTTTAGAAAACTTATACAGTGCCGCTGAGCGAAGAATGTTGCTAAGCAAGGATAGGAAGACAGAAGCTCGTATTGCTGATTTGTTTGGGGTTTTACCTAGCATAACAGGCAAGGTTGAATTGGTGTACGAGGGCGAATTGGAAGGTGCTAGTAATGTGGCACAAACCTTATTGGGTAAAGCTATAAGAACTTTATTCATTGAAAACTTCCCCAACCCGGAAAAAGCTAAAAAATCTAAAAAACCAAATCCTTATGCAGAAGTGTTGAATTGGTTTAATGATGGATATGCAATTAGTTTATTGAATATTGCTAGTAATAGGGGATATGAAGAAGAATTGAATAAAGTAGAAGGTTTGTCTGCTTTGGTTGAAACTACATTTCCTAAGCTTGCTAAAGCCGATAAATTATTGATGATGGAGTTTGTATTACATGGATTATCAGAATTTAGTCAGCTAAGTAAGCACCCTTTGCAAAGTGGATTCGAGTTTAAAGATTTAATGAGTAGTATGTTTGATTTAAGAGCTGGTAGGGCAGGAGATATGGACGAAAATTAGGAGTTTCATTTAAAATATTTATTTTCACGCTCAAAGAAATTAACAGTCTTAGGACAAAATTTCAATTTGAATAAATAATAGAAAACTTAAAGACTCAAATAATATTATGAAAACCAAAGAAGACATCGTAAAAGACTGGCTACCCAGATACACTGGCATTGAATTGTCAGAGTTTGGTCAATATATATTGCTTACTAATTTTCAAAACTATGTAGACATGTTTGCTGAACGCTTTGGCTCGGAGGTGAAAGGGGATGACAAGCCAATGAGGTCGGCTACAGCCAATAATATTACGATTATCAATTTTGGAATGGGAAGTGCAATGGCTGCTACGGTTATGGATTTGCTTTCTGCCATAGAACCAAAGGCAGTATTGTTTTTAGGTAAATGTGGTGGCTTGAAAAAGGTTACCAAATTAGGTGATATGATCTTACCCATAGCTGCTATCAGAGGTGAAGGTACAAGCAATGATTATATCATGCCTGAGATTCCAGCTTTACCCTCATTTAGGATGCAAAAGGTTATATCTTCAGCGATTGTAAAACATGACATGGATTATTGGACAGGTACTGTTTATACTACCAATAGAAGGGTTTGGGAGCATGATGATGAGTTTAAAGCCCATTTGCAAAAAACGAGGGCCATGGCTATAGATATGGAAACAGCAACGATATTTATTGTTGGCTTTGTTAATAGCATTCCAAAGGGAGCATTACTCTTGGTAAGTGATAATCCAATGGTTCCAGAAGGAGTAAAGACATCAAAAAGTGATAAAAGCGTAACCGAAAAATTCGTTCAAAAGCATCTTGAAATTGGCATAGATGCCCTCATCGAATTGAGTCAATCTGGAGAGTCGGTAAAGCATCTAAGGTTTGAGTAATGAAGAGGATTATCAAGGAATTGTAAAATAAATCATTTTGTTCCATATTGAAATATTATTGTCTAATTTTGAGACACGAAATACAATGAAATGCTCTTAGTCTATTGATTTTATTGAGATTTTGTTAGTGGCATTTAAATGGCACAAGTTCTAGATAATAATTTTATCTCTAACTGTATGGAAACAAATTTTTTTAATACCCTTATGTATAAACGACAGGTGCTATTAATAGCTCTGTGTATTATAGTTGTGAAGATGCCACGGGCTCAAAATCAGTTTGGGATGATTGGTGGAAATTATGCCGGTTTGCAAGCCCTTAAAATTAATCCAGCCAATATTTGTTACCAGCCTGTTTCATTGGACATAAATGTGGCTAGTTTGTACGCGAATATCAATAATAACCATTATTATTCTACTCCAACTTTTTTACCATCTTACGACTCCTTAAAACCTGTAATAGCAAATAGTAAATTTGATGAGGCTTCCATTATTCCTGCTAATTTTATTGTGAGAAATGATATTCAATCTACAGGATATGTTTTTGGTTCAGTGAACGCTATGGGGCCCTCTATGCTGATGGCACTTAGCACCAAAAGGTCTTTTGCTATCACAACAAGTTTTCGTTCACATGTAAGTGGTACAAATATCTCAGGAAGTTCTGCTTTAGCTTTATTTGAAGGGCCTACTTATAATCAACTTCAAAATACCCAGTTGCAAATGCAAAACACCAAAGTGGCTTTTGCAAGTTGGTATGAATTAGGTGGCAGCTATGCGCAAGTATTAAAAGAAAATATGCAATATGTTCATCGAGTTGGAGCTTCTTTGAAGTTGTTACTTGGAACCACTGGAGGTTATATTTATGATAGAGGTTTTAATGGATATAATGAAACGGGTCGTGACTTGCAAATGAATAATTCAAGTTTTAGTTATGCCTATGCAGGGCCTGAAAATACAAGTAAAATGACTAATAGTCAATTGATGTCGGTTAGAGGAATGGGATCAAGTTTTGATTTAGGCTATTCGGTTCAACGCAAAGAGAAAAACAGAAATAGAAGAAATATATGTCCTAATTTATTTGGCTATACCGATGTGAGTTGTGAGTATAAATGGAAGTTTGGGGTCTCGTTGTTGGATATAGGTGCCATCAAATATTATAACAATTCTTTTGCAACCGACATTAATGGCGGTAATTCAGATTGGAAAAACTGGGATGCTGTTCTTAAATATAATCCACGCCAAATTGATTCTGTTTTTAGAACTAAAATTACAGGTGATATTAAGGCAAGCGAAAGTTTTTGGCTATTAATGCCAGGTGCTTTGAGTGCTCAATTTGATTACAAATTCGCTGAGGGGTTTTATTTGAATACCATTGTGGTTCAGAGAATCACACCCTCTTTTACCCCTTCTTTGGCCAGAATGAATTCGATAGCCATTATACCTCGATTTGAAAAGGAAAACATAGAGGTAGGTATGCCGTTCATATTGAATGAATATAAAAGTCCAAACATAGGTCTTTCGTTAAGGTTTAAATATGTAATGATAGGAAGTGATAGATTTGGTGAAACCTTTGGACTCAAAACCATGTATGGAGCAGATTTTTATGCAGCTTTAAGATATAGTATTTCTGAAAGATGTAAAAAGGTTAGAAAGGTATTCTAATTCCAATTAATTCGGTTCGATATGGATGAATACATCAGCTATATCGGGCATTTCCTTCAAAATTTTATCTTTTAATCGGTGTGCAATCTCGTGTCCGGCTCTCACCGAAATGTTTCTATCAACAATCGCATGCAAATCTACATGATACCTCATACCAATTTTTCTAACATGGCATTTTTCGGTATCAATAACACCTTCCACTTTCATTGAATTGGTTCTGATGAGTTCAATAGTATCGTCATAAACATGCTCGTCCATTATTTCGCTTAGGGCGGGTCTAAAAATCAAATAACTGTTGTATAAAATAAATGCTGAACCAAAAAGTGCCGCCCAATCGTCAGCTGATTCATAACCTTTGCCGAAAAATAATGCTATTGAAATACCAATAAATGCGCTTACTGATGTAATGGCATCACTGCGATGGTGCCAAGCATCCGCTTTGAGCGAAGAACTATTGGTTTGTATACTTTTTTTAATCACAATTCGATAAGATATTTCTTTCCAAATTATTATTAAGCCAAGCACTATCAATGTAAATGGTTTAGGTAATTCATGAGTGGTATTTATATTTACAATACTTTCATGTGCTATAATAGTTGCAGAAGTTATTAAGAAACCTACCACCAAGAATGTAATCAATGGTTCTACTCTACCGTGTCCATAAGGATGGTTTTTGTCGGCAGGCCTACTTGCATATTTTATACCAAATAGAACAAGAAAAGACGAGAAAATATCTGCTGTTGATTCAATGGCATCAGCAATTAATGCATATGAATTTCCAAAATAACCTGCAAGCCATTTTATTAGCGCAAGGCTAGCATTTCCAACAATACTAAAATATGTGGTGTTAATTGCAGACTGCTGTTTGTTCACTTGGTTTGAAATAAATTAAAGGTAATCCTCAAAATAAGTATTTATGATTTCATCAATGACTTCATAAGAAAGAGGTTTGTTTCTTAAGGTGGATATTTCTGGACTTAAATTAGCCTTTATTTTGTCATCTGGGTTGAAAGATGTAGTAAGCATTACGATAATCATTTTATCTTTAACCTCTTCATCCAGTTTTTTATAGGCATCTATGAATTCCCAACCATCCATTACTGGCATATTAATATCTAAAAAAATTATTTTTGGTTTTGGATAAAAATGCTCCTTGTTTTCATATTTGCCTTTGCTAGTTATATAATCAATGGCTTCTTTACCATTCAAAACGGTTTCAATATGCTCAGTAATTCCCGATTTGTTCAAAACCATTTTGTTTAAAAAGTTAGTAGCCTCGTCATCATCAATCAACAAAACGCAATTCAATTTTTTATTCATTTGTTTTATAATTTAGGAACAGTAAAATAAAATATACTTCCATTCCCTAAAGTAGATTCTACCCAAATTTGCCCCCCGTGTAATTCAACTATTTTTTTGCTGTGAGATAATCCAATTCCAGTGCCCTCATATTCACCTCTATTATGTAGACGTTTAAAAATAACAAAGATTTTATCTTTATCATTTTTATCAATACCAATTCCATTGTCTTTGATGGCAAATAGCCATTCTTTTTCTTTTTCAATTGCAGATATTTCAATCTCAGGGGTAGTATCCCTTTTCCTAAACTTTAAAGCATTACTGATTAGGTTTTGTAACAATAGCCTAAGTTCAATAGAATATGCTTTGATAATCGGTAGTTCTTTAACTGTTATTAAGGCATTGCTTTCACTTATAGATAGTTGAATGTCTGTTAATATTTGATAAATAAGTAATTTGCAATCAACCTCGCTCAGCTCTCTTTCTTTGCCAATACGTGTATAGTCCAATAAACCTTTAACAAGGCTTTGCATACGCCCAGAGGATTGCAATATGAAATTTAAATAAATGTCAGCATTTTCATCTAATTTTCCTGAATATTCATCTTTTAACAATTCAGCAAAACTAATCAAAGTGCGCAAGGGTTCTTGCAAATCATGTGAGGCAATATAAGAAAACTGTTCAAGTTCTTTGTTTTGTATTTGTAATCTTTTGTTTTGAGATTCAATTTCAAGTTCGTTTATCCTTCTATGTGTAATATCACGCAAAGAGCCATTTATGTGTGTTGGATTTCCTTTAGAATCAAATTCTATGGTAGCATTGGTAGAAACGTATATCAGCTCCCCATTATTTTTTCTAATGCTGAGTTCATAGTCTTTTACTACACCAGATTTCTTAATCTCGCTTAAAAAAAGTTCACGGTCATCGGGGTTGTTGTAAATCCTATAAACTGAATGGCCAATAAGATTCTCTCTATTAAAGCCTGAAAAATACTTAATAGAAGGACTTATTTCTTCAATGATACCTTCAATATCTATTTTGTAAAAAACATCTTGTACATTCTCAAAAATGGTTCTATATTTTTCTTCACTTTCGCGGAGTGCGCCTTCCACTTTTTTACGTTCGCTGATATCTGTATTGGTCCCACTGATCAAAATTGGGCTTCCATCATCATTCCATTTAACTACGTTACCTCTTGCTAAAATCCAAATCCATGAACCATCTTTATGCCTCATTCTAAACTCTGCATTGGTACCTTTGCAATCAGGTTTTGATAATTCAAGAAATATTGAATTTACTGTGTTTTGATAATCATCTGGATGGCATAACTTTCCCCAGTTTTCAAAATCCATTTCAAACTCTTGGTCTTCATAACCAAGCATTTCAAACCACCTTGAACTATAGAATGTTTTATTGGTAATATAATCCCATTCCCAAATAGCATCAGAAGTAGCTGTTAAAGCAAAGTTTAAACGCTGTAATTTCTCATCTGTTAATTTTTGTGTGGTAATATCTCTAACAATTGCAGAAACATAATTTTTTCCCTCAATCTTTAGAGGGCTTAACATGATGTTTACAAGAAATTCAGAATTGTCTTTTCTTTTAGCCCAAAAATCTCTGTTAGGACTCATTTCCCTTACGAATGGAACGTGTTCAAAATCCAGTCGTAATTTTGCATGGGAATGATGATACCTTTCTGGAAGCAGGATTTCGAGTTTACAACCAAGCAATTCGTTTTTTGAATACCCAAACAATGACTCAGTTTTAATATTAACAAAAACAATCTCCCTTAGTTGATTAGTTATAACCACACCATCAGGTAAGGCATCAAAGATTGTTTTATACGCAATGATAGTATCCATAACTTCGACCTACTAAATACGAATCAAATATAAACTATTAATTAGGAAATTCGGATGTTATAAACCTGCATTTCATAATTAAATCATGCACTTAAGTCTAATTAAATGTTGTAATAATGATAATGTAAAACTACATTCTGAATTTACGTAAATTGTAAGTCAATGTTATCATAAAATACTGTTTAAGTATGTTACTTCTTGTATCCTCAATATAGGTTTCAGTTACATTACGACTTACATTGTTGTTTTGATCCAATAAGTCATAAACACTTAACTTAGCTTCAAGCGCTTGGCTTTTCAATAATTTATAAGCTAATGATGCATTGCATAAAGTGAAATTTTGGTTGTATCCTTGGCTTAATCCAGTGTATAATGTTTGAGTTATATTGGTATTAAATACAATCTTTTTAAAAATCACATAATTCAGTTTTAAGCCAGCAGTATGATTGAAATAATTGTTGTTGGCTCCTTTTTGAATGGTATTTTCAACTATATTATAGGTACTGTTATAACTTATTGTAAAATCTAGAAATTCGCTCACATTGCTTGCAATGGTTATACCTTGATTTAAGTTGTAAGTATTTGCATAATTGGTTAAGTTGTTTATCAAACCAGGAGTTCTGCTATAGCTTAAACCCGCATTCACATTAATATTACTTTTAATAAACTTAAGAGGGAAGCCATATAATAAGTAAGCCCTTGCATTCCAATACCCATCTATGTTTATAGGTCTTGTTAACTGAGAGCCTCTCTTAACAACAATGTTATCAATCGTATCGCTTGAAGCAGGCAGAATGGTTTGGTTAGCAATATAATCTTGTGTCATTTGGCCATTTAAAAACATGAAGAAACTGGTTCCTTTGGCCATATTGGTGTGGCCAAATCTGGCCATAGCAAAGTGGGTATAATCTTGTCTAAGGTTGGCATTACCTGTTGAAAGCAATACGGGGTTGCTATTGTTTACAACTGTTTGCAATTGCGAAATACTTGGTGCATTGGCAGAAGTTCTATAGTTGAATCGCAAATTGGTTGAACTCGAGAATTTATGATTCCATTGTAATTGAGGTAAAATATTTTCAAATGTTTTTTCAGTATTAAACGCGTAGGGGTATTGTTGTGTGCCTTTCAAATGCGATTGTTGGGCATTTACAGTAGCCGTTAAGTTGGTGTTCTTGTAATTAAAAACATAGCTTAATCCACCTCTTTGAACCGTATAATCAAAGTTGTATTTATTTGAAAGGTTTGTATCTAATTTAGTATACGCGATTTCTGTACTATCGTATCTTTTAGTGGTTTTATCACTTACATTATAGTTGTAGGAAGGACTGTAATTGATTTGAACTTGGCTGTATTTGCCAAAGGGCTCGGTATAACTAATATTACCAGAGTGCGTATAGCCGAATGTATTCTGTGTTGAGTTCTGATTATTTATAATGTTTGTGTCTAAACCTGAATTTGAAAATAGACTACTTGAAATAAGTTTTGAATAGCCCCATTTATCATTTATGTCTGTTCCATAGCTAAATGAAATGGTTCTGCCATATTTAAGAAATTTATGACGATATAAAATTTCGTTTTTAAATGAATAACCATCACTTGCTGCAGTATTTAAGTTAGATGTTTTACTAATAGCTTTGTCTCCTATACTATTACCTGCATTGGTTATTGAATTTGAACTATAGTTTTGGAAACTCAATCGAGGCGTTAGAATAATAGCATTGTTTGTATCTGGGTTGTATTCCAACCTAAAATTAATTCTATTATTTGTATTGGTAGAATTGTTTGAAGGGCTATTTTCATTATAAACCATACCGCTATCTTTTGAATTGAAATAGGTTCTTTTTAAGGTACTATTGCTTTCATTATTTATTTGATTGAAGAAATAGCTTCCAGTAACTTTTATTTGTTTGGTCCACTCATCAGTATAATTAATTCCAATAGCATGGCTAGTTGCAATTCCGTTTTGTTGGTTTACCATAAAATTGCCTAGACCACTGCTTTGCAGCATATAGTTTGCAGCACCTGGTGGCATATTTCCTCCCATGCCACCCATACCACGCATTCCACCGCCACCACCCCTGTTTCCACCGCCACCACCCATAACACCCATCAAATCTTGCATACTGAAGTTTTGTTGATTGATGTTATTGCTGAAACCAAGAATAGAAACCCTTCTTTCTCCTTTAAAATAGTTATAGTTCAGACCTGAATTAAAGATGTCGGCAGGCTTGTTAAAATAACCTAATCCCCCATAGAATTTGCCAAATTGGCCTTCTGTTTTGCCACGTTTCGAGGTTATGTTAATGGTCTTCTGTGCATTTCCATCATCTACACCAGTAAAACGGGATTGGTCACTCATTCTGTCAAATACTTGTATTTTATCTACCATTTCAGCAGGCAAATTTCTAAGAGCCATAGAAGGATCATCACCAAAAAATTCTTTACCATCTAATAGTACTTTTTGCACTTGTTCACCTTGGGCTTTTATTGTTCCGTTTTCATTTGTTACACCAGGCATTTTGGTAACCAAGTCTTCAACACTTGCATCTTTATGTGTTTTATAAGCAGCTGCATTATATTGAACCGTGTCACCTTTTTGTTCTACACGAATTTGTTTTGCATCAATATTTATATCTTTTAACTTTTCAGTTTTACTTGTCAATTGTACATTAAGCAGTTCGTTTTTATCACTTATTCCTAATCTTTTTATGTATGTGTTATAACCTAGATAGTTATATTTAATTATGTAATATCCATTGGCTAAACCCTCAAAAATATATGAACCATCTGCATTACTTATTGTATTTGATTTCTTACTTGTATCAGGTATGTGGATAAGGGTAATACTAACTCCGGGTAAATACATTTTATCGCTTGCATCAGATATTCTTCCATTGATTGAAAAAGACTGTGCTTTTGTGTTTAAATATAAAATACTAATAAATAGAGCGAATAGTATGGTTTTTTTGTTCATGAAATTACTTTAAAATAATAAAAAGCAAAGAAAAGGGATTAGTTTACATCTCAATGATTTAAATGTAATTTTAATCAACAAACATGTTTTAATGCTAAATGTTTTTAAACAAAAAGCGACCCGAATTTCGAGTCGCTTTTTACTAAAAGGTTTAAATAGTATTATATAATAAATTCAGATTTGAATGTTTCGTGATTTGGGTTTACGCAGAAAATTGGAACATTTCCAGAATCATTTACAATTTGTTGAGGGTAAGTTTCAATAATGTATTCTCTGATTGATTTGTCTTCAGATTGTGTCATAATCATAATCAAATCTGCACCTATGGCTTCTGCATAATTTAAAGTAACTGAAGCAAAATCATCATTGTTGTCCATTATTTTTTCATCATATGCCACTCCATTTTCAGACAATAAATTTTTGATTTGGTTTAAATTAGCCATCATTTTGTTGTTTAAAAACTCATCGCTCATGCTATAAGTCAGTATGTGGATGGTTGATTTATATGCTTTCGCTAAATGTAAGGCCCATTTTACTTTTTGTTTCGACTCAGAGGTTAAATCTAAAGGGAAAACGATGTTTTTATAAGCATTAGGGTTTTTGTCATTTTTAACAACAATTACTGGAACCGTTGAATAGCTTATAACGCGAGATGCATTACTGCCTATGATACGCTCAACCCCGCTTGCACCATGCGTGCCCATGATGATACAATCGCAACCATACTCAGCCGCAGTATCAATAATGGTTTTATAAATCTTGCCAGATTTTGCAGCAGTCTTACAATCTACTCCATATTTGGTTTTGATTTCAGCCGCTTTTTCGTTTAATTTATGTAATAAGGCCTCTTTGGCTAATTCGTCTTTTGTGTCGTTTTTACTAAAACTAAATACAGAACTTAAAAAATCATCTTCCAAAATATTTACTAAAACCAAGTCATTATCAAAGTGTTTTGCCACTTGAGCTGCATGATTAAGAGCATTTAATGAGATTTCCGAAAAATCAACGGGAACCAACATGATATTTTTCTTTTTTTGAATGTTTTCCATGAAATAGTTTTTATTAATTTGCCTGCAAAGGTAAACTTTTTAACGATATTGCCCTCCCTAAAATAATATAATATACCTAATGATACATGTCATACCCGAATCTGAGTTAATTTTAAACGTAGATGGCTCAGTATATCACTTGAATTTACTACCCAAAGACCTAGCAGATGATATTATCTTAGTAGGCGATCCTGACAGGGTTGAGAAGGTTTCTGCTCATTTTGATAAAATAGAAATGAAGAAAGAAAAACGAGAGTTCATTACCCATACGGGTTATATTGGAAATAAGCGTATAAGTGTCCTTTCTACAGGCATTGGAACAGATAATATTGATATTGTTCTGAACGAAATTGATATGTTAAAAAACATTGATTTAGAGTCGCGGATGGTGAAAAAGGAATTGATTAAATGTAGAATATACCGTGTGGGCACTTCTGGTGCTTTACAAGCTGATATTCCCGTTGATTCATTGCTTATTTCAACGCATGGTATTGGTTTAGATGGGGTAATGAATTATTACCAAAGCCGAAAAGATTTGGATATTGAAAATCACATTGCTTCACAATTAGGTTATGATTTCATAACACCCTATTTAAGCTACGGGTCAAAAGCTTTGATAGATAAATTTGATAATAGCTTTGTGAGAGGTGCTACTGTTACATGCTGCGGTTTTTATGCCCCTCAAGGACGCATGATTAGAAAAAACATTGTAAGTGAAGATTTGGTGCAAAGACTTTCTAAATTGAATTTTTCAAACCTATCAAATAGACCTGAATTAAATGCAGTGCGTGTTACAAACTTTGAAATGGAAACGGCTGCCATTTATGGCCTGAGTGCTTTGTTTGGCTTTGATGCCATATCTGTGAATGCCATAGTTGCCAATAGAATTACAAATAATTTTAGTAAGCAAGGTGCCAAAACCATTGAAAATGCAATTGTTAAAACCTTAGAAGTGATTTGTAAATAAATGAAGTCGGAACAACAACTTATTTATCAGATAGCTTTAACGCTCATACCCAATATTGGAGATGTATTGGCTAAAAATCTTGTAAGTTATTGTGGAGGAGTTGAAGCTGTGTTTAAAGAGAAAAAAGCCAAACTCTTGAAAATACCTGGTATTGGTGAGTTTTCGGCAGATAGCATTGCAGATTTTAAAGCATTTGGTAGAGCAGAAGAGGAACTCAAATTTATTCAAAAACATAAAATCAAACCCCTTTTTTATTTGGATGAGGCCTATCCATTCAGGTTAAAAGACATTTATGATTCGCCTTGTCTGATGTATTATTTGGGCAATGCCGATTTAAATAACCTCAAAATTGTGTCTATTGTGGGCACAAGGAAAGCCAGCGAATATGGAAAGGTATTTACCGAAAACCTTGTGGCTGATTTGGCCGAACAAAATTGTTTAATCCTTAGTGGATTGGCATTGGGTATTGATGGCTATTCTCATAGGTCGGCTATTAAAAATAGCTTGTCTACTGTGGGGGTGCTTGCACATGGGTTGGATAGGATATACCCTGCCACCCATAAAAAACTAGCTGCACAGATGCTTGAAAATGGAGGTTTATTAAGCGACTTTCCAAGTGGAACCATTCCAGATGCACCTAATTTCCCAAAGCGAAATCGCATAGTGGCAGGTATGTGCGATGTGCTTGTAGTGGTTGAAACAGCGTTAAAAGGAGGCTCAAGAATAACTGCTGAAATAGCCAATAGTTATAACAAAGACATCATGGCATTGCCGGGCAGGGTGAACGATGAATACTCAACAGGGTGTAACCATTTGATTAGGGTTAACAAAGCATCAGTGATTACTTGTGCCCAAGATTTGTTAGAATTGATGAATTGGCAATCTAGCACTGCTGTTAAGCCTAAGCAACAAATCCTTCCTTTGGATTTAGAACCGGATGATATATTGATTGTAAACTACATTAAACAAAAAAATAAGATTGGTATTGATGATATTTCGTTTGATTTGCAAATGAATCAAAGCGAGGTGTTGATGCGATTGCTACAAATGGAATTTAAAGGAATCGTGCGCTCATTGCCTGGTAAATTTTTTGAAATGATATAAACGAAAAGAATTATGAAAAAAATATGGATTAGTTTGTTTGCTATGGTTTTGGGATTGCATATTGCTAATGCCAAACCAAAGAAGCCAAAGTATAAAAAACCTAAGAAGGTTATCTTTTTAATTGGCGATGGCATGGGATTGGCGCAAATTACAGGTGCTTTGGCCGACAATACCGCTGTAAATGCTTTTGAAAGATTTCCCGTAATTGGTTTGAGTAAAACAAAATCAGCAGATAATTATGTTACAGATAGTGCTGCAGGAGCTACAGTTTTTTCTATTGGTAAGAAATCATACAACGGAGCTATAGGCGTTGATTCATTAGGCAAAGAGCATGATGGATTGTTTGAAATGCTTAAAGACAATGGTTGGGGTACTGGGGTTGTTGTAACCTCTTCTGTAACACATGCTACACCTGCTTCGTTTTATGCGCATGTTGGTTCTCGTAAGTCTGAAGATGAAATTGCTGAATTTCTCATTCGTAACCATTGTGATATAGCAATTGGTGGTGGTATTAAATACTTTAAGGATAGAAAAGACAAGCGTGATTTACTTGAAGAACTTAGAGAAAAAGGCTATACAACCATTGTTGATAGCAGTGAAATTAAACCTGTAGAAGCTAAGAAATTAATATATCTCCTTGCCTATGATGGCATGAAAAAAGAATCAGATGGTAGGGGAGATTACTTAAAGAAAGCCACTGAAATAGCCATAAATAATTTGTCTAAAAACGAAGAAGGTTATTTCTTAATGGTTGAAGGAAGTCAGATTGATTGGGGTGGACATGCCAACGATTTTCAGTACATGAAAGCAGAGTTATTGGACTTTAACCAAACATTGAATGCAGTTTTGGATTATGCTGCAAAAGATGGAAATACCTTGGTGGTGGTTACAGCAGATCATGAAACCGGTGGCTTATCATTAATTGAAAACAAAGAAAACAAAAGTACTTTTAAGGTAAATTACAGCACAGGAGGACATTCAGGTATTATGGTGCCGGTTTTTGCTTTTGGTCCTGGTGCAGAGTTGTTTTCAGGTATCTATGAAAACACTGAAATTCACTATAAGTTTAAGAAACTAATGCGTATAAAATGAACCTACCATTAATATTTGTATTGCTTCTTTCGGTAGTAATTATTGTATATGTATTACTCCCTAAAATGAAATTAAGTCCCAATCAAATGACCTGGCTTAAAATGATTTTAGCAGCTTTATTGGCTTTGTTTCTAGCCTATGATTTTTATAACAAGCAAAAGGATATAAAATTTGTTTTCTTCTTTGCGATTGCAGCTATCATGTTCCTATTGATAGGTTATAGAACCACAAGGAAGAGTTAGTAAATTACTTGATGGCCTTTCCCCCTTTGAAGGGGGCAAGGGGATGTATCTTATTATTAAAATTTAGATAAAATTTCAATCATACACATATTCTTTCTTTAACTTTTTCCATTGCTGAAAAAGTTACAAAAAATCTAGAAAAAAATATGCTTCCACGCACTGGCAGGATGCACGGCCCACATTTTTTTCAGCCCAACGCACGCCTGCTATTTTAGCTATTATCTTGGCTTCGCGTTCGGATTGGCTTGTATTAAAAGGACTTTACAGCAAACGCCTCCGACATTCATAAAATCTGCCTGAAAATGTTTTTGGTTTTTTGTGGATGGTGGGTTTGTGCAAGCATACTTGAGTCATGCCTATCTTATTTACTATGAACCTGAGTTCGGGATAATAAAATGTTAATTAAAATGTTTATAAATATTTGATAG
>JBBALJ010000010.1:0-56288 GCA_040403075.1 Bacteroidia bacterium
ATAAATTATCGTAATTCATTTCTTCCTAAGATTCTAGGTGCTATTGAAACAGATACTGATGGAACTAAAATATATGTTAATATGAAATTGAATGTTTTCGCTAAAATATTTTCTATTATTTGGTGTGGTTTTATGTTACTTTTGGGTATAGTGTTGTTAAGTAAAAATATTTTTGAATTACAACCATTTTACATGATTGTTTTCTTGTATATAATGACTATGGTGTTTTTTAAATTTGAATCAATTAAGTCAAAAGAACTATTGCAGAATATTTTTGAGGCAGAAATAATTTCAGAGTGATTTCCGCACTCGCTAGCGTCCCGCTAGTGAGCCTATTTATAGCCAATGGCTTTTTTATTTCAATGCCATTCTTTGCAAATAGAACTGATAGTATCATTAAAAGAAATATTTGCTTAATTGCATATAAATAAATCAAAATTATGACTAGACATATTCTCATGTTGATACCTTTATACATAATGGCCATCTATAATATTTATAACACATTTAAGAATTATAGAGGTCAAACAGAATGGAATTCAACTAAGAAATGGAATTTGGTGGGATGCATATTTTTTATTTTAGGATTATTCCTTTTTATATACCAAGATTTTATAGAATAGAATAAAGATTGTGAAGTGGTTTTGTATTAATTGTTAGAATGTATTTCCTTCTTTATACTTATACTCAATTGACTATGCGTAAACAAAAAGGGCCACCATTTAGGTAGCCCAATTTTTCGCAATCAATCATTCATTAGTCTTGTTTAAGGACTTTTTTGATGATGCTGTTTCCCTCAACCGAATTGATTTTAATTATATACAAACCATTCTTATTATTCGAAATATCCAAACTCACTTTTGAATTATCATTTTCAATAGTGCTTTCAAGTATTAGCTGTCCTGTTATATCAAAAACCTGAACTGAACTTAAATTCTTGCTAGCACACTCTATATTCAAAAGACCTTTGCTCGGATTTGGATATATCGAGGCTTCAATAGGTTCAATGATATTAGCTGGCTCGCCAATTGAACTTGTTAAACTGTTTTTGCCAATAATTATTTTGATGCCTGATACATTATTCACAGCATTGTTGATAGCCACTTGTGCAGGTAAAGTTTGTTTTCCTGCCATTTCGCCCCATACTTTGTAATTACCTATTGGCACTTTCCCGAAATCAAAAACGCCATCTGTATTTGTGTGAGTAAAGGCTACTGTTCTGCCATTTCCATCCACTAAATACACTAACATTTTTTCAGCAGGTTTACCTTCTTTAATAGGTCCATTTTGATCAACCACACCTGTACCATATTTAACAAAACCCGAAATGTTTCCTTTGCCTGTAGAGTCATAAGTATATGGTATTAGGTCAATATCAATGCCACTTCGGTTGGCTTGAAGATAAAGAACATCAGCCAAATCCCAATTCGATTTGTTTTTATAATAGGTAGGTAAATAAAACCCATTATTGAAAGGGTCAAAAGCAAAATCAGCTTGTACCAAATAAAAACCCTTTTTCAAACTAATTGAATAATTTCCATTTTCATCGGTGCTGGTATAATTATTTTTGTACAATAAACCCGAGATCGAATCGTAGCTATACACATAAACTCCTGAATAAAAAGCAGGTAATCCACTTTGTTTAATAGTCCCACTTAAAGTATATTCAGGACCAACACTTGTAATTTTTGTTAATGAATCAATACAACCGGCAGGATTATTCATTATTAAAGTTACATTGTAAGTACCTTCATTGGCATAAGTATGGTTGAATATACCACTGTCAATTCCCGAATAAACCAATCCATCCCCCCATTTAATAGTAATATTTGAAGGTACATAACTGCCATAAGCAATTGATGCATTATAGGCAACTGCACTGAAAGCAGAGCTGTATAAATCAAAATTAGCTTTACAAATAGCGGTTAAGCTATTTATTCTTACAGTATCGCAGCTCATTAACTGTATGCCACACAAATTAATTTGAGAGTAAACGCAAACCTTGTAACTACCAGTGTCGTTATAAATATGCGATATGGTATTTGTTTCCATGTAATCTTGATTTAAATCTCCATAATCAATTAAGTATTTTTCAAATAATGGTTCTTGGTTGCTAGAAGTTACATTAAACAATACTTTTTGATAATTAACTAAGCTGGTAAATTTGATATTACATAAGGCTGTATCAGGCTGAGAAATTGTTTTTTGAATGGTGTCATTGCAAGTTGCGCTTTTCATCACTAAGGTAACGGTGTAATTCCCTATAGCATTATAACTATGTGTTGGATTTGCTTGGGTATTAACATTGGAAGCATCTCCAAAAAACCATTGGTAACTTACTAAACTATCAGGGCTAGAACTAAAATTATGAAATTCAAATTGGTTGTTTACATATTGATAATTAAAGTCGGCATAGCAGGGAGCGGTTACCGTTGTATTAACAGTATCGTAAAAAATATCGAAATTATTACCACTATCTAAAACAGTTAGACTAACTACATATTGACCTGATGAGTGATAATTGTGTTTAGTATCTTTATCATTACTTAGGTTACCATCACCGAAATCCCATTGATAAGTTATAATAGGATAATTATACGCAATACTTGAGTTTAAGAAAATAAAAGATCCATTGCCGAAATCCTGATGAGTAAACCCAGCTTCAACATCTTTACTATTTTCAACTTTTACGCTGTCACAAAACATAGAATTTGATGGGCAAAAGCTATCTATTAGGCATACTTTATACTTACCTGCTTGCGCATATGTGTGGTTTAAATGAAAGTCGTTGTTAAAAGTTATAGGAGTTCCATCTCCAAAATTCCAATAATAGTTACCTAAACCAAATGGAGATTTTGATTGGTTTGCAAATAGAATGGTTTTAGCTGATTTGTAATGGTCAAATCTAGGGAGGCAAGATTGGGCCAAAACTGTAGAAATTGACATAATAATTAGTTGAAGCATTAATGCGAGCTTCTTGCTCATGTTGAATTTTAAAACTTTATTTTTCATGTTCTTTTTTTTTAGAAATTATATTTTAAACCGGTTTGTAATTGAAAAGAATTGGATTGAATAAGATTAACATTAAGATACTTGGAGTAATTTGAGGCCAAATGGAAATCCAAATTTCTATATATTTTTTGGTGCAATCCTAATCCGATAGTAGGCGCAAACATAAAGCTGTAAGTATCCTTAGATTGATTTCTTTCATTATTTAAACCTACATTTTTGGTAATGTTTTGTGATTGGTAAACGAGAGTTCCAGTTGCCCCAATTGCAGCATAAACACTTCGTTTTTCATTGCCAATATGATATCGAACCTGAAATGGTAAGTGTATAAAAATAATGTTGTTTTTATAAATTGAACTGGCTTCATGATTTACGTTTTTATAACTCAAAACAGTATCAAATTGCATCATCAGTCTGTTATAATTTATATTATACTTTATGGTTGTATCAATTCTTTCAATCTGATGTTCCTCTGTTTGGTAGGTATATTTATCTATTGAAACCTGGTTTAAATACATGGCACTAATACCAATATTTAAACTCCAATTATTTTGTAAACGCATACCAGCATTTAATCCCACTCCTTTAAAAAATTGATCAGATGGGTAATCAAGTTGTGTGAAATTATTATTTTGAACACATAGTCCTATTTCAAAATATCTTACAGTGTTAATAGATTTTGTATAGGTATTCAAAGCATTCATTTTTATAGAATCAGTTGAGCTGTTTTTCATTTTGGTGCTTAGTATTGTTTTATTAATGGGCATTGAGATAAGTAAAGACTTTAATTTTTGACCATATAATACCTGCACATTGCTTTTATAATAAATTGCAGATTGCTCATCTAAATTGAATGCATCTGGCTTATTCATCTCAGGAACACTTTCTTTTGATTCCATTTTGACTATGTTATTTTTCGATTTGCCAGTTAGTTTTGATTTGGTATTTTCATCAAATAATAAATTTTCATGTATTAAAATTCTATTTGAATTCTGAGCTTTATGGGCAGCATTCTCTGTCTTTATTTTCGAATCTTTTGTTATTGATTTTTTATTTTCAATGATTTGGTTTTCGATTTGATTTTTTAGGTTTGTTTCATTGTAAGTTATTTGATTATTTGAAAAATAAATTAATCCTGAGCACAGCATTGAAAACAGAACTAACCAGAAAACAAAAAGCCATTTTTTTCTCTGATTTTTATTTTTGTGTTTACGATAAGCCATTTCAAAGTCAGTCCAGTCATTGCTGCTTGGCTGCTTCGGGTTCAACTTGCTAATTTTGTTAGCAAGTGTTTTTAAAAACTCATCTTCGTTGTTATACAACATAAGTGTTTAGGTTATTAACTAATTTTTTTAAAAAACTTCTAGCTTTTGACAGCTGAGACTTCGAGGTTCCTTCAGAAATGCCTAGGTTCTCGCTAATTTGTTTATGACTTAGTCCTTCCACAGCATATAAATTAACAATGGTTCGGTATCCATCGGGTAATTTTTGAAGTAAATCCAAGGCCTCTTCTGGTGAAAGATTTTTAATTAATTCTTCTTCAAATTCAGTTGAATCAGGTATTGTCAGCATATTTTCACTAATGGATGAAAACAAATTTTTGTTTCGATTCTTCAAGTAGTCAATGGCATGGTTAACCATAATTCTACTCAACCAAGTATTCAGACTACTTTCTGCTTTAAACTTTTTTATTCCATCAAAAGCCTTTATGAAACCTTCTTGTAATATATCTTTTGCTTCATCTTCATTTTGCGAAAATCTTACACAAATAGCAAACATTTTGGAATAGTATTTTTCAAAAAGCAATCGCTGAAAACGACTATCTTCTTTCATACATCCTAAAATGATTTCCTGCTCGGTAAAGTCCTTCATTCCTTTTCTGATAAATAGACGTGCTTTTGTAAAAAGGTTGCCTCAGTGAGAATATTTTTTTATCGAAACAATAAGAATCCAAAAAGGTTTACTCAGAAGGTATTCATTTTTAATAAATTGTGAGTCTATTAATTATTTTTTTTCTCTAGTTCTAATTTTTAAAGCTTGGAAAATTTCTAGGTATTTGCCAAACCACATTCATGTTTGTGTCTTAATACTTTAGAAATTTTCTCTATTTTCGCCCAAAGTGATACATTATCTTAAACATTCAGAAATAGACAAAGCCAAATGGGATTTGTGCATGGAACAAGCCATAAACCCACTTGTATATGGCTGCTCTTGGTTTTTGGATACGGCTTGCCCTGGTTGGGATGCGCTGGTAATGGACGACTACAGAGCTGTGATGCCTTTGCCTCATGCCACAAAATACTTTATTAAATATGCCTATCAGCCTTTTTTTACGCAACAATTAGGAATTTTTGCTAAGTACGAATTGTCTCAAGAACTGATGCTTGCCTTTGTCCTAGCAATACCCAACAGATTTAAGTATATTGACCTAAATCTAAACGAGCAGAACCAAATACTAGACATGAAAGTGAAGTTGAGAAAGCGAAAAAATTTCTTGCTTGATTTGGATAAAAACTACGATAAACTTCAAAAAAACTACGAATCTCACACTAAAAGAAACCTTAAGAAAGCTAAGAAATTCGACCTTGAAATAAAAACTGTACCTTATGCAGATGTGGTAGCATTTTACAAGCTAAACAAGGGCCTTTCAACTAAGGGTGTGAAAGAAAAAAATTATGATAGTTTAGTGAAGATTTTTGAAAAGGCTCATCAGAGAGGATTGTTGCTTTCAAAGGGTATATTCACCAAAAACAATGACATGATTGCCAGTGTGGTTTTTCTAACATATAAGAATAGACTGATTTTTATGATTGGAACTGGCAATGAATTAGGCAGAGAATATGGAGCTATGTATTTTTTGTTTGATAATATTATCTATCAGTTTGCGGGGCATCATATGTTCCTTGATTTTGAAGGTTCTGAAATTGAAAGCATAGCTCGATTCTTCAAGGGCTTTGGTTCAGATAAAGTAAATTACTACCGACTAAAATTAAATAGACTGCCATTCTTTTTGAAGTGGCTTAAGAATTAATTTCTTTTTTTATTGCGGTGGGTTTAAACCCACCGCAATAAAAAAATGATCTCAGCAATGTTTCTAATTCTCCCAATATTTTAAATACTCTTTGCCCAAATCCACATAGGCTTGTGCATTGCGTTTTACTTTTTCTATTTGTTCCTCACTGAGTTGTTTTACAACTTTGGCAGGTGACCCTAAAACTACCGAATAGTCTGGTATGATGGTTCCTTCAGTTACCAAAGCATTTGCACCAATGATACAGAAATTGCCAATCTTGGCACCATTTAAAATAGTGGCATGCATACCTACCAATACATTGTTGGCAAGACTTGCGCCATGCACAATTGCTCCATGACCAATAATACAATCATCACCAATAATGACCGGAAATCCAGGGTCAACATGAATCACTGCATTTTCTTGTACATTGCTTCTATTGCCAAGACTAATGCTGTCAGCATCACCGCGCAACACAGCACCAAACCAAATGCTACACTCGTCTCCAAGACTTACAAGGCCAAAAACCCTTGCCGTATCTGCAATCCACACATCCTTTCCTTTGTTGATAGGAGTTGAAAGGATTTCTTTCATTTGACTTAAAAATGGATAATTCATTTGTTAAGATTTTTTAAGAACGTAGTAACAAGTGGTTGTGAAAAAGTCACGTAAAATGGGAATGGCTGACAATATCTCAAATTGCTTGCGAGGAGTAGCGCCAAACTTATGTTTATAGCTTGGGTTGATTAAATAAAATTCTCTTTTCGCAATTTTGAAACCCGCTTTTTTTGAAATTCTTTCAAAACGATTAATTGAGATTTGGGTTTCTTTTACTTCCATGGTATCTCTGATACGACCTTCACTTTCACCTCCCATTTTCATCAAACCTCTGTAAAAGAAATTTGGTAGCAAATGAAAGTATGGTAGCTTATGTAGAAACTTATTATCTAAACTTTGTTGATGTCCACCAAAAGGCATATACCAAGGTGGAAAAGCAAAAAATATTACACCATCCGGTTTTAAAAAATGGATGATATGTTGCATGAATTTCTCTTGGTCGTGTATATGTTCTATGGTATCTTTTAACAAAATGATATCATAGTAATCTTTAACATGTTCGCCAACCTTAATATCATACACATTACGGTTAATAATTTCAATTTTTCCTGCTTCGATATCTTCTTTCAAAAAACCTTTTGAAATATCACTTGCATAATCCCAAAGTTCAATGCCTGTAACTTGACAACCTGCATTAGCAAATGCCTTACATATACCTCCATAGCCTGAACCTACTTCCAAAAATCGTAATTCTTTGGTAATCGGTTTTATTTCATCTATAAAAGGTATGACAAACTCTTCAACAGTATCTAATTGTTGTTTGAAGTACCTATTAAAATCTCCTTGTAATTCTATCATGTTGTGAGCAAAAATAAACTTTATGGGGTTTAAGCCAAGTTTTTGTCTATATACTTAGTTCTTTCATGGGGTCCCAAAAGAGTTTTTCGAAATTTACCACTTGGTCATTTTTAACTTTAATCCCTTCGGATTCAAGTAATTCTTGCATTCTGTTACCCCCAAAATGATGTTTGCCAGTTAGTAATCCTGTTCTATTTACAACCCTATGGGCAGCTATTGGAGGCACTAAGCTATGCGCGGCATTCATGGCATAACCCACCATTCTGCTACCTCGAGCTGAGCCCAAATAGACTGCTATTGCTCCATAATTAGTTACCCTGCCTTCAGGTATTAGTCTAACCACTTCATACACATTCTCAAAAAAAGTATAGGTCTCGGGTTTCAAATCGCTTAAGGTTTTTTGTCGATATACATGTTTTTGATTGAAGTGGGAATATTTGTAAAAACTCTATGAATACAGTTTTCACTTTTCCCAAATCCTTGCATGGCAGTACTTCCAACAATATTTCCATTTTCATCAAAATCAAATTCGCAAATGGTCCGATTTATTTTTGAATAGCAGGCATGCATTTGTTTTTCATTCAAACTAAAATGTTTATTATGTACGCTATCAACAAAGGCTGGCAGCGCAATAATCATCATGCCTGATGGGCTATAACCTACAGAAACAAGGTGAAGTTTGTTGCTTCTTTTTAATAAATTCGGATTGCTGAAATTATATTCTATAGAGTCAATCTTTGCTTTAAAATGCCTTTTTAAATCAAATACTGCATGCTGCTTCTTGATTAAATCACCAATCACACGGTTGTTTTCACAAAGTTTTATGAATAATGTATCATTATTTTGTGCCTTGCAAATTATGAATGATACGGAAAATAAAATCAATAAAAGAAACCTCATGTCCTAGTTATAATAATTGCCACCATTTCTTTGTAAAACCAATATAAACACCATCTTCTCTTGTTTCAACTGGATAATTATTGACATAATCTCCTTGACCTGGTTGGCCTTTGCCTGTTTTAGGGTCGTACTTGTATCGATGGATTGGACAAATAACCATCCCATTTTCATCACAATTACCAAGCCCTAAACGCCCTGCAGCATGCGGACATTTATCATCAATAGCATAATAGCCATCTTTTAGCCTTACAAGACAAACACGCTTACCTTCCACTTCAATGGTGCGAGGAGAATTAAGCAATTGAGGCTCTGAGCCATCACGTTTAAAGTCGTAAATTTTATAGTAGCGTATCAATGTTTATTCGAAAATTATTTTTTTGAAACTCTCTCCTTCAGCGGAATTTACCTTAAGAATATACAAGCCATTTATAATGTTGTTTCTTTCTATTATTAATGAATTTGATATGGTTGATTGACTTGAAAGTAGTTTTCCATTTAAGTCAAATAATTCTACGTTAAAATTTGCGTAATTATTGTTCTCAAATTGAACAATTAGGCTGCTTTTAGATGGCACTGGAAAAACTTTCAAACCGATATTTTCAGCAAATTGATTGGTAATATTTGTAGTGTTGGATTTTATTCTTTTGATATCATTGTAAAGGAAGTCTGCCACAAATCTAATGGTTGTATCCATATAGGCTAATCCTGTTGGAGTTTGCGCTGAAAAAGGCACATGGTCTTGGCCATAAAATACCTTAAGGGCACTTGGATTTCCATTGGCTTTTGCAACAGAATCAACAATATAGCTGCCACTTAATAAAGCAATTGGTATAACTCCCGCCTTGAAATAATCGGTTTTAAATGGAACTGTATTATCGTTGGTTCCATGAACGCTAACAATACCAATATTTTTATTGTCATTCATCCAAGTAGATGTACCTATTGCTCCGCAAAGGCTAATAACTCCTTTTACTTTCCAACTGTAACCAGCACTGCCACTGCTTCCCTCTATACCACCTATGCTAGTGGTGTCAATACTTGGGTTGGCAGAGCCAGCTTCTGAAGGCTTATCTAAGAATGCCACATGTAATCCTAAAACACCACCCGCAGAAATTCCACCTACATAAATATTATTGGTGTCAATTTTATAATTGTTGCCCATGCTAGCATCTTTGTAAAAATATCGTATAGCGCCTCTTCCGTCCAATGTACCTCGCCAAACAGCATTGGCGAATTCATTGGCAAGCGCCAATGGATTACTAGTGTTTACGCCTAATCTATATTTAATCGAAGCACATACGTAGCCTCTTCTAGCAAATTCTCTGCATACTTTCACAATATCATAGGCATTTCTATTGCCTCCTATAAATGAGCCCCCATGAGCCAAAACTAATAATGGGCGATTTAAGGCTGTATCACCAAAAGGCATGTATAAGTCCATGGCTAGGGGAGTGTTGGCACCAAGGTAATTATTGGCCGACCCATAAGGTATGCTATCAGTTCTTACAATGCTATCAAATACAGGCATTAAGTATCTTTGTGCATTAGAATGGTAAATTCCTAGAATTAGGAATGTGAAAATTGTTAGTATGTTTTTTTTCATATAGTTATGAGTTGTAAGTTAAGCAAATGTTGTCCGTTTTTCGCAAAGCACCAAATATTACAAAAATAAATAGTAGAATTGCTGTACAAAAGTCAACCTCATAGTAATTTTAGAATGAGCAAAATAACACATAACTTCATATCTGTTTTATTCCATCCTGCTTTTGTAAATCTATTAAATTTATTCACTCTTTTTTTTCTTTTCCCCCAACTTCATTCTGGTGTACCTGCCAAATTGAAATGGTTTTATTTGATGTTTATTTTTATTTCTACATCCATAATACCTATCATTTTGATTTTTGTATTAAAAATCTCAGGAAGAATTAAAACCATTATGCTGCATGATAGAGAAGAAAGACGCATCCCATATCTGCTCACAATATTTATTTATGGTTTCGACTATTATAATTTTACAAAAATATCTGCAACTCCAATTGTTCTAAACTATCTGTTGGCTTGCATGGCAGTGCTCACTATAATTTTTATAGTAAATTATTTTTATAAAATCAGTATTCACACCGCTACACTGGGCTCATTTTTAGCGCTGTTAATGGTGAATTATGTTAATACTGGTGCCGAACTTCGACCGCTTATTTCAATAACCTTTGTAATGATTGGATTGGTTTCTAGCGCTAGATTATTTGCTAATTCCCATAATTTAAGTCAGGTTTATCTCGGTCTCATAGTGGGTTTTATTCCCATGTTTTTAATACTGTAAAAAAAAATCAGCTATTTCTTCGTTCTTTCAACCCCAGAAAATATTCTTTGTAAAGGGTATAGATGTGCCTTGGCTTTTTTATATTTTTGCCCTAAAATTAATTCCAACCTATATGAGTTACGAAACCATTTTATTTGATATCAATAATGGCGCTGCCACACTTACACTTAATCGTCCTGAGGTCTTTAATGCCTTTAATGAGCAACAAAGTTTTGATGTGATAGATGCATTGAAAAGCATCGCAAAAGATAAGTCAATAAGGGTACTAGTTCTTACTGGATCAGGTAAAGCTTTTTGTAGCGGACAAGATTTAAAATCAATTGCAGGTGCTGAAAATAGAAGCCTTAGAGAGTCGATAGATAAAAGATATAATCCAATGATTAGGGCCATTCGTAATTTGCCAATACCAGTCATTTGCAGATTAAACGGAGTGGCGGCTGGCGCAGGTTGTTCTTTGGCTTTAGCTTGTGATATGATAGTAGCAGCTGAAAATGCCTCATTAATCGAGGTTTTTGTAAATGTTGGATTGGTGCTTGATTCAGGGTCATCTTATTTTTTACCTCGTCTAGTGGGCTCAGCAAGGGCTTTCGAAATGAGTACCATGGGTAGTAAGGTGTCAGCTAAACAAGCATTTGATTGGGGTATGGTGAACAGGGTTTGTTCATTAGAGGAGTTAGATAATGAAGTAAAAAAATTAACGGATTATTATGCCGTAGCACCTACAAAAGCTATTGCCTTGATGAAAAAAATGTTGAACAAATCTTTTCAGAGCGACTTGGATACAATGCTTGAATGCGAAGCCCAATACCAAGAAATTGCTGGAAGAAGTGAAGATAACAAGGAAGGTGTGAAAGCATTTAATGAAAAACGCAAACCTGAATTTAAAGGTAAATAATATAAATCAACTGGTAGTCAGTGAATTGCGAATTTGATGCAATTTCAATTGCCACAAGTTTTGTCAAATTATTTTTTAGTCGCTAAATTGTACGAAATAAAATTACCATTATGGCTTTAACAATTAACAAAATTCTTTTAGCTTTTGATACGCCTCAAAAATCGGCTGTGGTTATTGATATAGCCGCCAAAATTGCAAAAGCTCACAATTCGGAGGTGATTGCTATGCAATGTTCTGAGGGAAATTATAATATTGATTCGGCTTTTGGTCAATTGAAATTTAAGAAAATCCAAAGTTCGAATAAGCCCGCTAAGGACTTAATGATAGCGGCACAAGCCGAAAATCCTGATTTGATAATTTTTTCGGTTTCTAACAACGCTGAATTAAATGGTTTAATGAGTTTTGCAGACACCTGTAAATTTATTGATCAAGTTGAAAAACTTGTTTTAACAGTACCTGGTAATATCAACTCGATTGATTTTAAAGATATTATTGTTCCAATTGATACGTCTTTTGAAACTAGACAAAAAGCACCTTTTGCAGTGGCCTTTGGAACTATTTTTCAATCTATACTTCATGTTATTGGAGTTAGCAGTGAAAGTGGTAAAGACGCTGAAGTTTTGCTTCAAAACTACTCTCGACAAGTGGCAAATAATTTTGGAGACAAAGGTCTTGATGCTACAATCGAAATTAAAATGGGAGGCAATCCAACTGCAACAACTATCGAGTATTGTAATAGTAAAAAAGCGGGATTGATTATTATGATGACTGAGCAAGAGACTTCATTCACCTCATTCTTCAAGGGCAAATATTCTGAGCAAATGATTAAGCAATCAACGGTTCCAGTTCTATCTATACATCCTAAAGACTTGATAGTTAGCGAAGCTAGATTGTAAAATATTCTGAGAGTTATATTTATTTTTTCTTAATAGTTTTTTAAACAATTACTTTTACCGCATAATATTTATGGTTTGTCGTTAAACAAACTGATACAAATTGCGTTATAATACCTAATGAAAATAGAAGCAGGCCCGAACCTAAGTCAAATACAGTATCCTGATGACTTAAAGAAGTTTAAGGAGGAAGATTTAGTAAAAGTTAGTGCAGAACTACGTCAATACATCGTTGATATGGTTTCTGTTTATGGTGGTCACTTTGGCGCAAGTCTTGGTGTGGTTGAATTATCTGTAGCTTTGCATTATGCTTTTAATACACCCTATGACCAATTGGTATGGGATGTGGGACATCAGGCATATGGCCACAAAATACTAACCGGTAGGAGAGACCAATTCCATACAAACCGCATTTACAAAGGACTTTCAGGATTCCCTAAACGAAGCGAAAGTGAATATGATACTTTTGGTGTAGGTCATTCATCTACATCTATATCTGCTGCATTGGGTATGGCGGTAGCATCAAGAATAAAAGGAGAATTGGATAGACAACACGTTGCCATTATTGGGGATGGTGCCATGACAGCTGGTTTGGCTTTTGAAGGCCTAAATCATGCAGGTGTTGAAGATAGCAATATCATTGTCGTATTAAATGACAATTGCATGAGCATTGACCCAAATGTGGGTGCTTTAAAAGAATATTTAACGGATATAACTACTTCTCCAACTTATAACAAATTTAAAGATGATGTTTGGAAGGCCTTAGACAGACTTCACAAAGTAGGTCAAGTTTCACAAGATATTATTTCTAAACTGCAATCAACAATGAAAGGCGGTTTGCTTAAACATAGCAATATGTTTGAGAGTTTGAGATTCCGTTATTTCGGACCAGTAGATGGTCACGATGTGAACCACATGGTGAAAATTTTTAATGATTTAAAGAAAATTCCGGGTCCTAAATTATTACATATTGTAACAGTAAAAGGTAAAGGTTATGCCCCTGCTGAAAAAGACCAAACCAAATGGCATGCCCCTGGTTTGTTTGATAAAGTTACGGGTGAAATCTATAAATCAATTCCATCAAAACCATTGCCTCCAAAATACCAAGATGTATTTGGACACACTTTGGTTGAATTGGCAGAAAAGAATGAGAAAATTGTAGGCATTACCCCTGCAATGCCTTCTGGCAGTAGTATGAATATTATGATGAAGGCGATGCCAAATCGTTCATTTGATGTAGGTATTGCAGAACAACATGCAGTAACATTTTCTGCTGGATTGGCAACCCAAGGCTTGGTTCCTTTCTGTAATATCTATTCAAGTTTCATGCAACGCGCCTACGACCAAGTGGTGCATGATGTAGCTCTACAAAAACTTCATGTTGTTTTCTGCATGGATAGGGCGGGTTTGGCAGGTGCTGATGGTGCTACGCATCATGGCATGATAGACATTCCATTTATGCGTTGTGTGCCTAATATGGTGGTAAGTGCCCCTATGAATGAAGAGGAATTGAGGAATCTAATGTACACCGCCCAACTTGATAAAAATGCTGGACCTTTCTCAATTCGTTACCCAAGAGGTAATGGACAAATGCCTGAATGGAGAACCCCGTTTGAAGAAATTGAAATTGGTAAAGGTAGGATGCTTACAGAAGGTGAAGAGTTGGCCATATTATCTTTTGGAACCGCAGGAAATTTAGCTGCTTCAGCCATTGAAATCCTGAAAGAAAAAGGGATATTTGTTGGTCATTATGATATGCGATTTGTAAAACCCCTTGATGAGCGTTTGCTTCATGATATTTTCGCTAAATACAAGAAAATATTGACCGTGGAAGATGGTACCATTATGGGTGGATTTGGTAGTGCCATATTAGAATTTATGGCAGAACATAACTATACTGCTGAATTGAAAAGATTAGGTATGCCAGACGCTTATATTGAGCATGGCGAGCAATCTGAATTGTATGTAGAATGTGGTTTTGATGCCAAATCTATTAGCAAAGAAGTAAAGGCAATGTTAAAGGCTAAGGTATTAGCCTAGCTTACATACTAACTCTCAAACTTAAATCAATACTTTTTGAAGAGTGGGTAAGTGCACCTACCGAAATGTAATCCACTCCCGCTTGCGCAAATTGTGTTATAGTCTCACGAGTAATACCACCAGATGCCTCAGTTTCATATTTTCCATCTATAAGTTTCACTGCCTCGGCTATCATTTCTGGGACAAAATTATCCAACATGATTCGGTGAATGCCTCCTATGGCTAAAACCTGTTTCACCTCATCAATGCTTCTAGTTTCAATTTCTATTTTCAGGTCAAGATTGTTTTTTGCCAAGTAAGCTTTTGTTCTTGATATGGCCTCTGATATTCCTCCTGCAAAATCAATATGATTATCTTTGATCATGATCATATCATACAAACCGATTCTGTGATTTTCAGAACCACCTAATTTTACAGCATACTTTTCAAGCAAACGCAAGCCAGGTGTGGTTTTTCTGGTATCTAATACTTTTGTATGGTAAGGGGCAAGCAGATTGCTTATTTCTTTGCTTTGTGTGGCAATTCCACTAAGGCGTTGCATGAAGTTCAATACCAATCTCTCAGCTGTAAGAATGCTTTGTGGGCTTCCTTTTACATGAAAAATAATGTCTCCTGATTTGATAGAATCTCCATCAATTAAATGCGGATTGAAAACTAAGTTAGCATCAATTTTATTAAAAATGAATGAGGCTAATTCAATCCCTGCAACCACGCCATCTTGTTTAGCTATACAATAAGCTTCTTTTATAATATCATTATCAATACATGCTAACGAAGTATGATCTCCATCTCCAATATCTTCTCTAATGGCAATATCAATTAATTCAAGAATGTCAGGGTTACTAAGCAATTGTTTAAACATGCAGCAAAATAAATGATTTTTTAGAAAGCGATGCTATAAAAATCCTAGCTATTCTTTCTCAAACCTAAGTTCATGAATAAGCAAACCTGTTCCAGAGTCTTTCATAAAAACATAGGCTCTGTATTTTATTCCATTTGATTCGTATATAGCAATGGCATATTTAGCACCTTGCGCAGCAGAGCCTCTGTGTTGTACCACCACTGATTTAGCGGGATTTTGATTGAAAAAATTCTTCAACATCATCTCTGCCTGCTGTCTGCTGTACATTCCTTCGTTTTCTACCAAGGTTAACTCTACATTGGTGTTCATCATTTTAGAAATACTTGATGAGTTTGCCGCTTTCATGTAAGCAATAACATCATCAAATTGGTCAGCTTTTGACAGGAAGGGTATTAAAAAAGCAATAAGAAAAATTTTAAGGGTTTTCATGGTATGCAATTTCTAACCAAAATTATGCCAAATAGAATAAAGAACAAAGGGGATAATTTTAATCATCCCCTTTGTGTAAAATTATTTTTTCTTTTTACTGCCTGTCGCAGAATAATCTGGAAGAGCTTTTATGTCGCTAATAAGCTTTTCGTTATTTCTAACATATGCCACATCTCCGTCAGCTTTGGCTTTTTCTAATGAAACAGTTGCTGTAGCTATTGCTGCATTATAGTCTTTTAAAGATTTTTGAATTTTAGCTTTAAGATGTAATACCCAAAATGCATCAGGATTAGCATTAACGGCTTTATTAGCCCATTCTAAAGCTGTTTTTAAATCTTTTCCATTCTCATAATACCAATTAGCAGATTGATAATAAGGTCTGTTGTCTTTTCCCATAACATCAGCTATTTGCTTACTTAATTTGCTGTCTATGTCAGTTTTGATAGTGAATGAAACTGATGTTTTTTCCCAGATAAGTTCAATGTCAACTTGATTGGTTTTAACATTGGCAATCTCGATTTCAAATGTTTCAGTGAAATAGGGTAATGTTTCGGGTTTTACTGAAAATCTCAATACATCATTTTCCTGTTTATAAGCTTGTGCATTGGTTACTGTTAAATCTTTTGTTAGGATAATCGTCCATTCATTTTCTCCAGGAATAGTTAGCAAACCATATTTTCCAGCTTTGATATCTGTATTGTTGATTTTTACATCTTCGCCAAAGCTAATGGTGGTTGCGCTGTTGGCACCTGTTCTCCAAATACTTCCAAAAGGAACAACATCTCCAAATACTTTGCGGCCTTTTGCACTAGGTCTTGAATAAGTTAATTCAATTTTTGAGGTGGCAAAATTTTGGGAAACCGTAGCTGTTGGACTGGCTTGTGGAAATGAAATAGTTTGACTTTGAGCCAAGCTGAAACTTAAAATGCTTGATATTATGAGAATGGTTTTCTTCATCTATTTGGTAGTATTAATTTTTTTGAATTTTGGTGGTGATGGTTTTGTTATTTGTTTTAACAGTTAAGAAATAGAATCCTTTTGGTAGCGATTCAGTTGAAATCTTGTTTTCATCGCTACTCAGAATCAATTTACCTGCCAAGTCAAATATTTCTGCAGAGAATAAATCATTTGAATTTGAAATGTTTCCTATGGTAATAAAGTTTTCAAATGGATTTGGATATACCGAAATGTCTTCTTGGATTTTTGTAAATGTTGGAATAGAAGTAGTGGTATTATTATACATATTGGTAATTTCATTTTGCGAAATGGCTCTATTGTGTATGGTAATGTCGTCAATAGCACCTTTGAACCATTGTGTACCTTCTGAGTTATTTGCAATGTACATGTCCATAGAAGAATAACCTATAGATCCAGTCATCGCCACTGTGCTTTCTAGTACTCCATTTACATAGAATTTAAGATTTGCTCCATCGTAAGTTGAAACTAAGAAAACCCAACCATTTGATGCTATAGATGAAGTTGAAACGCAATTTTTCCCAGTTCCTGCAATACCATTAGAAAATCCATTAAAGTATTTATTGGTAAATGGAGCTGGAGTATTTCCGCTAGTGGCATACATTCCATAAGAACTCCAAGGGTCATTTGTAGTATTCCATCTTTTGTCCAAAATAGGTATCCATTGAGCATTATTGGATTCAGCATATATCCATGCACCGAGGCTAACTGCTTGAGTTGGTTCTATGGAAGCAGATCTTGGAACAAGAATGTAATTCGATACACCATCAAAACGATATGCACTATTACTAGTCCCAAATCGATCTGTTGTAGGGGTGGCGCCAAAATTAATACCATCGTTAGAATTGCCAGATGAGTCTTTTGTATTCCCAGAAAATTTATAATAGGCAACTAATCCATTTTTTGAAATTTGAGCAAAACTTAATTGAGAAATTAAGAAGAATAGAATAACAATTGATCTTTTCATGAAATTTAAAATTTTCTCGAAGATAGAAAAAATATAAAAACAAACAACTCATTTTAATCTGTTTGCAGTTTAAGAAATGTTTAATAGGGATATATCATACTACAATAAATTATACCTTGTTAATTCATCGGCTTTAGGCAAAAGAAAAATACTAGTTGAACCTATTGTAAATTCGGCTATTATTTGAAATTTTACTCTTACTTCTTCAAAATAAAATAATTCATAATCTTTTACGTTTATATGTATTTTATTTGCAATAAATAATAACAATTTGGAATCTTTCATATCAAAAAAAAATAATTATATAAGCAATAGCTTGTGGTCTCTTTTAGAAAAAGTATCACGAATTATTTCTGGTTTATTGGTAGGGGTTTTAGTAGCAAGGTATTTAGGTCCTTCTCAATTTGGTGCAATAAGTTATGCACTAAATATTGTGGCCATATTTACTATTTTTTCAACTTTAGGTCTTGATAGTATTGTTGTTAGAGAGTTGATTCTTCGAAAAGAACGTACATCTGAAATTTTAGGAACAGCCTTTTGGCTTCGTTTTGTTGGTGCCGTATTGGTAGTAATAATTTCCACGTTTTATTCCTATTTGAGAGACCCCGCGGAAAGGGTTTTCATTGTTTTTTTAATCAGTATTTCCATTGTATTTCAATCATTAACCGTTATTGATTTTTACTTCCAGTCCATCGTGAAGGGTAAGTTAACAGCCATTAATCAGGTAATTACCCTTTTCATTTCCGCGCTAATTAAAATATATTTTATTGTATTTAATTATGAGTTAATTTGGTTTGCTGGTATGGCTGCATTTGAAGCAGCTTTAACCATGTTTAATCAGTTTGTTTTTTATAAATATGAAGGACAACTCATTTCAAGGTGGTTTTTTTCTGTAAAAGAAGCAAAGGTTTTATTTAAATATACTTGGCCTATTATAATTTCGAGTTTTATACAAATGATTTATCAAAAGGCTGACCAAATTCTTATACTTAGATTCTTAAGAGATATTGACCTTGTGGGTCAATATGCAGCCGCAATTCGAATGAGTGAGGCCTCTTATTTTATTCCAGTGGCTATTACTGCTGCTGTTTTTCCAGGAATTATAAATAATAGAGATAATAGGGAATTGCAAGTAAAACGGTTTACGCAACTATGCTCATTATTGATTTGGAGCGCCATTTTTATTTCTTTGGGGGTGCAGGTTTTTGGAGATTGGGTAATTCAATTTTTTTACAAGGAAAAATACCCCCTTTCGGCTGATGTTTTTAAGATTCACATTTGGGCCACTATTCCCACCTTTTATGGAACCGCACTAGGGTTATGGTTTTTGGCAGAGAACAAGCAAAGAGTAATAATTCTATACCAAATAGTAAATATAATTGCTTACACAGTCATGAGCTTTATTTTAATTCCAAGATTTGGCATTTATGGAGCAGCATACACTATTGTCATTACCTATTACCTTGGATTAATTGTAACAACCGCTACGTATAAACCGAGAGAATCATTGAAAATTATGTTTGATGCATTCAATCCTTTGAACTTGCTAGATATAGTTAAATATTGGAAAGAAAGTAAAACAAAGAAGTAAATTAAACCATTGTAATAAGTTTTTGCCAAGCCACTTTAATTGCTAATTTTAATTTTCTATTTCTTGCTTCTTTTATGTTTTTAGGGTTTAAGGATATTGGTTTATCGTTTATTGATGACTCTCTGAGATTATTACAAAGAATAGCTGCATCGTATACGTTGTCAACATTAAACAGCAATGGGTCAATAGTTTTATGGCCAGTAAAAAAATGCACCATTGAATATAAATCAGGATAATAGGATGGTGCTTCACCCAAGGTTTTCAATGCATTATCCATCCATTGTTTACTGTAATTTGCTTGGGCAAACGAATCTTCAATTTCAGTATCAAAATTTATTTTATGTAAAATAACATTTGGGTTGTTTAATCTTAAAAAAAACTTTTTGTCGTTTACTATCAAGTCTTCTTTTTGCAATTTGAAATTATTTACAAACTGCATCATGCTTAACCATGTTATTGATTTTACATTATGATGTAACTTCACCACATTGTATTTTTGATACAATAAATCAATCTTTCCAAGTTTAACAAATTCGTTTGAAACATCATTTTTTTTATTGTTTCGTTGATGGTGATTAGTACCATTACTTTTGGCCGAATTACCCATGATAGTGAATGGATAATCGCTTATGAAGAATTTCTCTTCTAACCAAGCAATACACATACCTGAATACATATCCAAGGATGCAGCATCTGCAAAAACAGAACCTTGAACAGATTTTATTTTCTCGATAACTGATTTATGTACAGCGCCATAATACATCATTGGCAAATGAAAATAGTCGAATTCCATTGCAAATACTTTTTGCAAAACAGATTTGCTATATACCTCAGTAACAGCCCTGCTTGTTGGATGAGTAAGGGTTGAGTCTTTGTTTATCAAACTGCCTTTCCAACAATAAGTAACCGTGCAGCATTTGACTACTTTTGCTTGGTACTTTTGAATGAAATTAAACAAGTAGCCCAAACTATCAATAACCAGTCCATCATCATCCCCAATGCAAATGACATATTCACCCTTTGCCTGGGCAACGGCAAATTCATAGTTATCTGTCATTGGTAAAACCTCCTTTTGTTTGAAGTACTTTATTTTACCCGAATTGATTTCACTCACCACTTTTTGAGCTTCCATTCCATCCGAATTATCAGAAACAATAATTTCGAAGTTGTCAAAATCTTGATGCAGAACAGATTTTAAACAATATTTAAGTGTATCAGCTCGATTCCTCGTTGGAACACAAATTGAAAAATAAGGGGCTTCAGACATAAAAATTTATATGGTTTTCAAATCAATATTAAAAAACTGTTGCGCGTAATTATTTGAATTTGGATTGAGTTTAATTGCTCCTTCGTTGTTACGATATATAACAGTATCTGCATCTATATTTGTTTCAAAAACATTTGAATATGAACCTACCGAAACTCTATCTCCAATAGCACAATTTCCAATAATACTGCTATGTGCAGTTAATGAAACACCTCTGCCAAGTATTGGGTAATTCCCCTTATGAGAACCAATTGTGCATCCCTGGAGAGCGATGAAATAATCATTATATTTTGCCTTTCCAAGCATTGTCCCAGCACCATGAAATATAATAAAAATGTCTGGTAATTGGGTGTTATACATACAGTCAAATGCAAAAAGAGATTTATTCAAACAATATAGTTTGTTGCTCAGATTGGCGTTTTCTTTTTCTTGGTATATGGTATTAGCTAGAAACCAAACATACATTAAGTATTGATCAGAGTATAGATGGTTTAACTGTGTTTTACCTTCGTTATTGTAATGTTTTAATGTAATCTTACTAAAACAATTCTCTAATCTTGAAATTGCATGGTCAACCTGAACTTTATATTCGTCTAGGTCAATCTTGTATTTATCAGGAAATAGGTTGTTTAACTGTGCCGATGTATAAGCCCTTAATTCCTCGATATCTAAACTTAAATGCATGGTTAAAGATTTTTAATTAGTTCCATTTTTTTATTGTCTCCCCAAAACTCCATTGGTTCGTATTGAGGGTACGGGTAATAACCCAGATTTAGTTTAATGTTTGATTTAGTTTCTTTTAAATAGTTTTCTACAAAATTAATGAGTTTAATGGGTTTTCCACTGCAATTATTTATTATCCCTGTAATCTCACTTTGTTTGCTTATTAAGGCTATATTTTTAGCAATATCAATTACATGCAGATAGTCTCTAAGTTGCTCGCCACCACTCATATTGAAAACTTCATCCCCATTTCGTATGGCCTTATTCAATTGTGGTATAATTGCTTTCTCATATTGCCCTTCTCCATACATATAGAAAAGTCTTATCCATTGGAATTTGAAATAATTAATCTTATTAAGTTCCAAGAGGAATTTTCGCAATGTATCTTTCGCTAAACTATATGAAGTATCAGGCATGGATGGCATATCCTCGCTCAAGCAGCCTGATTGCATGCCATATTCTTGACAAGTGCCTATAACTGAAATATGCTTTGCTCCATTTTCAATTAAGTTCTTAAGGAAAAAATAATGATTGAATAAAGTTTTTTCGTAATGATTTGGGTGCAGAAAATTATTTAAACCCTCCCAAGCTAAATGAAGAACAATATCAGGTTGATTAAATTTTTGAAACAAATCACTTTCTGCAACAATTGAAATATCATGTTGAATATAAGTAACCTTTGAAAACCAAGGATATTTAACAGCTTTATCTTGATTGTTGCTACTGGCAACTACATCAATGCCCTTTGCTAACAATTCATTTACTACATAGTTGCCAATATACCCGCTAGCACCGGTTACTAAAATCTTCATGATTAAATGATTTGTAGGTATGGAATTGGAATGACAAACTTAGCTCCCCATTCCCTAGCATAAGAAAGTTGCTCAATAACCTCATCCTTTAAATTCCATGGAAATATGATGATATAATCAGGTTTGTTTACTTTTAAAGCAGCTTCAGCATATACTGGAATGTGACTTGCTGGAAGAAACATGTTTTGCTTAGCTGGGTTGCGGTCTACAACAAAATCAATCATGTCATTTTTTACGCCACAAAAATTTAGTAGGGTATTTCCCTTGGCAGCGGCACCATATCCAGCCACTTTTTTATTGTTTCTTTTTTGCTGAATCAAGAAATCTAAAAAGTCTAGTTTTACTTTACTAACCTTTTGTCCGAAGTCTTCATAATATGTAAGGGTGTTAATTCCATTAGCAATTTCTTTGTTAATCAATTGAGAAACATTTTCAGAAACAATTTTTGAATTATCTTCTTTATGTTTTGCATAAATTCTTAAAGACCCACCATGTGTTGGAATCTCTTCAACATCAAACATTTCTAATCCTTGCGCTTCGAAAATTTGTTTTACGCTGAAGAAAGATAAATATGAAAAATGCTCATGGTATATGGTGTCGAATTGGTTATTGTCAACCAATTGCATCAAGTGAGGAAATTCAATCGTAACTACCCCTTGAGGTTTTAATATAATTTTGATGCCTTTAACAATATCTACTATATCAGGTACGTGAGCCAAAACATTATTACCCAAAAATAAATCTGCTTTCGTGCCATTTTTTGAAAGTTCGTTTGCTAATTCTGTTCCAAAGAAACGGGTTATTGTATTTACTCCCTTTTCAATAGCCACTTTTGCTGTGTTTTCAGTTGGTTCGATGCCTAAAACAGGTATGTTTTTCTCAACAAAGTATTGAAGCAAATAGCCATCGTTAGAAGCAATTTCAATTACCTGAGAATCTTTGTTCAAATCAAATCTGTTGGTCATTAATTCCACATAGTTTTTTACATGTGTAAGCCAGCTTGTTGAAAATGAAGAGAAGTAAACATAATCTCCGTTGAAAATAGCTTCCGATTGCTTGTATTCGTCAATTTGAACTAAAAAGCATTTGTCACAAGTGAATACTTTCAATGGGAAGAAAGTTTCAGGTTCATTCAATTGCTCTAGCGTTAAAAACGAATTTGAAGCTGGTGAATTTACCAAGTCAATAAATGTATTAGTTAATGTGTTATTACAAAATCTACAATTCATAAAATATACTTTAAATACCTTTAAAATTAGCGTTTAAAAAGGCATGTTTTTTATCTCTTTCAGATACTTCTGTTATTTCTAAGGGCCAAATTATACCCAGCATTGGGTCATTATGATGCAATGCATCTTCGAACTCAGGTTTATAAAATTGAGAGTGACAATAAACCAATTCGCAGTCATCAGAGAGTGTTTGAAAGCCATGAGCAAAGCCTTCTGGCACATACATCATTTTTTTGTTTTCAGCAGATAATTCTGCTCCAAACCAATTGAGAAATGTTTTAGAATCTTTACGAATATCAACGATGACATCAAAGACTTTTCCTCGAACACAACGCACTAATTTTATTTCTGAGTATGGCCTTTTTTGAAAATGCATTCCTCTTACACTTCCTGATTTTTGGGTATAGGATTGGTTCATTTGAACCCAGTCTTTATCATGACCAATTTCTGAGAAAATATCTTTGCAATAGGTCCTCATAAACCATCCTCTATCATCCCCTAATACTTTAGGTTCTATGACATATCCTCCTTCAAGTGGTGTAGAAATAAAATTCATATTAGTTGCCGAGCTTAATATAGTTTTTAATTTGATCTACACGTTTTTCATATAGGTTTGAGCGGCTCGTTAGTTCATCCAGATAGCCGTTTCTGGTAAAATCAATGGTTTGTTCAAAGTTCAAAACTGGTTTCCATGCCAAATGCGTTGAGGATTTCGTAATATCTAATTTTAGGTAAGATGCCTCATGCAATGGATTTGGAATTTCTTCTACTACTAAACTCCTAAAATCATCATGATTTTTGAGGGATAATAATAAGTCGCTAACTGTTTTGTGGGTATTACTTTGTGGACCAAAATTCCAACCTCCACTGTACTCAAATCCTTTTTCAAATAAGGCTGCACATAAACTTAGATAGCCGAAAATAGGCTCTAATACAAATTGCCAAGGTCTGGTTGCATTCGGGTGTCTAATTACAAGTTTTTCATTTGATAAGTATGCCTTAAAAAAATCAGGAACAATTCTAAACTCCGTCCAATCTCCGCCACCAATTACATTGCCCGCTCTACCAGATGCGATATTGATACCGGTATTGTTGAAAAACGAATGAAGATAAGAATTGGTTATTATCTCTGATCCTCCTTTTGAAGCACTGTATGGGTCTTTACCTCCCATTGCATCGTTTTCACGGTATCCCCAAATCCATTCTTTATTGTCGTAACACTTGTCACTTGTAACATTGACAGCTACTTTCACACTTGAAGATTGGCGAACAGCTTCAAAAAAATTAACTGTCCCCATCAAGTTGGTTTCAAAAGTTTCAATGGGATTGGTGTATGATGATAATACGATGGCTTGAGCTGCAAGGTGAAACATAAAGTCAGGTTTGACTTCATTTACATATTTGATAAACTTCTCACGATCTCTAATATCTCCATCTAAATGTCTAAATTTATTAGAGAGTTTACATTTTACATAATTATCTTTTTCAGTATAAGCAGGTAAAGCGTAGCCATATACTTCTGCCCCTAATTCGAGCAGTAAAATGGATAGCCAAGAGCCTTTGAAACCAGTGTCTCCAGTGATTAGTACTTTCTTGTTTTTATATATGTTTGAGAAACTTGTTTCCAAAATTTTTTATTATTTCCAGATTTTCCAAGGGGCGTTTTGAGAGTTCCATAACTCTTCCAATTCAATTTTGTCTCGCATGGCATCCATGCATTTCCAAAAACCTTGATGCTTATATGCCATCAATTGTTTATCGTTAGTCAATTTAAGTAATGGGGTGTCTTCCCACATCGTATCATCACAATCAAAATCTAAGTAGCTGAAAACCTCAGGTTTTAAGACAAAAAAACCTCCATTTATCCAACCTTCATCTTCTTGTCTTTTTTCTTTAAAAATCTCTACTGAATTATTTTCATTGATACCCATTACTCCAAATCTTCCTATAGGTTGGATGGAAGTAACCGTAGCAATTTTGTTATGTGATTTGTGAAATGAAATCAGTTGATTAATATCGATATCTGCAACACCATCTCCATAGGTTAAAAGGAACTCTTCATTACCGATATATTGTTTAACCTTCTTGAGCCTACCTGCTGTTTTTGTTTCCAAGCCAGTATCAACCAGAGTTACCTTGAAATTTTCAGTATCCGAGTTGTGAACTTGAAATGAATTGTTTTTTACATCAATTGTTACATCAGAGTTATGCAAGAAGTAGTTGAAGAAATATTCTTTGATGATATACCCTTTATATCCAAGGCAAATAATAAAATCGTTAAATCCGTATTGGCTATAAATTTTCATTACATGCCACAAAATAGGTTTGCCGCCTATTTCAATCATGGGTTTAGGTTTTAAATAAGATTCTTCAGATATGCGGGTTCCTAAGCCCCCTGCAAAAATTACCACTTTCATTTCGTTGTCAAAAATATTTATTTTTGTTTGGTGCAAGCATACAATATTTTTGCTAAAAAGTATTAGTAAAAAACTTTGTATGTTCCTCATTCTCATTCCATATATATCAACACGTACCCAATATGTTTTGGATGAGTTGCTTTTGCGAAGGCTGGGAATTGAATTTAAGGTCACCGATAAGGAGGATTATTTCATAAAATCTAGCTCCCTTAAAATAAATTATGGCAACAAAATTATTGAAAGTTGTGTAAATATTCCTTCTGTACCTTTGCTTCATGAAGAACATCTTCACCGACCAGAAATTGCTGTTGAATCGGATGAAAAATGGCAAAAAATATTTTTCAAAAACCCATATAATAACATACCCGATTTTAGACACGCTACTCAATTTTTGCATTTTGATGTATTGGCTGCAAGCTTCTATTTGTTAAGTAGGTATGAAGAATATTTGCCTCACAAAAAGGATGAACATGTTCGGTTTAAAGCTGAAAATAGCCTAGCTTTTAAAAATCAATTTTTAGAAATTCCGTTGGTGGATATTTGGGCTAACCTATTGGGTGAAATCATCAAAAAACAATATCCCCAATTAAAGGAGAGTGAATTGAGGCCAAATGGAAAGTTCAAAGTAATTAATACAATTGATATTGATTTTGCTTTTCGTTACAAGGGTTTGGCCTTGTTTAGATATTTTAAAAAGGCAATTCGTAATGTTTTACGGTTTGATTTTAAAGAGCTCACTTTTCAAATCAATGTGAGAAATGGTCGTGCTCCTGACCCTTACGATACCTTCGAATACATTAATGAGAAATCAAAATCAGTAAGAACCATTTTCTTCTTTTTGCTTGCCAATAAAGAAAGCAGGTATGATAAAAACATACCCGCAAATTCATCCGAATTGAGGGCGTTGTTTTTGTCCTTATCTAATAAATATGACTGCGGCTTGCATCCATCTTATGTTTCAACAGTAAATAAGAAGATGCTGCAAGATGAATTTGAAACCTTTAAAGATATAACAGGCAAAGTAGCTGCAAAATCACGTCAGCATTTTTTGAAAATGCAGATGCCGTTTACCTATCATGCTCTTTTACATCAAGGTGTAAAAGAAGATTATACCATGGCTTATGCTTCGCAAGTTGGATTTAGAGCCTCTACTTCCAAGCCCTTTTATTGGTTTGATTTATCTGAGAATAAAGAAACAGATTTAGTCATTCACTCTTCTTGTGCCATGGATGTAACACTTAAAAATTACCTTAAACTTCAGGTGCCAGAGGCAATTGAATGCATTCATAGATTGAAATCTGCTGTGAAAAAGGTTGATGGGGATTTTATTGTTATTTGGCACAATACCTCATTAACTGAAGATGCTGAGTGGCAAGGTTGGAGGTCAGTTTATGAGGATGCAATTAATATTGAAAACTAATTATTTTCTAGTAATAAATTTGTTTTGATAACGAATCATTCACCTCCTTTGACGGGTTAGGGGGTGGTTTAATAAATTCCTAATCATAAATATTCTAAAAACCTATATTTTTACAACCTATTTCTGAGCAATGGACTTGAATCTTAAAATATACAATACCTTAACAAAACAGAACGAACTTTTTAAACCTCTTCACGAAGGCCATGTGGGCATGTATGTATGTGGTCCTACCGTATACAGCAATGCGCATTTAGGGAATGCAAGAACTTTTGTAAGTTTTGATATCATGTTTCGCTACTTCCTACATTTAGGATTGAAGGTAAGGTATGTTAGAAATATAACAGATGCGGGTCACCTCGAAAGTGATGCTGACGAAGGGGAAGATAAAATTGCTAAAAAAGCAAGGCTTGAGCAGATAGAACCCATGGAGATTGTTCAACGATACACAGTTGACTTTCATACCGTCATGCAACAGTTTAATGCCTTACCGCCAAGCATAGAACCTACAGCCACGGGTCATATCATTGAACAAATTGAAATGACCAAGCAAATTCTAGAAAATGGCTATGCATATGAAAGCAATGGTACCATATATTTTGACGTAGAAAAATTTACCAAAGAATATAATTACACCGAACTTTCAAATCGTAACCTTGAAGAATTGTTAAACAATACCCGTGATTTAGGTGGTCAAGATGATAAAAGAGGGCGATTGGATTTTGCACTTTGGATAAAAGCAAAACCTGAACATTTGATGAAATGGCCTAGCCCTTGGGGAGTGGGTTTTCCTGGTTGGCATATTGAATGTAGTGCCATGAGCAGCAAGTATCTTGGTGAGCAGTTTGATATACATGGAGGTGGAATGGATTTGATACCAACACATCACACCAATGAGATAGCTCAAAATTTGGCTTGCCACCATAAGTCACCTGCACTTTATTGGATTCATACAAATATGCTTACTGTAAATGGTCAGAAAATGAGCAAAAGTTTGGGTAATTCGTTTTTGCCAGACGAGTTGTTTAGTGGTGATCACAAACTGCTAGATAAGGGATATAGCCCAATGACGGTTAGATTCTTTATGTTACAAGCTCATTATCGCAGTACACTTGATTTTAGCAATGAGGCGTTACAAGCGGCAGAGAAGGGTTTTCAACGATTAATGAATGCCATTAAATTAATCCCAAATTTGAAAACATCCGACAAATCAAGTATTACTTTGGCTGATTTGAAGCAAAGTATTTATGATGCCTTGAATGATGATTTTAATACACCCATTGCGTTAGCTCAATTATTTGAGATGGTTAGAAACATTAACCTAATCAACGATGGAAAAGAAAGTATTATGGCAGAAGATAAATTGGCGCTTGAAAAACTGGCAAATGAAATTGTATTTGAAGTATTAGGATTGAAAGACGAAAAGAATACAGATGACAATAAAATTGATGGTTTGATGCAGTTGATTTTACAACAAAGAAGCGATGCCAAAGCTAGAAAAGATTATGCAGCAAGCGATGCCATTCGAGACCATTTAAAGTCTATTGGAATTGAAGTTAAAGATGGTAAAGATGGAGCAACCTATTCGGTAAACAATTAGTAAGGGCGAATAATGATTCGCCCATACATTTTCAATTTAGAATTATAAATTACCTTATTCCTCAAGTTCAATTCCCCTCCCGATGCATCGGGAAAGGGGGCAGGGAGATGTAAATAATAAATTAATAACAATGAAATACATAATAAAGTTAAGCATATCATGCATTGCCATAGCAATCATCTCATCTTGTAATAACAATCCCAAACCTAAGCCAACAGCGGCAACACAGCAACCTGAGGCATACAAGCAAGTGAGCCCCACATTCAATGAGGATTCGGCATTTTATTTTGTTGAGAAGCAAGTTTCATTTGGACCACGTGTGGTTGAAACCCCTGAACACAAAAAGTGTGGAGATTGGTTGGTTTCTGAATTTAAAAAATATGCCGACAATGTGATAGAACAAAAAGGTAATTCAACTACTTGGGACAAGAAGAAAATCGGAATTAGAAATGTGATAGCTCAATTTAACCCATCTGCTACCAAGCGTATTTTAATTACTGCCCATTGGGATAGCAGACCGATAGCGGATAATGATCCTAACGAAGCCAATCATGCCAAATCTATTTTAGGTGCAGATGATGGGGGCAGTGGAGTAGGGGTTATGCTTGAAATGGCTAGGGTTTTAAAGTCAAACAAAACGGATATTGGAGTTGATTTTATTTGTCTTGATGCAGAAGATTTAGGAAATCCAGATCCTAAGTACAGAGACGATAATACCTATTGTTTGGGTACCCAATATTGGGCTGCACATTTGCATACACCAAATTACAAAGCTGAGTTTGCCATTAATTTAGACATGGTAGGAGGCAAAGGAGCTAAGTTTGTTTGGGAAAAAAACAGTATTACGTATGCTGAATCTACTTTAAGGAAAGTGTGGGAAAAAGGAGTGCAATTGGGTTATTCAGATATTTTTTACTACTACCAAATTGGAGAAATTACGGATGATCATTTATATATTAATACCTTAGCTCATATACCAGCTATCGATATCATTCACTTTAATGAAGAAACGGGTTTCCCAACTTGGTGGCACACTGTAAATGATAACATGACGAACATTGACCGTAAAACACTGAAAGCAGTGGGTCAATCTTTATTGGAAGTTATCTATACTGAAAAGTAAAATAGATTTTTAAGGAGCAGGTGCACCGTGATTACCTTCGGTAAGCACATTGCCTTCGGTATCTATTACCTCAAGTTTACCGTCATATCTAACAATGGCTCTACCATTTTTGAATGGGCCAATATAATCAAACTTAGGTTCTATAACCTCTTCGCCAGCCTCATTAATGAAGCCGAACTTACCGTTTCTTTCTACTTTAGCTTTACCCAACTCAAAAGGGTAAATAGCATCATATTTACAAGGTATAAACTCTTCCCCTGAAACATTGATATAACCCATTTTGCCTCCCTTTTCTACTTTGGCCTTACCATTTTTGAAGGGGTAGATAGCATCATATCCTTTGACAACTTTGCTTTTTGATTTGTGTTGGGCAAATAAGCCAACGCTCAAAAAAGATAATATAATTGTAATAAAAATTCTTCCTGCTTTCATCGTATTGAATTGGCGAATATTGCGCATTTATTTCAAAAATCAAACCAAAAGATTTTTTCAATCCAAATGATATTTTTCACCGAAGTTTTAAATCAAAGTATAAAAATTGAGTGAAACTGCTTTATTTGTAGGTGAGATTTAAAAACCATGCCCACAATAAATCATAAAAATATAGCTGTAATAGGAGCAGGAAGCTGGGGTACAGCCATTGTAAAAATACTTAGCGAGCATAAAAAATCGCCTGATTCTAAGATGAATAACCTGATGTGGTGGATTAGAAGTGCCGACAAAGCAAAGTATATAACTGAAAAACATCATAATCCTGATTATATCAGTTCGATTGAAATTCACCCTGATTTGGTTCAGGTAAGTAACAATTTGAAAGAAATAGTTTCAAAATGCGATATATTAGTGATGGCTGTTCCATCTGCTTTTTTGAAACAAAGCTTGGAGAGTATAGGTGCGGAAGATTTAAAAGGAAAGGTAATTATATCTGCCATCAAAGGATTATTGCCTCATAGTAAAAAAATTGTTGGCGATTTTATTACCGAAGAATTTAATGTACCTGAATCCAATATTATGGTAATCTCTGGTCCTTGTCATGCAGAAGAAGTTGCTGCTGAGAAATTATCTTACCTAACTATTGCAGGCTCTAATCAAGAAATGGCTAGACATTTTGCAAGTTTACTTAACAATAGATACATACGTACTGTTATATCAAGTGATGTGAGAGGTACTGAATACGGAGCGGTATTGAAAAACATATATGCAGTAATGGCGGGTGTTTGTCATGGTTTAGGTTATGGTGATAATTTTCAAGCGGTATTGATGAGTAATGCCATTCGTGAAATGAAACGATTTTTAAGAAACATTACCGATACCAATAGGAAAATTAACCACTCAGCCTACCTTGGAGATTTGCTGGTTACAGGCTATTCGCAACACAGCCGAAACCGAACCTTTGGTAATATGATAGGAAAGGGATATACCGTAAAATCTGCTCAGTTAGAAATGAATATGATTGCAGAAGGATATTATTCTATCAAAACCATGTATGAGCTCAATGAAAACTTGAACATTAAAATGCCCATCTTGGATGCTGCTTATAACATTATTTACAACAACGCTTCAGCCAAAACTGAGGTTGAAAAACTAACTGAAAAACTGGTTTAGAGTTCATAGAATTAGGATGTCGGATAAGAATAGTAAATCATTTAAAACAGGCTCAGTTTTTAACTTTAGCCTGCTACGAAGAATATTTTCTCTTGCCTCACCTTATAAAAAGCAATTCTATATTTCTGCCTTCATAACTATTCTGGTTAGCTTTTTAGGACCTATTAGGCCCTATATCATACAACATACCATTGATAATTTTATAGCCAATGGTGATGAACCGGGATTGATAAAAATGGGTATTATCCTTTTTGCTCTTTTGTTATTCACTGCTTTATTGCAATTATGGGGTACTTTCCTAACCAATTATTTAGGTCAAAGTATCATCAAAGATTTACGCAATAGGGTATATAAATTTTTGAGCACGCGTCAGTTGAAATTTTATGATAAGACTCCCGTTGGAACCCTCGTTACACGGTGTATTAGCGATATTGAAACCATAACTGATGTTTTTGCAGAAGGACTTATAAACATTACAGGAGATTTGCTTCAAATCATTTTCGTTTTAGCTTTGATGTTTTATACCGATTGGAAATTGTCATTGGTTACCTTGTCGGTTTTGCCTTTTCTGTTTTATGCCGGTTATTGGTTTAAAGAAAAAGTAAGAATTTCTTTTGAGGAGGTAAGAACCCAGGTGGCCAAACTGAACACCTTCGTTCAGGAGCATATAACGGGTATGCAAATTGTGCAAATATTTAATCGCGAAAATCAAGAGTACGTCAAGTTTCAGGCAATTAATGCCGAACACAGAGATGCCAACATTAAAGGGGTTTTCTACTATTCTGTTTTCTTTCCGATAGTTGAAATTATTTCAGCTGTTTCAACGGGCTTGATAGTATGGTATGGTGCAAAGGGCATCATAGATCACCAAACATCAGTGGGTGTTATCATCGTTTTTATCATGTATATCACCTTGTTTTTTCGACCGATTAGACAATTAGCTGATAGATTCAATACCCTTCAAATGGGCATGGTGGCAAGTGAGCGCATTTTTAAATTGTTGGATGAAACTGAGTTTGATGAGGCAAGTGGAGACGTGAGTTTGACCCATGTGAAAGGTGATGTGGAGTTTATTAAAGTATGGTTTGCTTATGTGAATGAAGAATATGTTTTGAAAGATATTTCCTTTAAGGTGAATCAAGGTGAAACGCTTGCTCTTGTTGGTGCTACGGGTGCAGGAAAATCTTCTATAATTAATTTGTTGAATCGTTTTTATGAAATCAATATTGGCGAGATTTTGTTGGATGGTCATAACATAAAGGATGTTTCTAATCAAAGTTTAAGGGCTAATATTTCAGTGGTTTTACAAGATGTGTTTTTATTTAATGGAAGTATTTTGGATAATATTCGTTTGTATGATAAATCGCTGAGTGATGAGAAAATAATAGAAACAGCTAAACTCCTTGGAGCGGATTATTTTATTAAACAACTACCCGATGGATACCACCAGAAGGTGCAAGAGAGAGGAGCTACCCTTTCTGTAGGCCAAAGACAATTGATATCTTTTATCAGAGCCATGGTAAACAATCCAAGCATTCTTATTTTGGACGAAGCAACCTCTTCGGTTGACAATGAAACGGAAGAAGTAATTCAAAAGGCAATAAGCAAAATGATGGAAGGCAGAACCAGTATTGTGATAGCTCACCGCTTATCAACTATTAGAAACGCTAATGAAATAATTGTTATGGAAAAAGGCCAAATAATGGAAAGAGGTTCACATCAAGTTTTGCTTGACAATAATGGTTTATACAAGCAATTGTATGAACATCAATTTTTGGCTAGTAAATAATTACCTAATCAAAGTTACCGTTCCTCGATAGGTATTATTGCCTTTGATATCATTTACACGAACAATATAGAAATATACCCCATCCGAGACATTGCTACCATTCCCATCGGTGCCATCCCAGGCAAAATTGATGCTAGTGCTTTCATACACCACATTACCCCATCTATTGTAAATGATTATTTCACCATCATAACATGGAGAAATATTTCCATAAAGTTTAAAATAATCGTTCTTTAAATCTCCATTTGGTGTGAATACATTGGGGAATTTTAAAGCCACCAAACTGTCATTAAAGTTGATGTTCATCAAGGCTGTATCAGCACACGCAGTTCCGAATTCTGCTATCATCATAACCTTGTAATTTTTTAACTCTCCGCGTTTAAATGTTTTCATTGGGTTTTCAAGATAGGACGTATCTCCATCAGGGAATATCCACATGAAGCTGCTTGCTCCAGCAGTTTTGTTTTTATACTTGATAATATTTGAGCAAGAGTCAACACCAAAATCAAATTGTGCTTTTTTAATTCTAAAGTCAAATTTAAATACGGCATTGCTGCACCTTGGACTTGGGTTTGTAACCGAATAAGCACCAGTAGTAACTGGAAAGTCAGCAATAAAATGTTTGCCATTTTCATTAGGACAACTTGCACATACAGATTGGTAAACAATGCCTTTTTTGTCAAATCTACTTGTTCCTCCATCCACATGGTCATTTGTTTGGTTTCCACCAAAATAAGTTGCGTATAATAGACCTGATGCATTTTTATCTAACATCATTAAATAGAATTCCCCCTGGTCATTTGCCTTTTTCAATGCATCCTCTGTTATTGGCAATCCTGAAGGGTCACCACTGCTTAAATCTGTTCCTCCCCACCCACTTAAATAAATCCTTTTACAATCATCAACTAAAAAAGCATTGATGGTTAAATCTGGCTTTGCTCGGCCAGAGCCTATGGTTGTGAGAAGATTTAAATTGTTTAAGCTCGAATCGAATTTGGCTATAAATAACTTGCCGTTTTTATTATTATATGTTCCTGAGCTTGCTACAAAATTATCCTCTGTTTGTCCAATGACCCAAATTTCAGGATTCTTTTTAGTATCCAATTCAAGAAAGTAAATTTGGTCATATTTACTTTTGCCAAAATAGGTAGCATTGCTAATGGTTTTTCCATCTGGACTTAATATGGCAATATATCCATCAGTTGTATCGTTAGTTGCGTGAGATTTCTTAAAGGCTGTATTGTGGGTGTAAATATCACTGCTGATAGTTCCTCCAGACAAATAAATATTTCCCTTCCAATCAAAATCGATGCTATATAAAGCATCTTGTTTAGTTCCACCAATGTAAGTGCTCCATTCTAAATTGCTTAAATCATTGTTGAGTTTAAATACCACACCATCTTGTAAACCTTTGTAAGTTCTGCTGAAAGCTCCTGCAGTGGTAGGGAAATTATTGGATGAACTGCAACTTGAAACAAATACATTTCCATCTTCATCGCAAATAACATCTCCTCTAAAATCATCTGCATAAAAATACAATAAGCCTTTGCCTTGGTTTTTTCCATCCTCATCATTCCCACCAATATAGGTTGAGCCTACAAGGCTATCTCCAGCTACGCTAAACTTACTCAATACAATATCGTGTAAGCCATGGTGTAATGTATCATAAGAAGATTTTTTTACTGGGTAATCTTCCGATGTGCTCGAGCCGAAAACCACTAATTGATTTTGTTTGTCCACTACTAAGCTGTGAGGATATTCATTGCCACTTCCTCCTAAAAGTGTGGCATAAATTAAGGTTTTTCCATCAGAAGAATATTTGCTTAAACTGATATCACATGGCGGAATACCATAATTCCCACTACCCGGAACAAAAATAGTGGTAGGACTTCCATCCATCCATTTGCTTTGGAAAGCACCGGCTGTGGTAGGATACTTTCCATTAGGGTCAACAGAGGGACTTATGGCCAATGCTATTCCTCCTGCGTACAAATTACCAGCATCATCATAAGTAGCAGAATAACCAAAATTATCAACCGAACTTCCTGAATAGGTAGCGAAAACCAAATCTGGGTCTATAACCAATTCATAGTTTTTGTTGTAATTATTTATAATTTTAAATCCAATGGTGTTATCAGAATCTATGGTGAAACCCACTTCAATTTCATGCTTGATACCTTCAATTATCTGATAAGCGTATGGTTTGCTTTCTTTGAAATAGCCAAATGAATAATACAAATAAAGTTCGCCATATTCTTCTGTTATCTTGTCTGCTCCTTTAATTCTGAATTTTATATTCTCAATATTCGAATTTGGTTTTAAGTAATAATCATAGCTGATGCTTCCAGTTTTATTTATATTTGTTTTTAAATCAATTCCTTCAAAAAGGTTTTTATAATGAAGTGTCTTGCAAGGGTGTACATTACCTTTCCAATAGGATGGATCTTTGCCTAAGAAATAGTTGTAGTAATGTTCTTGAGTTGCTTCAGTTTCAATGGCTATTCGGTTGGAATTAACAAATTCAAGTTTTATCAAATGCATGTGAAGCAATGAGTCAATTTTATTTTGCTCTTTAGCTTTAGCATGGCTAGATATTTGTTCAATTTGTTTAGGGTTATAAAAAAAATAATTAATGCCCTTTGCTGTAACATGCACATCAAGGTCCGAACTTCTTGACCTATATAAGATTTCATTATTCCATTGTCCTCGGTTAGGAACAAACTCCTTAAGCAAACCTATGTTTTGAGAAATAGGTTTGTCAACCTGCTGCGAAATGGCATTATGGCTAAAACCTAATAGGCAAAAAAACAATATGAAAAATTTTCTAAAAGCCAATATTGACAAAGTTGCTTTAATATTTAATAAATCCCTTGGACAAATATAGTTTTAAGAAATAATTAATAACAATATCCATAGCGGTGGACTTCAGTCCCCCTCTAAAAAATAAAAAAATGTTTTATGCTTGCAACCATCTTTAATAATTCATCATCATAGCTAACAGAATACAAAAGTGAGTGTACCATTTGACGAAAATTTAATTAAACGATGCATCCAGGGTGAAGCAAAAGCCCAAAAGCAATTGTATGATTATTTTTCTCGCGTTCTTTACGGTATTTGTTTGAGATACAGTCAAAATCCAGATGATGCAAAGGATATTTTGCAAGAAGGTTTTATAAAAATCTTTTCCAAAATTTCGCAGTATTCGGGTAAAGGTAGTTTTGAAGGTTGGATAAAAAGGGTAATGGTAAATACAGCCCTTGAGTTTTATCGGTCAAACAAAATACATACAGGACAAAGTGATGTATACGAGCAGGTTGAAATTTCATTTAGTAGTTTTTCATTAGAAAAAATTTCTCAAAAAGAACTGCTGATAGCGATGAATAATTTGGCACTTGGGTATAAAACAGTATTGAATCTATATGCCATTGAAGGGTATAGCCATGCTGAAATAGCTGAGATGATGGGGATTAGCGAAGGAACTTCCAAATCTCAATTATCAAGAGCTAGGGTTGCTTTTGCAACTGAATTAAAAAAGTTAAATATACAAATTGAAAAAGATAGATAACATAGAACAATTTGACGATTTGTTAAAGAAGCAGTTCGACTCCTTTGCGCCTGAGCCTCCTGTTGAGGTTTGGCAAAATTTGAGTCAACACCATTCAATTGCTAATACTTCCGCAGCAAGCAAATTTGTTTCGGTTGTAAAGTCTATGTCTATTGTTTCTAAAGCTATAATAACCTTAGCAGTGATTGTGGTATCTGCAACTTCTGTTTTACGATTACAAGAGGATAAACCAATACAAGCTTCAAATAGCTCAATTATCACATCTCCAAAAATAGAGGAAACCGTTAAAATTGATAAAGGACTAAAGGCCGCTGAGGCGAGCCCATTGAATGCCTCAATTTCCAAATATTATTCAGACAGAAAAGAGCATGGAGAAATGCCAATTCTTAAAAAAATCAATAACGACTTTGTTGAAACTGACAATGAATCAAAGCCTTCTAGCCATGAAAGTCATGAACTAAGAACTGATTTGAAAACATTGGTTACTGAAACACAACAAGGTCAAAATCAGGTTGAAAAGGACATTGTAAAAACTCAGATAGTTGAAAATATTTCCGTAAAAGAACCTGAACTTACTACCCAAACCCCCAACACAATACAAGATATTGATACCCTAATTGCTCCCGAGATTCCTAATACTTTCACACCAGGGGATGATGATAATTTGAATAAAGAGTTTTTGATTAAAATTGAGAACGAAAGCACCTATAGGTTAAGGGTTTTCGACTCAAAAGCCAACTTGGTTTTTGAGAGTTTCAAGAAAGAAATTCGTTGGAATGGTCAACATTTCAAGTCGGGAGAAAATTGCGAATCGGGTAAGTACTTTTATATATTTGATTATCAGTGTAAAGGAGCAAAGGAATTGCGACAAAAATCAGGATATATTGTTTTAACCCGTTAAGCTATTGAATAAGTAAAAATAAATAGATAAGTTAGCAAAATTATAATTAGAGAGAAAATCATATAAAATCATGCAAAACATATACTTAACAAAGACCTACAAATGGGGAAAGGGACTTTTTCTCTTTCTATCCATTTTCTTGATGGGAATGGCTGCTTCAAGAGCGCAGTCATCCAAGATCAGAGTTGGTCCCAACATTCTTTGTTTGGGTCAACAGACAGTATTTACCTTTGATTTGGTAAATATCAATCCTATGGATGTTCAATCTTATACCATAAAATTTGGTAATGGAGATGTTGATGCAGTTATCAATAAGCCATCTTCTCCAGGTGGGCCAGTAAATAATGCATATAACTATGTATACAAGGCTCCGGGTATTTACACCATTACAGGTATTACAAAAATTAAGAATGGTGGCCCAACATACACAAGCACTTGGCTTGATACTGTTTACAGTTTACCGGTAGTGGCTTATAGAACCATTACTTTAGATTCCCAATGTTTAGCCAATAATTTTAACGGATTTACTAATTTATCACTTAAAAATCCGGTACTGCCCAGCAATGGACTTGCTAGTGCATATTGGATTTTTGGAGATGGTAATACGTTAAGTGATTTAAGTGATACCGTATTTCATAGATATGCTTTGTATGGAAGTTTTGCGGTTTCATTGCAAGTTTCAGACTCATTAGGTTGTATAAATAGCGTTGCTGCGGTTGACAGAAAGAGAGTTTACATTGCTCCTAATGTTAAATCTCATTTTACTGTAGAAGGAAAAGCCTCTTGTAATTACTCAACATACAGCTTTTTAAATTCATCCAATATCGCACCAAATCAGGTTAAAATGTTTAAATGGTATTTTGGTGATGACTCTGTAATTGTTTCAAGTAACCCAGCTACTCAGCAAGAGTTGAATACATTTTTGGGAGCTAAATTTTTGTACACATATAAAAAGGAGGGTCGTTTTAATCCTTCTTTAGTAATTTTCGACAAGCGTTCAGCGTGTTCTGATAGCTTCTCTGTTTCTATGGATCCAAGCCAAGCATGGCCAGAGAACATTGTAATTAGAATTGATTTGCAAGCAAGAAGAACTGACCCTTTTGATGGTGCAACTGAATTTGCTGGCGACTCTGTTTGTTTAAGTCCTGATCAAGCGCAAATTTTCCTTTATAACAATTATCCACTTAGAGGAATTGGTGCAAGTGATATTCATTGGACTTGGAATTATAACGATCCTAACCAACAGCAACCACCATTATGCTACAAGGATGACCAAAATCCTGCAGACCCCTACAAATATCAATCAACAGGTCAATACTATCCATTTTTGGTTTTATATTGTCCTAATCAACCTGCAGATACATTCTTTTATTACTCTCGAGTGGACACTGTTCAAGACCCTAAATATTCACGATTTAATCAGGGTGGTTTAGCTGGTGTTACGGTTGATTGGGCAAATCCTCCGCGATTTAATACCTTTTATGGTAGAAAATTAAATCCAATTTTATCTACCAACCCTAGCATCGGAAAATATTCATTGTACAAAAACTTTTACAATAGACTGGATACAATCGTTGGTCCAATAGATACTCTTTATCAGCCTTGGTATATGTATGGAAATAAATTAAAGAAAGTTCAATTTACTAAAGATAGTTTGCCGTACTATGTCATACCAACAGATAGTATGCTTTCATTCCATTTCTTTTCATCTGATGTCCGAGATTCCAGCAAATACATAGATAATTCAAAACTCTTCGGATATGGTGTAAACATTTTAGGACCTAGTGTTTCTATTCCAAATCCAGCACCACCAAACCCTCCAGTATGGAATAAGGATATTATTTTCCCTTACCAACAATCTCAATGTCTTGCTGATCGACCAGTGTGGTTTATTAATAATTCAACTGTTTACCAGTCAGAACATTTGTACATTAAATGGGATTTTGGTGATCAAAGGTGGGCCCCAGCATGTACCTCATACTCTACCCCACATCTTTATCCTCCACAAAATGGAAGGAGATTATTTACTGATGCCGGTAATATGGCTGATAATTCAGATGGACATTTTATAAATAATGGTCGTGCGTATGACGGTCGTTTGCAACAGTGTCGTTGGTCTCACGATACCTTGCCAATTCATACTTATCAGGGTTGGGAGCAATTATTTAATTGGCATTTATATGGTCATGATTATCCTCCTTATGATACAACTAGATGGGCTAAAGGATATACCAAATGGCCTACTAATGAAGTACCTCCAGCAGGTAAAAATTGGGTTCAACCTATTGATACCTCATCATGGAATAAACCATTGTATGCTTTTCCAACCCGAATTGATACCATGACCAATATGTGGCCAAATGATTTAAGGCCCAATACTCCTATTACTACTAATGCTCCAATACCAGATCCCATTGCTGCGGCATTAGGTTATCCATTTTATAGGGAAAATGGAAAAGTTAAATACTACACAATTCCAGCTGGAACTCGTTTTGATACTTCTACATTTGTAACAATAACTGATCCATTAGACACCTTGCCAAACGGTGCGCTAAGAAGATATAGAGGTAAACAAAAGGTTCCTGGAACGAAAATGTCATTATATAGATACATTTTTAATAGGGTAATAACCCAGTGTATTACTGTAAAATTATATATGCAAGATTCATCAAACAATGCATCAGAAGCTGCTGATTCATTTATTGTGGATGAAAAGGGTATAGTTAGAAGACAATTTCCAATTAAGAGTAAACTAACTGGATTAGATTCTATTTACAAATTTGTTGATGATACGTTGTTATCAAAGTTTGATTGTAATGGAAGTTCAAATACACAATTACAATTTATGAAAGCAGACGCTTGGGGATTAGGAAAAAATGCAGATGGTAAAGAATGCCCTGGGCTTGATTTAGGACCTCACACAGGTGTTGGATTCGAACTTTCAAATGTTCTAGCAGGAAAAACAGCTCCTTCATGTGGCAGATCTTATTTATTGTTTAATTACGATTCATTGTTTGATAGGCATGATAATACGCCTTGTGTGCTTGATGCTTTTGTTCCATTTGATGCTTCTAATTCGCCATTGAATACTGGTGGTTATGCTTACCCAAAATATAATAATACAGGTCAATTTAATCCCAATACGCTTTGGACCAGTATCAATGATGGTGGAGGAACAGGTGTAAACTGGACTCATTATCAATCACCACCTGCTACAGGTTTTGGGCATATGGGAGCTTTAGCAGCTCAAAGGGACGGATTTATTACTGTAGGTTTAATTATTGGAAACGGATGTAATGGAACTGATTGTAGTAAACCTGATCCTGATTGCTTGTCAGATACCATTTGGTACCATAATTTTATTCAAATCTTAGGGTTGGAAGCCGCCTTTAATGTGTTGCCATATACCAAAGCTGACACCACGGTTTATTTATGTAGTAATTTACTAAGAGGTAGAGGTGATACCGTTACTTGTGTGCCTACCTTACCTGTTCAAAAATTCATGTTATCTGATGCATGGATATGGGGTGATGGTTTTGAAACAGTCGATTCGTTTTATGTTACAGGTGAACAAACCACTCCAATTCCGGTAGCAAGAAAACGATTCACCATTGACAGACAAGATCCAACCAATCCTAAAGTATACTTGGATAGTGTATTTGATGTTGGAACTCATTTTAGAGTTGATTTAAGAATTGATACCATTTGGCAATGTGGTGACAACCAACACCGCTTACCTCCTCAGAAAATAGATACCGTTAAGTATATCTATGATTCTGCTTTCTTCTTAGCTCCTGTGAAGCATAAATATAATTTAACATCTTTTGAGATGAAGGACCCAAATAGTGTGGCTGCCGATGGAAGAAGATGGGAGGTAACACCTATTCAAAGGATTTTAAGAGCACAAAATGGTTGTGCCCGAGGATATCAAAGAACAGTAACCATTGGAATTATTGATACTTTCTATGTATCCGACACTTTGGTTTGTTTGGGAGAAGAAGTGCAGTTTGTTGATTATGTTAGATATTGGATTCCTTACAACTGTTTCTTCAGACCAGATATTGCTGTTGATACTTTCCCTTTCACTGCTGATCCATGGTTGCCTTCTATTAGGTCTTATGATGATTGGAGATATGCTAGTTATGGTTACCCAATTGATACTTTCAAAACATTTGGCACACCACCAACTTTTTGGACCGATCCTGTAACTGGATTGCAAAGAACGTATTTCAAAGAGCGTATTTACTGGGACTGGGAATCGGATGGTATTACCGATGCTAACATGGTACAAGTTCCTAAACACAAATTTACCAAAGCAGGCAAGTATAAAGTAAGTATGATTACTAGAGATAGTGCTGGATATTGGGATACTTGTTTTAGGTATATATATGTAATGGAACCTCGACCAAAATTCACTAGTAAGAACAATGTACTTACCTTTAATTGTCGTGATACTGTACAATTGTTTGATTCATCAATTGCATATCCGCAAACTACCGGACAAGATAGTTGCAGAAAAGCTGATGGCTCTCCATGTGATCAAATTACCGATGTGTTCTGGTGGTTTGGTGATAGAAAGAAAACTCCATTTAACTACCAGTCAATTATTCGAAATCCTATATATGATTATAGGCAGAATGGTAAATTTATAGTTCAATTGGCTGTCTATACCGAACAGGGCTGTACCGATACCATTAATCAAGAAATATTCTTAAATGGTCCACGACCAAAGATTAGACTTCTTTCAGATAGTGTTGGTTGTGTGCCATATAGTGTGAGAGTTCTAAGTACTCCTGATGTAGAAAAACGAGATCCAAGAGATACAGCTACCCAATTAACCATTGTTCAGTCTGGCAACCAATACCGAGATCAAGCAAGGTTAAACTGGTCTAAAACACAAGAAGCTACTTTTAGTTATGATAAGCCTGGAATTTATTATATCACAGCTTTAGGTGTAGATAATATAGATGCAGGTAATGCTTCGTGTCCTATTATTAGTGTGCCAGATACATTTGGTGGAAACGAACCTCCTATTAGGGTATATGTGGTAGCACCTCCTGAAGTGAAGATAGAAACATCTAAGCAAAGAATGTGTGTGGGTGACATTTTCAAAATAAGAAACAAATCGAATTTTGATTCAATCAATCGCTTTACATTTGATATTTGGGATTCAGCGTATACTAGGAAAATTGATAGTTTGTTAAAAACTAGCTATTTGGGTGATAGTTCTTTCCAATACAGGTTTACTGAAAGAGGAACATATAATATTGTTGGTTCATCAAGTAGGTTTATTAGATCACTTGGATTAACTTCTCCTGATGCAATTGCCTCTTGCGAAAGAAGTGACACTGTAACTGTGTTTACAACATCTACTAAAGCTGACTTCAGAATTGACACAACTGCAACTAAAGGTATATTTAGTTTTGTCAACCTTTCCGATACTGCTTTATCTGATGTTTATACTTGGTGGGTTTTTGCTCCTGATAATTCCCTTAAATCACCACTTAAGGATACTAATCGTAAGATTTGGGAAAATCCTAAAGTTTTTAGTAGAGCCGATAAACCAAATATTAATCTAATGAATCTTGATTTTGCTGATGATATTGGAACATTCACTATTTGCTTGCTAGCAAGTACTAGTAACCCAGCGTGTCCGGATTCACTTTGTAAAACAGTTTACAATAATGTCGAATTCAAAATAAAGATACCTAATGTATTTACACCAGGTAATGATAATATTAACGATGATTTCAAGGTTGATATTCAAGGGTACGACAAATATGAGATGGTTATTTATAACCGATGGGGAACTAAAGTGTTTGAATCAACTGATCCAAATGTGAAATGGAACGGTAAGAGTTTCAATGATGGTTCAGAATGTGCTGAAGGGGTTTATTATTATGTATTAAATTATAGATTCAGAGGTCGTTCAGAACAACAAGCTCGTGGTTCTATAACATTGATTAGATAATCTGAAAATCAATACCAAAAAGGCCTCCAAGCGAAAGTTTGGAGGCCTTTTTTATTAGACTTCATTCCTAAATAAATTTCTTTGTGAATGAAGTATAACAATATTTTAAAATCAAGAGGAATTCGTCCTTTTCGAAAGGGAAGATGCTTTAATCTTATTTTATTAAATGATGTAAGTGGTTTGTTTTTTTGCTTTAACTTTGAATGATGATGGATTTGATATTGCAAAATTCTTTCAAGCCAAACTCACCTAACTCTCTACCAAATCCTGAATGTTTAATTCCTCCAAATGGAAATCTAACATCGCTCCTAACCAACCTATTAATAAAAACCTGTCCGCTCTCAATTTGTTCAGCAATCTCTTTTGCCCTAGTTAAGTTTTTACTCCAAACAGATGCTCCCAATCCAAATCGAGTGTCGTTAGCCAACTGTATAGCTTCTTTGTCACTTTCTACCACAAATAAACTCATTACAGGTCCAAACATTTCTTGGCTATATGCAGGCATTTCAGGTTTAATGTTGCTAATAATAGTAGGAGGGTAGAAGTATCCTTTTTTTAATTTTTGCTCAGACTGAAACAACAGATTTGCACCTAAATTTACTGAATCTGATACTTGTTTACTTAATTGTTCCATTAAATCTTTGCGAGCAATAGGTCCTATGTTTACGTCATTTTCTAATGGATTTCCCATTTGAAGTTTTTTTGTAGCTTCTATAATTTTTTGTGTGAATGCCTCAGCAATATTTTTGTTTACGATGAAACGTTTTGCTGCTATACAACTTTGACCATTATTTTGAAAACGAGAATTTATTGCCACAGGAATACAAGCATCCAAATCGGCATCTTCCAATACAATAAATGGGTCGCTTCCTCCAAGCTCTAAAACTGATTTCTTAATGTATTTGGCAGATGTTGATGCCACAATTGAACCCGCCTTTTCACTACCAGTCAAGGTGCTTGCTTTTATTCTTTCATTTGCAATTAAGTTTTCTATTTGAGAATCGTTTGCCAGTATGGTTGTTACATAATTACCTAGGCCTGCTTCGCTTAAAAGTTTTTGCAAGGCAATGCTGCATTGAGGCACATTGGGTGCAGGTTTAACCAACATGGTATTACCACTCATTAAAATAGGAATAACACTTCGAAGTATTTGCCAATAAGGGAAATTCCAAGGGAAGATACCCAAAACAACACCTATAGGTTGGAATTGAATTTCTATTGAATTGTTATTTTCAATTTCAGTTTTATGACTTTTTAAAATTTGATCACTTTGCTTAGCATAAAACTCACAGGCCGAAACTGACTTTAATACCTCGGCTTTAGCTTCATGCAGCAGTTTACCCATTTCAATAGAAGCCAATTCCGCTAGCTTATCCGCATCACGTTTTAATAAATTAGCTAGTTTTAAGAAGCAATTTCCTCTTTCTGAAAATGATTTTTTCTTCCAATTTTCAAAATGTGTATGAACTGAATTTAATTTTCCTTCAAGTTCTGATGTGGAGATGAAGTCATATTGCTTTAATGCCTCTTCAGTATATGGATTTATTGATACGAAATTTTTCAATGCGATGTTAAACTAAAGGGCAAAAGTATATTAAATCAAGAGTAGTTTTCATATTTTAATAGGATTGAAATAAACAAAAAAGCCATGCAAAAAATTTACATGGCCCTATTAAGATTTGATTTTTTATTTTAATGTATTAATCCAATTTGCAATTTTTATTATTTCTTCGGCAGGCACATCGGGTAAAGGTGCCATAGGTGCATAACCAGGCCAATTCTCAGGTTTAGGTTTATGCACTAATTCAACCATTTGTTCAGGTGTATAATTTTTTTGTGCAACCTCTTTATAGGCTGGTCCCACCAATTTTGTATCAACAGTATGGCAGGCAAGGCATGTGTTTTTGGCCAACAAGGCTTGAATATCCTCAGGTATTGAAGTTGTTACTGGGCTTTCAGTACTCGAAGTATTAGTTGTATTTGTGGTATTTGTTGTTTGTGTTGGGGTATCACTACCTCCACAAGCCGCAACTAATAAAGCTGCACTTGCCATAATTGAAATGATGAACGTCTTTTTCATGTTGTAAATGTATATGCCCTGATAAATAAAATCAATTACTTGAAAAAGTTTTATCAACACACATTTAATTATTTAAAAATCAATTTTTGAGTGTCAACTATTTCTCCATCGATATATAATGCGCAATGATAAAGACCTTTGGCATTATATCCGTGTTCATATAATGTCTCATTTACCTCTGAGTCTAAAGCAATTGGAAGGCTGCTTATCAATTTACCTTGTGTGTCTCTTATTTCGATTAGGCCACTTGCCTTTTTTATTGGGTTTTTCACCCATACAGAAAAGCTTAAGGTTTCATCGGAAGGATTTGGACTGACTGGTATAAAATGAATTCTTTTTTCTAAATCGGTTGATTGAGTGATTCCTGTGTTTGGCGCACCTTTTACCTTCACCAATTGTTCAGTAGCAAATAGACTTTCAATTTTTTCATCATCAAATTTAGCCACTGAAATATAATAGATGCTATCCGTTTTAACGTTAAAAAGTGTGAAATCTGTTTGCCCAATTACAGTATAAACAGTATCAAAATCAATTTTCCTAGTTCTTACACCTACTCTATAATTGTTGGGTGAAATTGGATATTTAAAAACAATGGTAATGCCATTTCCTAAGTTGGTAATGCTAAACTCAGGCACATTCGGTCCATTTGATACCATAGCAATACTTGTTCCGTTAATCAGGCAGTTTCGCTGTAGATATGATGTGCTTACATAGTAGCTATCAATAACATTGTCGTTGTTAAAATCTTTACCCAATATGTCTCTAGTGCTATGCTGACGATCAGCATAGCTAGAAGTAGGATTAGCATCTCCGTGTTCATTCGCACTTGTAAATCTTATCGAATTATAATTTTGTTGACGGAATGGAATATGATCACCACCTCTGCCTGTGCGGTCTTCGGCATTCATCAAATTAACAATGGTTTTGATGGTCATTTTGGGTTTCATTTCTTCTTCAAATTCTAATTTTACAAATCTTGCTAAACCTTTGTATGAAGATAAATTTGTTCCTGCTGAATATATCCTAACATTGATACTATCTCTTTCATTTTCGCTTGGGCATCCCGGAGGAGAGGAGGTTTTGCCACAAATAATTCCGCCAATTACATCGTTGTTTAAAACTGCCTTGATATTGAGGTTGTTTGATTTGCAATATTTGGCAAAAGCATCGGCACCATCAAGGCCTTGTTCTTCACCAATAGTTAGCATAAATACAATGGTACGTCTATAGTTTTTCGAACTCATAACCCTTGCCAATTCAAGCACTAATGCACAGCCACTTCCATTGTCCTCCATGCCTTGTGCCAAACAAATGGTATCACAGACTGATTCGCAACGGCTATCTATATGTGCTTCAACCAACACAAAACCTTTATTACTTGTGTCTGATCCAGGTAATACAGCCATAATATTTTTGTGTTGATTTGTACTGCAAATCAACTTGTCGAATTGAAAGTAGGATGGTAGTAAGCGTTTATTATTTTGTGCTGAAAATCGTTCAAATTGCGCATGGGCCCATCTACGAGCAGCCCCAATTCCCACAGTATTTGAAACTGTGTCCGATCCCGTATTGCGTGTAGTAAACGAACTTAATTGAGTAAGAAAGTTAAGTAAAGAATCTTGGTTTACTCCATTGAATATATTGTCAATAATCTCGTTTTTGGGTGATGGCTTCAAAGCACTATTGTACAATGTTGAATTGTAATTTCCCTTGAGAATGTTCTCAATTGTAGGGTTTGTGAATTGATAATTGTTCTGAGCATGCGTATTCACAAGCCAAAAGCAATAAGAAAAAAGTAGTGCAATTTTTTTCATAATTCGTTGATGTTTATTCAAATATATTGAATCAAACGAAATACGAAAGTTAAAGTTTTAAGATGTGATTAATTAGCTTCAAATGTTCAATGTGTTCTCTGAATTTATGAGATGTAAAATCAAGAATTTTACATTCAACATTAAGCCTCAAGTCCCAATACCACTTTTTCGATGATGTCACAAGCTTCATGTATTTGGTCTTCATTAATCACCAAAGGAGGCGCAAAACGAATGATATCTCCATGTGTTTGTTTCGCTAATAGCCCATTGTCTTTAAGTTTCAAGCAAACATCATACGCGGTTTTACCATCACCAAAAGGCTTGATCACAATGGCATTTAGTAAGCCTCTTCCTCTAACAGTGGTTATGAGGTTTGATTTGTTCATCAAGTTTTCCATACGATCGCGGAAAATTTCACCCATCGTTTCAGCGTTTTCTGCTAATTTCTCATCTTTTAAAACCTTCAAAGCCTCCATTGCTACTGCACAAGCAACTGGGTTTCCACCATAAGTACTTCCATGCTCACCTGGTTTTATTCCTAACATGACTTCGTCATTTGCCAAAACGCAACTCACGGGCATTAAGCCACCCGAAAGTGCTTTGCCTAAAACCAATAAATCTGGTTTTACATTTTCATGATCGCAGGCCAACATTTTACCTGTACGACAAAGTCCAGTTTGAACTTCATCCGCAATCATTAACACGTTGTATTTGGTACACAAATCGCGAACGCCTTGCAAATAGCCTTCATGCGGCACAACTACGCCTGCTTCACCTTGGATAGGCTCAAACATAAAAGCAGCAATGTTTGGATTGGATTTGAATTTGTTTTCTAAAGCTTCTAAATCATTGTATGGGATTAATGAAAATCCTGGCATAAAAGGTCCAAAACCTGAGTAGCTGCTAGGGTCGTTGCTTGAGCTAATGGCAGCCATGGTTCTTCCCCAAAAATTACCTTCAACAAAAACAATTTCAGCTTTGTTTTCGGCTATACCTTTTACAGCATATCCCCATCTTCTGGCTAATTTAATAGCAGTTTCACCACCCTCAACCCCAGTATTCATGGGCAATACCTTGTCATAACCAAAATATTGGGTAATGAATTTTTCATATTCACCAAGTAAATTATTGTGAAAGGCACGACTAGTCAAGGCCAATTTCTGTACCTGTTTAATCATTGCCTCTACAATACGCGGGTGGCAATGACCTTGGTTAACGGCACTATAGGCAGATAGGAAATCAAAATACTTTTTACCTTCCACATCCCACATGAAAATTCCTTTAGCACTTTCAAGTACTACGGGAATGGGATGGTAATTATGCGCACCATAAGTATGCTCTAAATCAATAAAGTAATCAGATTTTGTAAGTTCCATTGCATCTTTCATCATGGAGCAAACTTAAGCGAATATTTGCTTATTTTAAAGCGACTTACATCAGATTTCCATTCATCACAACTTTCTCTATCACATCACTCCCAAAATTATAAGGGATAAAGGCTAAGCTCGAAATGGGTTTGGTAATAATTAAATTGGCTATTTTTCCTTTGCTTATGCTTCCATGTGTATGGCTCAATTCCAAAGCGTAAGCTCCATTGATAGTAGATGCATTGATGGCCTCTTCTGGCGTTAGTTTCATTTGTGTGCAAGCCAAACTTACTACAAATCCCATACGTCCATTTGGCGAGCTTCCTGGATTATAATCACTGGCTAAACAAACTGGCAATCCTGCATCAATCATTTTGCGGAACGGTGCATAAGGAATCCCTAAAAAGAAACTGCAATTAGGCAGAGCAACTGGCATGGTTTGGCTGTTTTTCAAACAATCAATTTCTGCATCGCCTGTATATTCGAGATGATCCACACTCAAGGCTTTGTGTTTTACTGCTGTTTGAACCCCACCTGTATAGCCTAATTCATTGCCATGTATTTTGGCTTTAAGTCCATATTTTTCAGCTGCTTCAAGCACTTGACTGGTTTCTTCAGGGCTATAAAATCCTTGGTCACAAAACACATCGCAATAATCTGCTAAGTTTTCGGCTGCAATCTGAGGCAACATTTCCTCAATGATAATTTTAATATAAGCTTGATGGTCATGTTTGAATTCCATTGGAAAGGCATGCGCCCCAAGGAAAGTAGCTTTTATAGTAATGGGAGAGACTTCTTTTAATCTCTTAATCACACGAAGCATTTTGATTTCATCCTTCACTGTAAGGCCATATCCACTCTTAATCTCAATAGCACCTGTACCATACGAAATCACTTCACTTAATCGAGCTAAAGCCGCATCAAACAATTCATCTTCGCTCAAGGCTTGTAATTTCTTGGCAGAGTTTAAAATGCCGCCACCTGCAGCAGCTATTTCTTCATAGCTTTTGCCTTTTATACGCATCACAAATTCCTCTTCACGTGTGGCAGCAAATACAAGGTGTGTATGTGAGTCAACAAAGGATGGCATCACTGTTTTATTCGTAGCATCTACTTCAGTTACATTAGATGATTCTATATCTAATTTTGAAATATCCTCCATCTTCCCATAAGCCTCAATCAAACCATTTTTGCAATAAATAAATGCATTTTCGATACTAGCTAATTCTGCCATTTCAACTCCCTTTCGAAGCAATTTTCCGCTTTCGTCAATGCCTACTAGTTGTTTGATGTTTTTTATGAGAAGATTGTTGTTCATGATTGATTCCTTTTACCCTTGGCACGAGCCTTTGATTTGATTACGAAAGCAAATATATATTTTACTTTGGCTTTCTCAGCTTGGTTTCTGAAATCAATTAGTGTGAAAATGATTTGTAGTATATACTTAGAATATATACTTTTGCTTAAGCAATCTATGAAAACATTATCATTAAAATTAGACAATGCCATTTTTGAAGAAACAGAAAAAATAACTTCTGAAATCAAAACAACTCGAAATAGGTACATCAACGAAGCGGTTGAATTGTACAACCAGTTTAACAAAAGAAAGTTGTTAAAAATGCAAATACAAAAGGAGTCATTGCTAACCAAAAATGATTCTTTGGCCATATTAAAGGAATTTGAATCTTTTGTGGATGAAGATTAAGCAGTTTGAAATTTGGTTGGCCGATTTAAATCCAAGTAGAGGAACCGAGCCAGGAAAAACTAGACCAGTAGTTGTCGTTCAATCTGATTTGTTAAATGAAGTACATTTGTCTACTTTGATTTGCCCAGTTACAACCAACATAAAGCCAGAGATAGATATACTGAGGGTTCATCTAAATAAAGCTCAATTAGATAAGTTAAGTGATGTTTTAGTGGATCAGATAAGAGCTATTGATAATCAGAGATTGATTAAAAAGTTGGGAAAGCTAAATAAAGACCAGCAAAATAAGTTAAAGGCAAATATTAAAATAGTTATGGATTTATAGTTAACCTTAAATTCCTTTGATCTTTTTCTCAATCCCGCTTGTTGAGTAGCCATCAATATAATCAATGGTTTTTACCTCCCCACCTTTAGCCATTACCACATCATACCCAACAATGTTTTCTGGTTTATAATCGCTACCTTTTACTAGCACATCTGGTTGTACCAATTTGATGAGTTCATAAGGGGTTTCTTCGTCAAACAAAGTCACCGCATCCACAAAAGCCAAAGCACTCAATATAAATTGCCTTGATTGTTCATCTTGGATAGGGCGATGAGGGCCTTTGAGTTTACTAACAGAGGCATCAGTGTTTAAACCCAAAACGAGTTTTGTGCCCATATCCGCAGCTTTGGCTAAATAGTCGATATGCCCACGGTGAATCAAATCAAAACAGCCATTGCTGAATACAATTTTTTCACCTGCTTCATGCCATTTTTTTACCTGTTCGCTAAGGCTATCCCAAGTGTGAACTTTATTAACTATATTTTGGTGATGTGACACAGCTTTTGAATTATCTATATTTACCTAAAAGACAAAATTGAAAGAAATATTATAAATGATGCCTCTTAAGTTTCTATTCATTTCATTTAAGGGCAAAAAGTAGCTAGCTTTATTATCTATTAAAATATATTTTGATTTGTACAATTCAAGCCCTAGGGTAAGATTTGCATTGGGTATCAAACTAGATGAATTATCATTGTTTTTGTTTGCAATAAATCCCCCAATTTGATATCCAGTATATAAATTTAAGAATTTTCTTTTGCCTCGACCAAAGTGTTTTGGATAAAAATCTTGACCGAAATTTAAAATAAACAACTCTCTAATTCTTGAACTATCCACATTATTTGAATATGCATCTTTATAAACACCTAAATTGAAATAACTTTTTCCTCTCGTAAACATATACTTACATGAATAGGTTTGATAAGCATTAGAAGATAGCCCCATTTTAGGATTTTCAACAAATAAATAACCTACTTCAAAACCTGGCATATTTACATACGATACACTGCTAGAAGGATTTGCGTAAGTTATTTCATCTTGAATTTTTACTTTTACAAAAACTGAAGAGTCTTTGGTGTCCATTTCTCTTAAGTTTTTCTTCAGTCGCTTTATATTTTTTTCAATTCGCTCAATTGAATTTTCAAATGCTTCAGTATTGGTATTATCATTTTTTGATTTGTCCAACCTTTGCTTATAATCATCAAGTTCCTTTTGTTCGTCCAAAATGTCACTTTCAATCTGATTTATTTTATCCTGTACATTCTCGGTATTGAAATTGTTCTCAGTGATATAGCCAAAACTTAATACCAACGAATCCAAATATTTTAATTGATTTATGGGCATGATAAATTCATTCTTAATGGTTGATTCATCTTGCTCACTTTTGATCAGCTTAGTTGCTTTACTCGATATGAAATTGTCTAATTCAGCTTTTGACTTTTTTAGCTTTACTGTATAAACAGTGACAGATTTATTAATATTATAGGTTTGAGATTTTGCTTGAAAAGCAAAAAATAATATTGCTATGTATAGGATTTTTTTCATGGCTGAAAATATTAGTGTTTACTGTTTTCAATCACACTCTTCATATGCTCTAAAAACTCTTTCATTCCTGATTGCGAATGTTGATGAGCTTCAGGGCTAGGATAGCCTGTTTGAGTCCATGTGAAAGAAGTAGTGTCAGGATTCTTGCTATTTATGGTATACTTTACAATGGCATAATTTTCAGGCATGTCTTCCAATCCTGAAAATCCACTCCAATAGCTATAGCTCAAAGTTTTGTGCATATAGTTTTCTAAAACAATACCCTTATCTTGGTATGCATGTCCATCAAACTCTCCTTGAAAACTCACCTCACTGCCCACTTTCCAATCTGTTATGGTATTTGTGCCAAATAGGTATTCTTTGATAATACTTGGATTGATAAGTGCTTCCCATACTTGAGAAACAGAAGCTTGTATGTCAACTGATTCTGAAACGACTAAATCTTTATTCATAATAAAATGTATTTAGCTAATTATGATTTGGCTTTCTGCTTGTTCAATACCAATACAGATATGATGCCACCTAAAAGCAATAGCATCAGCATTTGCACGCCATGTACCATAGTGGCATAGGCTGTACCATCATTAAAAGGTACACCAAAAATAAGCAAAGCTTGGGCAACAAAAAAGTGATAGGAGCCTGCACCTGCGCCTGGCGCTGGAAGTGCCACTCCAATGGTGCCGATGGCAAAAACAGTTAAACAAGCTGTAAAACTTAATTCTTTCGTGGCTTCCATGGCAAACAAACAGAAATACATCATCAATACGTAGCACGACCAAATGCCCACACTTAGGAGTATAAACAATAACGGACTTTTTACCTGTTTAATGCTTAGTAATCCATCATTGAAACCCTTCAAGAAATGAAGAACTTTCTGAACCAATGGGTGTTGCATGATTTTATTTCTAAAAACAAATAATATCATGGCTATGAATACAAATCCTCCTAACAAAATCCACTTAATAGGAAGTCCTGAGCTGGCTGCACTTTGATTTTTTTGTAGATATTCTTGAATGAAATTGTACAACAAATCAAACTGAATGAGGAAAATGAGACCCAACAAAGCCAACATAAAGAATAAATCTACAATTCGCTCAGTTACTACAGTACCAAGGGATTTGTCAACTGGCACATTATCGGTTTTGTATAAGGCCGCACATCTTGATACTTCACCACCTCTTGGGATAAAGTAATTCATCATATAGCCAATGATAACCGCATAAAAGCTATGCAAAGCAGATACTTTATAGCCCAAGGGTTCATATAAAAGCACTGCACGATAGGCCCTTAAGTAATGACTAAACAGAGATACTGCCATGCCTAAGCCAAGCCACAAAAAATTAGCGTTGGCTATTTTTTCGAAAAGTTCATTCCAATCCTGCCCTTTAAAGGCAAAGTACAAGAAGAAAGCGCCAATGGCAGCAATGAGGCTATATTGGATAATGGATTTAAGCTTAGCGTTCACTTAAGCCAGTTTGTTGTTATTGTCAGGGTATATTTCAATAGGCTTGTATGACTTGGCTTCTGCCATTTCCACAATCCCATAAGATATTACGATAACAGGGTCGCCAACAGCAGCTTTGCGGGCTGCAGGGCCATTTAAGCAGATAACACCTGAGCCACGAGCCCCAGTAATCACATAAGTTTCTAAACGCTCACCATTGTTAACGTTTACCACCTGCACTTTTTCGTTTTCTATAAGATTTGCTGCATCCATCAAATCCTCGTCAATGGTAATACTGCCCACATAATGCAACTCAGTTTGGGTAACTACGGCACGGTGGATTTTTGATTTTAATATTTGTATTTGCATAAAATGGAGCTGCGAAGCTAAATCAAATTGCTAAAAGCACAAAATTTGCTCTGTTTTAGATGCTTAAAATATTGGGAATTGCGGTGTTTTGCTATTAGGTTCACTGTCCAAGGTTGGTGTCCTTTACCAATCCAGATTGCCTATGCTTGGTGTTTAGCGCATCGTCACCAACCATCTATTTAGCGTATGGTGATAACACCAACCGCAGGCAAAATTGCGGTGTTATGCTATCATGTTTTGATTATTTTTGTGACTAAATGGGGCTTCCCAAATAAATTATTGATTGTAAATGGAATACAACACTGTTGAAAAACCACAATACCGTGGCTGGTTTCGGAAGACCATAGGTAAGGAATATTTTATCCTAAAACGCAGATGGAATTGGTTAAAGGATAGTAATTATTCAAAACCAGATAAATCAGTGCGATTTGTTAATGTATTGATTAGTCATAAATCATTTCTGTTAAGACCACTTAAAGATGTTGAAATGTATTTGCAACACAATAAGGTTGTTAATTTGGATTTGGCCACTCAAAATATTAATAATGTGGTCATTAAACCCAATGAGGTATTTTCGATTTGGAAGCTAGTTGGTCGGCCTACCAAACAAAAAGGATATTTGGAAGGATTAACCCTTGAGAATGGTAAAATCTCAAAAGGTGTGGGTGGAGGACTTTGTCAATTGGGTAATTTGATTTATTGGATGGCGCTTCATACCCCTTTAACCATTAAAGAAAGATGGAGGCATGGTTATGATGTGTTTCCAGATATTAACAGGAAAATTCCATTTGCTTGTGGGGCCACCTTATCTTACAATTATATCGATCTTCAGTTAGTGAATAATACCGAAAATACATTTCAAATAAATTTATGGCTCGATGATGAGTATTTGAATGGAGAGATTACTTGTTCTGATAAGTGGGGATTAGAATATGAAGTATTCGAAACAGATCATCATTTCAAACAACAATGGTGGGGTGGTTACACTAGACACAATAAAATATGGAAGCGGTCTATAGATATTGAGTCAAATAGTGAAAGTGTAGAATTGGTTGCAGAAAACAATGCGATTATGATGTATAGTCCTTTTTTGAATGAATGATATCGATTGATGTTTTATTATAGTTTATCAATGCATTTAGGCATTGGAACGAGCGGACGCTCGCACCAGTATTTCACGCACTCGCTCGCATGTTGCGAGTGAGTGTTTATAAGGCGTTTCGCCCTTTTTGAATAAATAGAATTATTTTGCCAAGGGCTTTATGAGTGAATTTAGAATTACCACACCTGATGAATTGTATTTTATAACGCTAACCACAGTAGGTTGGGTTGATGTTTTTACTAGAAATGATTATAAAAAAATTTTGGTTGAGAATTTGAAATATTGCCAACAAATTGAAAACTTAGAAATTTATAGCTATGTTATCATGAGCAATTATATGCACATGATATGTAGACGGAAAGATAAAGATTTGAAAGAGTTACTAGGAAGATTTAAAAGTAATAGTGCTAAACAAATAATTAAAGCCATCGAAAATAACCAGCAAGAAAGTAGAAAAGAATGGTTGTTGTCTTTGTTCAATTATTTTGCAAAAGCCAATAAACAATATAGTAAAAATCATTTTTGGCAATATACTATTCATACTGTTTTACTCTATTCAAATGAAGTTATTAAGCAAAAAATGGACTATATACATATGAATCCAGTTAGGGCGGGATTGGTAAACGAGCCGGAAAATTATATCTGTAGTAGTGCAAATGTTTTTAGTCCTTTAAAAGTAATAACGTTTTGAAATGAAGATAGGTAGAATCAGCCAGAGGCTTATTAATATACTCACTAGCGGGACGCTAGCGAGCAATGTCATTAAGTTAAGACTGTAAACATTTGAATATTAATAACTAAACAAGGT
>JBBALJ010000011.1:0-6125 GCA_040403075.1 Bacteroidia bacterium
AAAACCAATCAATAAAATTAAATTCGCTTTGTAATCCAACCGCACAACGGGTTAAATTAAAAAAAAAGTATTAAACAAATTTTTCTTCAAAGCTTTCGCAAGTTTTAAGCAAAGCGTCACTTGCGAATATCAATAACAAAAGTTTGTAACTTTTAAATACCACAATAAAAACAAAAAAGCCCATCGTTCATTGAACGATGGGCTTTCTATTTATGTTAAAAGCAATTATACCGAACTGATATTTGTAATAGACCAATAAATTTGGTCTAACAACTATCAAATCGGTATTTACCAATGTAAGAAATGGTCTAAAACCATTTCACATTGGTATTAATACAACATTACTTTTTTAACAATTGATTTGTTTTCGTTTTCTACCACTACCACATACACACCTTTTTGGCTCATGTTTACAGCATATTTATCGCTGCTAGTAGTACCTTCGCTTAGCACACGGCCTAGCATATCGGTTACAGTTACTTTTGCTTTTGAAGCATTATCTAATTGCACCACTATTTCGCTTGTTTCTTGGTTGGTATAAATTCTAGCAAAATCAGTGTTCAACTCATTCACACCATTGATAATACCTGGCGTATAAGTCATATTGGTAAAGTTAATACCATATACCCATAAAGGATTATCAATAAATGGATTTCTATTTTTCTGAATTGAATAGATATATTCATGACGAGCTATTTCTAAATCACTAGGTGGATCTTGTCTGTGCCATTTCATTAACACAGCTGTGTCTTGAGCAAATTTACCACCACTTAAAGCCCAGTTTTGGCTATAAGCTCCATTGTAGCAAGTTGCCATATAAAACAAGGCACGGGCTAAATCTCCTTTGTGCTCATCACGTGGCTCCCATACAGTTTTGTTGTTTGCATCTTTGCCTAATTTACCATATCCAGAAGGAGAAGTTGAGGTAAGGGTTACCACCTCGCCAAATGTATTGTTAGATCTAGGACCGTTAGCATTGGTTTGGTCAGCAGGAAACAAATGATGTTGATCATTATACTCAGGAAAATCTTTTCCATTAGGTGCTTGTGGCCATGTGTTAGGATCCATATTGCTAGGCATCCAGCTTTGAGCGTATGTATGTTCTCTTGTCAAAGTTCCTGTTGAGCTTGATGCATTCCACCAAACAAATGGCTCGGTGTATACATAAGGCATATTGGTATACACGCAATACACGACCTTTTTACCACCAGTGGTATCTTTTGCCAACCAGTTGTTTATTAGTGTAATGGTATAATTGCTATAAAAAATTGTATCATGTGAATTGATTTTTGCAGATAAGTCGGTTAAGAAACTCGCTTTTCTTGGATCAAGACTTGCGTAATAGCTTCCTGCATTGGAACCAGTGGTTGTAACAACACCCATTACTGGGCTAGTGGTTAAATAATTTTCGAAACCTACAGGGCCATTGAAAGGGAAAACTGCATAATTATAAGTAGAATTAGCTAAAACATAGGTTGGCTTGAAAGTGGTATCAGTGCCTACATAAGCTACTTGAGCATCGCCAATATTATCGCCTTTGCTATATGTTTGTCCATCCACTGGTACTTCTGTTACAGCAGCACCTTTTTTTCTTAATACCAAATACTTGTCTGGTTTGTTTGAAGGTGGAGCGATCATTACAAAATAAGTATAAGCCTTTACTCCACCAAAAGTAACATTACTTGGTTTGTCTGTTGGCTCAGTGGCTAAATTACCACCAATACCATACATCTTAATGCTAAAAGGGTTTTTATCGGCATCAGTATTACTAATTGCTAGTGTTGCTAATCTAGAACCTGTTGCAGTTGTTGAAAAATTAACATTGAAGTTTGCAGATGAACCAGACAATACAAATTGAGGTGCTCCACTCACTGAATAGTCAGTGGATGCCGCACCTTTAAAGTTCATTCCAGTAATATACAATGTATCTCTGGTTGATTTATTTTCAATAGTAAATTGTGTGCTAGCTGTTTTTCCTATTAAGGCTGTGCTACCATTTACCACATCTGCACCAGCTAATTTCACATTGATGGTAGCCAATGGCGAAGCGGGTGCGCTAGCTAATGTAACATTATCTAAAGAAACGTTTGAATTAGATTGCTTATCAGCGTAAAAAAATCTGATATATCTGCTAGTAGATTTAGGGTTATCAGTAATATTGGCAAATGCATTGGTTAAATCTGCGGCTGCAAAAACATGCAAATCAGTCCAAGTATTTCCATCTGCAGACTCTTGGGTTTTGAAAGTTCCAGTGAATGCAGGAAGCGGAGAAATACCCGTACCTTTGATCCAATAGCTTAATGCTCCAGGCTTATCAGTAAACCATATTTTGACATACTCCCCTGTTTGGTCCAAGCGACATGCAGCATTTCCATCTTGTCCAGAAGAATATATAAATGGTGTAGAACCTGTAACTGAGATATCCAACTTGGTTGACCAACCTGTAGAGCCAGGAAACTCAGGACCTGTGGGATTATTAGATGTAGCCCCTGAAGGTGAGGGGTTCACAAAGCTCCATGCTGTAGGCAATGTGGTTTGTGCATAGCTACTTAGCGTCACAAAAATTGCCAAAATTGTAATAATTTTTTTCATATATGTTTTTATTCGAACCGCAATCTTACTAAAATAATTTGATGTGCAAATTACCAAAGCATTATTTATGTTTGTTTTTACATAGTTATGAGAGAAGATTTAATACAATTTCTATGGGAACAGAAGTTTTTTGCAGGCAAAGAACTTACTTGTACCGAGGGTCAGAGACTTTATGTGAGCCACACAGGTACTAAGAATACTGATGCTGGTCCTGACTTTTTTAACGCTAGATTAAAAATCAATGACCTAGAATGGGCTGGAAATGTAGAAATTCATGTTAAAACCAGCGATTGGTATCGACATAAGCATCAAAGTGATAAACGATACGAAAATGTGATTCTGCATGTGGTGTATGAAGACGATGTGGTTTTAAAAGATAAAGACGGAAAATTATTACCTACCCTCGAAATCAAAAAGCTATTACCCCCTTCGCTTGTTACCAAACACAATGAGTTGATGCAAAAACAAAGTATTATACCTTGCCAAAATGTTTTTGCAAAACCAAACGAAATAAAGCTAAACCTTTGGCTCGAAAGGGTGTTGATTGAAAGGCTAGAAAAGAAAACCGAATACATCAATGAGCTATTAAGAAAATCTGAAAACAATTTTGAACAGTGCTTTTATCAAATTACAGCTAGGTATTTTGGTCAAAAAATAAATGCACTAGCCTTTGAAATGTTAAGCCAAAATTTACCTCTTTTGGTTATTGCTAAACACAAGAATAATATAAGTCAAATAGAGGCCTTGGTGCTAGGAACAGCAGGCTTTTTAGATGGCAGATTTGATGATGATTATTTGAACTTTTTGAAAAAAGAGTATGAGTATCTCAAGCATAAATTCAATTTGCAAAGCTTAGACAAAAGTATTTGGAAATTCGCTCGCACCCGTCCAGCCAATTTCCCCACCGTAAGATTACTACAGTTTGCTTTGTTTCTTTATCAAAACAGTCAGCTGCTTTCAAAAATTATCAAAGCCGAAAAGCTAAAAGATATTATGCCTTTCTTCCAGTTGAAGTTTAATCATAAAATCAATTTGGAGGCCCTTCACAACAAAGGGCAAAAGACAAGTGAAAGGGAATTCAATCTTGGAGAAAGTACCATTGAAAGCATCATTATAAATGCTGTGATACCAATGCTATTTGCTTATGGAAAAATTCAAAACCTACCCGAAATAAGTGATAAGAGCCTTGATTGGTTACAACAAGTGCCTGCGGAACAAAACAGCATCACAAAAATGTGGGAATCCTTTGGCATACAAGCCGAAAATGCTTGGCAAACTCAAGCATTGATAGAGCAAAAAAATAACTATTGTGGTAAACTTCAGTGTTTAAGGTGTATTATTGGAAAAGAAATTTTATTAGAAAAATGAGAAGAGTTGCATGGCTTATCATCTTTAGTTTTATAGTAATTACAGCCCATTCACAAAACCAATTACTCAATATTGTGAACTCGCAAACGGGTAAGATAATTAAAGTAAAACTTGGGGATAGAATGACCATTCAGTACCATGGATACAATGGTCAATTGTCTTTTGTAAAAGACGAAGTTACGGGTGCTGACGATAGTTGCATATACTTGGGTAGAAGCTATGAAGGTGTTTCGGACAAGTTGAGTCAGAAATTGCAAAAAAATGGAAGAGGATACCAAAGCATTATTAAATACAAAGAAATTGTACAGTTTAGAAGAGAATCCATCGGACGTACCTTGTTAAAAAATTCCGTATTGGGTCTTCCAATTGCATTTGGCTCATACCTGCTTGTGAGTGATTATTTAAAATATCATCAATCAGCTAGTTCCTTTGAACAGTTTTTGGTTGTCTCTGCGATTGGCTTGGGCTCGGTCACCTTGCCAAAGTTGCTCTTACCTGAAAACTTAAAGCACAAAGTTGGCAATGCTTGGACTTTTGTGCCAATAAATAAATTTATTCCTTAGCATTGTTGAATATGTACCAATAAAAGCAATACATTTGAGCAATAATTTACATTTGCATCATGCAAAACCTTAAATATTTTGTAGAAAAGCATGTTTTCGGGGTATGTACTTACCTTGGCGAACGCTTTGGTATTTCAGGGGCTCGCATTAGGTTATATTTTATTTACACCTCGTTTATCACCATGGGTTCGCCCATTATTATTTATTTGATATTGGCTTTCTGGATAAATATCAAAAAATACATACGCCACCATCGTAATACCAGTTGGGATATTTAGCCATGACGAGTCCAAATAAACCTCGTGTAATATTTATTATTGTTTCACTTTATGTATTAGCAGCTTTCACCTGGTGGACGCTAGCGCACATCAGAGCCCATAGCGAAATTGCAGAGCTAAAAAAGCAAAACATAATTGAAAAAGTGAATGAAGCTCGACTCCATATTGAAAACAAAAACCTTGATGGTAAAGTTCAAATTGATTCTTTTATACAAACCTCATATCCTGAATTAATCTTAGTAAATTATACTTCAAACAAGGATTTTAAAATCATACCAAAGGAAGATGCAATAACAGAACACGATTTATACATAAAAAGAAAAACATGGCAATATGTAGGTGAAGGCTTGGTGATGATGATTCTGTTATTTTGGGGAATGCTGGTTATTTATAGCACTTTTTCAAAAAATATTAAACTCAATAAACAGCAAAACAATTTCTTACTTTCGATTACCCATGAACTGAAAACACCCATTGCTTCAGTTAAATTATACATCGAAACGCTTCTCAAAAGAGATTTGGATAAAGAAAAAACCAATACCATCCTTAAAAACTCTTTGTTGGACATGAAGAGACTTCAAATTTTGGTCGAAAACCTTTTGCTATCCGCCCAGATAGAAAGCAAAAAATTTGATTTGAGCTTGATGGAAAACAACTTATCGGATTTGCTTAACCAGATTATTAATAAATATGCCACTCCTAGAGGAATTGAAGGAAGACTCATAAAAAACATTGAAGATGAAGTTTATATAGATTGTGATAAAATGGCTATTGAAATGCTAATTACCAATTTATTAGACAATGCCATAAAATATTCACCCACCAATACCCCCATACATATTGAACTGTCACAATCAGAAAATAAAACCATACTGGAAGTCAAGGATGAAGGGGAAGGTATTTCAGTTGATGATAAAAAAGCTGTTTTTCAGAAGTTTTATCGTGCTGGAGACGAAAATACTAGAAAATCTAAGGGTACAGGTTTAGGGCTATTTATCATCAAGAATATCGTTCAACTTCATAAGGCTCAGGTAGAAATACTTGACAACAACCCAAAAGGAACCATTTTCAAAATTTTTTTTAACAAAATTTAATCCGCTCGTTGCAACGAAATTAAGATGACTTATGTCAAAGTATTAATTAAACCATAGTACATTATGAATAGCAGGATATTAGTTGTTGAAGATGAAGAAAATATTCAACATGCATTGAAACTAAACCTCGAACTAGAGGGTTATAATGTAGTCGTGTGCGGAAATGGTAATGATGCCACACGACTTTTCAGAGAGCAACGCTTTGATTTAGTGGTATTAGACATTATGCT
>JBBALJ010000011.1:6225-54968 GCA_040403075.1 Bacteroidia bacterium
CCACACGACTTTTCAGAGAGCAACGCTTTGATTTAGTGGTATTAGACATTATGCTTCCAGGCATGGATGGCATAACGGTTTGCGAAAACATTCGCCTTTTTGATGGAGATGTTCCTATCATGTTCCTTTCTGCTAAAAACGCTGCAAGCGATAAAGTATTAGGACTAAAAAAAGGTGGAGATGATTACCTTACTAAACCATTTGACCTTGAAGAACTGCTTATTAGGGTAAATAAACTAGTCGAAAAAAGCAAAAAATTACAACATACCGATGTTCCTCAAGTATATCACTTCGGACCTAATTGGATAAATTTTGAAAATTTAGAGGCACAAGGTGTTGGTGGCAAAATTGCATTAACTAAAAAAGAGAGCAAACTGATGAGAATGCTTATCGAAAACAGAAATAATGTAATTAGTAGAGAGCACATTCTGAAAGTAGTATGGGATTATACAGTAATACCAAATACCAGAACGATAGATAATTTTGTTTTATCCTTAAGAAAATATTTTGAAGACGATCCTAAAAACCCAAGATATATAAGATCTGCTAGAGGTGTTGGGTATCGGTTTGTTGTAGAATAAAAATACCTTTTCAAATAATAACAAATAATAAGGGAGGCCTATAATTTTTAGAGCCTCCCTTTACTATTTTATTGGATTTGAGTTTTCAACAAACGAATAGGTATAAATATAAAAATATTGTTTTTAGTAGTGTCAAAATAATCTAATTTTGTATTACGCAAAAATCATGCTAAAACAAGGTTTACAACAAAAGCTCCAACAAAAACTATCTCCTCAACAGATACAATTTATTAAGTTACTTCAACTTAGTACTGTGGATTTTTTGCAAAGAGTAGATTTAGAAATGATTGAAAATCCGGCATTGCTGAGCGCAAAGGACGAAGACTCGATGCCCTCTGATGATCCAAAAGCTGAAACCGAATCCACTACTGATATAGAAGAAGATAGATCCATAGATGATTACATGATGGATGAAGCATACGATGTGAAAGAGTATGTGAATGATGAATATGAGCCTGATGGTTTCCATTTAAGTGACGAAGGTGATGAAGAGCGAAAGGAAACACCTATAACCGAAACGGAATCATTTCACCAGCATGTTCAAGAGCAATTCAATTCTATAGCCGAAGATGATAGAGAACTTGTGATTGGCACACAAATTATCGGGACTATTGACGATGATGGATATTTAAGACGTCCATTGGAGGCCATAATCAACGATTTGGCCTTTGCCCAAAACATTGAGGCTGAATTACCTGAAATGGAAATTTGCCTTCAAAAAATTCAGAAATTAGACCCTGCAGGAATTGGTGCTAGAAACCTGCAAGAATGTTTGATTATACAATTAAAAAGAAAAGATTTTTATAACCGCGCCATAGAACTGGCCATAGATATTCTTGAAAATCATTTTGATGACTTTATCAAAAAACATTATGATAAACTCATTAAGCAGTTAAAGTTAAACGAAGAACAGCTTAAAGCCATCATTCAAATCATTACCAAACTAAATCCTAAACCAGGTGATAGTATTAGCAGTGCCAGGGCACAGTATATTACCCCTGATTTTATTTTAATTAATGACGATGGTAAACTATCAGTATTGTTAAATTCTCGAAACGCACCTGATTTAAGAATTAGTCGTTCGTACATGGAAACTTTGAAAGGTTTTGATGAGGCTAAAAACCCAACAAGGGAGCAAAAAGAATCAGTTCAGTTTATCAAGCAAAAATTAGATGGTGCTAAATGGTTTATTGATAGTATTAAGCAAAGACAGAATACGTTGCTGCATACCATGAATGCCATATTGCAATACCAAAAAGCCTATTTTGAGGATGGAGACGAAACCAAGCTTCGTCCGATGATTTTAAAGAACATTGCAGAAGCTACAAACCTTGATATTTCTACCATTAGCCGTGTGGCAAATAGCAAATACATTGAAACAGAATGGGGTGTAATTCCACTTAAGTTTTTCTTTAGTGAGGGTATTAGCACAGATGATGGAGAAGAAGTGAGCAGCAGAGAGGTAAAAAAAATATTGAAAGACGCTATTGAAGCTGAGGATAAAAACAAGCCATTGCCCGATGAGAAATTGATGGATATCTTGAAAGAAAAAGGCTACAACATTGCTCGTAGAACCATAGCTAAATACAGAGAACAGTTAAATATCCCTGTAGCGCGTCTTCGAAGAGAAATGTAGATTTTGTTTATACAGAAAATATTTTTCTTGAGTTTTCTGTACTTATTTCAGCTACCTTGGCTATACCGACACCTTTCAATTCTGCCAATTTCCTTGCAATATCTATAATGAAAAAACTCTCATTACGCTTGCCCCTATGAGGCACTGGAGCGAGATACGGAGAATCAGTTTCCAAAACAAGATGTTGTAAATCAATATCAGCAATGGCAGCGTCTAAACCGCTGTTTTTGTAAGTTACAACACCACCAATGCCAAGGTAAAACCCTAATTCAACCACCTTTTTCGCTTCCTCAGCATTGCCACTAAAACAATGAAAAATACCTCGAAGTTTAGGATGTTTCATTTCTTCCAACAAGGTTATTAAATCGGTGTTTGAATTTCTCGAATGAATAACAATTGGTAAATCTTGCTGAATGGCCCATTGGCATTGTTTTCTAAAGGCTGTTAGTTGCTGATCTTTAAATTCAGTTGACCAATAATAGTCTAAACCAATCTCCCCTACCGCATAAAACTTTCTCTTTCTAAACCACTTTTGAATTTGAAAAAGTTGTGATTCAAAATTGGCATCCACAGAACATGGATGCAATCCCATCATGGGGTAACAATTTTCAGGAAATTGCCACACCAAATCAAGCATGGGCTGGATGCTAGCCGTTTCAATATTGGGTAAAAAAAAACGAGTCACCCCATTTTTTATAGCCTTTTCAATGCTTTCTTTTCTGTCATTATCAAATTCTGAGGCATATAAATGGGTGTGGGTATCCGTAAAAATCATGTGGCAAAAGTAAATAACATATTTTTATTTAGTTTGAGATTTTATCTGCAAATTTGCCACTCCATTTTTACATATGAATCAATCTATTCCATCGGGCAATTTAGCCACACTTGAACAAGCACAGCAATTGGGTCTTAGACCAGAAGAATTTGAAAAAATCAAAGAAATTTTAGGTCGCACGCCCACTTTTACCGAAATGAGTATTTACTCAGTAATGTGGAGTGAGCATTGTTCATATAAAAATTCTATTGTTTGGCTAAAAACATTGCCTAAAAAAGGCGAAAAAATGTTGGCTGAAGCAGGTGAAGAAAATGCAGGTTTGATTGATATTGGCGATGGATTAGCTTGTTGTTTTAAAATTGAAAGTCATAATCACCCAAGTGCCATTGAGCCTTATCAAGGCGCTGCAACGGGTGTGGGCGGAATTAACAGAGATATTTTTTCAATGGGTGCTCGCCCCATTGCGCAACTAAACTCATTGCGTTTTGGAAATATAGATAATGAAAGAACCAAATGGTTGGTTCGTGGAGTGGTTAAAGGAATTGGAAATTATGGAAATGCTTTTGGTATCCCAACTGTGGGTGGCGAAGTATATTTTGATGATTGCTACCAAATAAACCCACTGGTAAATGCCATGAGTGTGGGCATCGCCAAAGTAGGTAAAACAGTTTCTGCCATTGCTGAAGGCGTTAGTAACCCAGTTTATATTTTTGGTTCAGCTACTGGTAAAGATGGAATTCATGGGGCTGCATTTGCAAGTAAGGACATTACTGAAGATTCAGCTAAAGATTTGCCATCAGTTCAAGTAGGCGATCCTTTCTGGGAAAAATTGATTTTGGAAGCTAGTATGGAATTGCTTGATACCGATGCCATTGTTGGAATGCAAGACATGGGTGCTGCGGGTATTACTTGCTCAACTAGCGAAATGAGTGCAAAGAGCGGAACAGGAATGAAAGTGTGGTTAGATAAAGTTCCTATGCGCCAAGATGGCATGAAAGACTGGGAAATTCTTTTATCAGAAAGCCAAGAGCGTATGCTAGTAATTGTGAAAAAAGGAATGGAAGCTCAAGTTGAAAAAGTTTTGGAAAAGTGGGATTTAACTTATAATATTATTGGAGAAGTAACCGATTCGGGCCGTGTTCAATATTACATGAACGATGAATTGAGAGCCGATATTCCTGGAGAAAGTTTAGTTTTAGGTGGTGGCGCTCCTGTTTATCATCGCGAATACACCGAGCCAAAATACTTTGAAGAGATTGCAAAGTTTGATATCAGTTCAATTCCTGATGTCACCCTGAGCGGAGTCGAAGGGTCTGCCATTGAAGTAGCTAAATTCTTAGCTGCCCACCCAAATATTGCATCTAAAAGATGGGTGTATAACCAATATGATAGCATGGTGGGAACCATTAACCAAACTACCAATGCGCCAAGCGATGCATCGGTGGTGAAAGTTAAAGGAACCGACAAATCAATTGCCATGACAGTAGATTGTAACAGCCGTTTTGTTTGGGCTGATCCATTTGTTGGTGGACAAATTGCGGTAGCAGAAGCAGCTCGTAATTTGGTTTGTGCAGGAGCTGAGCCTGCGGCCATTACTAACTGCCTAAATTTTGGAAATCCTTATAATACCGAAGTGTATTACCAGTTTGTGTATGCCATAAAAGGCATGGGCGAAGCTTGTAAAAAGTTTGACACACCAGTAACAGGTGGAAACGTAAGTTTTTATAACCAAAGCAGTGATAACGATGCTGTTTTCCCTACTCCAACCATTGGAATGGTGGGTTTAATTGGCGATAATAAAAAACACATGACCATGGATTTTAAAAATGCGGGTGATGTAATTTATATGCTAGGCAATAGCAAAAACGATATTGGTTCATCGCATTATTTAGCGCATTACCATAAAGTACAATATTCGCCAGCACCATACTTTAACTTAGACGAAGAACATCAATTACATAAAGCTTTATTAGGTTTAATTAATGGTAATCATATTGAATCAGCTCACGATTGCAGTGAAGGCGGTCTATTCATTACTTTATTAGAAAGTGCTATGAACAGAAACTTAAGTTTTGATGTTTCGACTCCGCTCAACAACCAAAACTTAAGAACTGATGCTTTCTTATTTGGTGAAGCACAAGGACGTGTGGTAATTTCAGTAAAAGCAAACAATTGTGCCCAAGTTGAGAGTTACTTAAACGGTTTAAACATGCCATTTGAAAAGCTAGGAACTGTAACAGAAAATAATATTATTGTTAATGGTACTGATTTTGGCAAAACAGCTGATTTTGCTAACATCTACAACAATTCATTAGCAGAAAAATTAGCATAAATTTATTCAACCAATATTTTATAAAAGCTTGACATAGAAAAGTGTCAAGCTTTTTTGTTTTATACTTCCCCTAAATACTTATTCAAAAAATATTCTAAGCTACAAACCCAAATATTTTTTATTGGATAAGTGTCGCTGCTAGGGGTGATTACATAATTTTGGGTGGTGCCTAAATCGTCAATACAATTATAAAACCCACGACTAACAGCAGGTGCATTCGATAATTTTATTTCAATACAAGCCACAGGTTGATTGGCTTTAACCAATACCACATCTACCTCTGCACCATTTTGAGTTCTGTAATAATACATATCCATTCCTTCGGGTCTGCTCGCATAAATTTGTTGAATAACATAACCTTCCCACGAAGCCCCAATAATTGGATGACTTTGCAAAGTATCATTATCTGTTATTCTATTTACATAATGTACAATGCCACTATCTTTTACATATACCTTTGGGGCTTTAACCATGCGTTTATTGGTATTGGCTGTAAAAGCTTGCAGTCTATGAACCAAAAACGCACCTTCCAAAAACTCAAAATAGCGATTAGCAGTTGGCGCACTTACGCCCAACGAATTGGCATACATTTCTGCTTTCCAAATATTGCCTTGGTTATAAGCCAACATTTGCCAAAGTTTAGCAATGGCTACGGAGTTTAAATTTACACCAAAAAGCAACCTGAAATCGCGCTCGGTATAGGTTTTTATAAATGCCGCCATCCAATCAGCCCAAGCCAAGTTATTTTCGGTTAAAAACGCTTGTGGAAATCCACCTTTTAGCCAATGTGTTCGCCAATCGTAGCCACTATTACAAATTTCTTGTAATTTTAAAGGACCAAGTTCTAAAAACGATATTCTTCCAGCCAATGATTCAGTGACACCATGCACTAAATTTGGCGATGCTGAACCAAGCAATAAAAACCTTCCATTTCGCCTATTTGAGTCAATCACCGATCGTAAAACAGAAAATATTTCAGGCATCAACTGTGCTTCATCTATTATAACTAACTTGTTTTCATTGAGTTTCAAATAAGCTTCCGCATCGGTTAGTTTGGCTCTGTCAGTTGGGCTTTCTAAATCTAGATAAATGAAGCCATTGCTTTGCAATGCACCAAATGCCTTGGCAAGTGTAGTTTTACCACATTGCCTTGGCCCTAAAATAGCAATGGCCGGAGCCCATCCTGCTTTTAAGGTTAATTTAGCTATATCATCTCTATTTATCACAAGACAAAGAAAGTTATTAAGCATGAAAAATCAAAATAAAATTTTCATTTTACTTGATATAAATATATTTAACCAAGTAATTTAAAAGTACAATTTTTGTTTTACTTGGTTAAAGTTAAATTAATAAGGCTAAAAAAATCAAGAAAATACTTCAAGTCGTCAATTAGAAATGTTATTATTGCAGCTTAATAGCCATGCCACTAGACCAGATTGACGACAACGGAGAAGACCAAAAGGAAATGAGTTTTTTCGACCATATTGATGAGTTACGAAAACACTTGTTTCGCTCAACAATAGCCATCGCCATTGCATCCGTTTTCTTGTTTCTTAACAAACATTTTGTTTTTGACGTGGTGTTATTTGGCCCTCTTCATAAAGATTTCCTTAGCTATCAAGCCCTTTGCAAGCTTTCCTACATGGTGAAAGGAACTGATGAGTATTGCTTTAAGGATATTGGTTTTGTTTTGTCAAACATCAGTATGACAGGTCAGTTTACCCAGCATCTTTGGATTTCATTTATTGGCGGTTTGATCGTTGCGTTTCCAGTAGTACTTTGGCAATTTTGGTCCTTTATTAAACCAGCGCTAAGCAATAAAGAAATAAAATATGCTCGAGGATTGGTGTTTTATAGTTCGATATTATTCTTTGCTGGAATATTTTTTGGTTACTTCTTACTTAGTCCAATGTCAATTTCATTCCTTGGTTCATATAAGGTAAGTGATTTGGTTAGTAATGAAATTAACCTCGAATCATATGTTTCGTTTATTTCAACAATGACCTTTGCCACAGGATTAATTTTTGAAATGCCCATTTTGGTGTATTTCTTGGTAAAAATTGGTTTGATAGGTGCTACATTTATGAGAAAATATCGTAAGCACTCATTTGTTATCATATTAATCATAGCTGCTGTCATCACACCTTCACCAGACATGGCAAGTATGCTGATGATGGCATTGCCACTTTATGCCCTATATGAGTTGAGTATTTTTGTGGCATTACGAGTAGAAAAAAACAGAATTAGATAATAAATACAATTATGAAATTAGCCATAGGATGCGATCACGCAGGATTTGAATACAAAGAAGCTATCAAAAATATGTTGAGCGAATTGGGCCATGAAGTAAAAGATTTCGGTACATACTCAACTGAATCAATGGATTACCCAGATACTGCACATCCAGTTGCCTTGTCTATTGAAAGCAAAGAAAATGAGCTTGGTATATTGATTTGTGGAAGCGCGAATGGCGTTGCTATGGCAGCCAATAAGCACCAAGGCATTCGTGCAGCTATTTGTTGGCAAGATGAATTAAGCAAATTAGCTCGCACGCACAATGATGCTAACATTGTTTGTTTACCAGCAAGATTTATAGATTTGGATTTAGCGAAGCAAATCACTCAAACCTTTATCAGTACTACCTTTGAGGGTGGAAGACATGCCAATAGAGTAAATAAAATAAGTTGCTAAGTGTTCTTATAAACCATATTCGCTAATTAGCCACATTAGACCAGAAAGCGTAACTGCACCAAATTGTAATTCCCTTTTGTTCACTTTATCAAAAGTATCAGCATCTGTGTGGTGGTAGTCAAAATACTTTTGTCCATCAGGATGATAACCAATCATGACAACACCTTGTTTTTTCAAAGGCCCTATATCGGCTCCACCTCCATGGATATTGATGGTCTGAATGCCATAAGGTGCTAATAATTTTTGCCAAGATTGAAGGCCAAGAAGCTTTTCTTCAGATACCGCAATACCTATCTCTCGAGGCATAAACCCACCAGCATCGGTTTCAATGGCAGCTAAATGTTTTTCCTTGTTTAATTCAGCTAGCTCAGCATATTTCAAACCACCTTTCAAACCATTTTCTTCATTCATAAACAACACACAACGAAGGGTTCTTTTAGGCTTTATTCCTGTTGCTTTAAATAATCTTAAGGCTTCCATACTCTGAACAGTTCCTGCACCATCATCATGCGCACCTGTTCCAACGTCCCATGAATCAAGGTGACCACCCACTAAAACTATCTCATCTGGCTTTTCTGAACCTTTAATTTCTGCTACCACATTGTATGAAAGCACATCAGGAAGCATCATGCAATTTTGCTTAAAATAAAATTCCGTTGATGGGTTTTCATTAAGTGTTTGACTCAGTATATCAGCATCAATGGTACTTATGGCACAACCTGGTATTTTAGTAACACTATCTTTATATCCTGTAGCACCTGTATGTGGGAAGTTATCGTGTGCATGGGTCATTGAACGAACTACTACCCCTATTGCACCCAATTTTGCTGCTTCTAATGGCCCTTGACCCCTTTGGTCCACTGTGACTCCGTAAGCACCACTAATAATGGCATCAGGGAATGGACGACTAAAAAAAACAATTTTACCTTCAACTTTCTCTCTACCTATTTTTTTTAGTTCTTCAAAGGTTTTCACTTCAACCACTTTAGCCTGAATACCTTCTTTGGCAGTGGCCACACTATTTCCCAAAGCACAAATATGAACAGGGGTTTTCTTTTTATTGCTTACAAAATATCCTAGTTCTTTTTCACCCCTTACCCAATGAGGCACCATAACGGGTTGCAACCACACTGAATCAAAACCCTCTTTCTTCAGCGACTCATAAGCAAATTCAACTGCCTTTGCTGCATTTGCCGAACCACTAATTCGATTGCCAATTTTATTACATAAATGATCAAGTTGAGCATAACACTTACCATTGGTAAAGGCTTCGTTAAAGAAATTTCGAATAATAATTGAATCCTTATTTTGAGCACCAACATTTGTTAGTATTGCAAAAAAAGAAAGGAGGGTGTATAATTTGGCCTTCATGAAAATACTAAATTTATGAAGTCAAATATATTTTAAAAGTGAAATTATCCTTCATACATTTTACAAATTATAAAATACTTAACATCCGTTTATAAATAATTGGGGAAAGAATAGGCTAATTTGTGCATTTTGCAAACAAATACAGACAACTTGATTAAGAACATTTTATACATCCTTTTAAGCTTATTGATATGTGGTAAAACCCATGCTCAATCGGGAAGCATAAATTGGACAAAAAGCAATCCATGGGTTGATTCCGTTTTAAATTCATTAAGCAATGATGAAAAAATCGCCCAATTGATGATGGTTGCGGCATGGAGCAATAAAGACAAAAGCCATGTTCAAGATATAGAATGCCAAATAAAAGAAATTGGTGTAGGGGGTTTAATTTTCTTTAAAGGAACACCCAACAAACAAGCTAAACTTACTAATCAATATCAAAAAATAAGTAGAGTTCCCTTACTAATTGGAATAGATGGTGAGTGGGGTTTAAGCATGAGGTTGGATAGTGTACCTGTTTTCCCAAGACAGTTGATATTAGGCGCTGCTAACGACATTGAGCTTACAAGACAATATGGAAGTGAGATTGGCAAGCAATGCAAGCGAATGGGTATTCATTTGAATTTTGCACCCGATGTAGATGTAAACAACAATATGGCCAATCCAGTTATTAACGATAGGAGTTTTGGTGAAAACAAATTTACAGTTGCTAAACATGGCATAGCATATACTAAAGGCATGCAAGAGCAACAACTAATGGCTTGTGCCAAACACTTTCCTGGCCATGGGGATACAGAGAATGATTCACACTTTGGATTACCAGTAATTAAAGGCAATCGTAAAAGATTAGATTCACTTGAGCTATATCCTTTCAAAGAGTTAATTAAACATGATGTGGCAAGCGTGATGAGTGCACATTTATTCGTGCCTGCTTTAGATTCAACACCCAATATAGCATCATCCATATCCCCATTGATAATAAACGGCCTTTTAAAAAAAGAAATGGGTTTTGAAGGTATTGTTATTACTGATGGACTAAACATGAAAGCTGTAAGCAACTATTATAGTCCTGGAGAGGTGGCCGCCAAAGCATTTGCAGCTGGTAATGACATGTTATTATTTGTTGAAGATGTTCCTCAGAGCATACACATGATAAAAGAATATATCAAACGTGGTGAAATAACTTGGGAGCAAGTAAACCAAAGTTGCAAAAAAATTCTTACCGCAAAATATTGGTGTGGCTTAGGAAATTACAAGCCCATCAATAGTGAACATTTAACTGATGATTTAAATTGTTGTGAAACAGAATTATTCATAAAGAAAGTAGTTAAAAGCGGTATAACTGTAGTTAAAAATGCGGATAATATTATTCCACTTGTAGATGCAGATAAATACAAAATAGCGAGTGTAGCAGTTGGAAATCCAATGCTTAGCGACTTTCAGCAAATGGTAAACAACTATACCAAATGCGATTTCTATGCAATTGATAAAAATGATTCTAAATTCAATTTTGATTCGCTGTATGAAAAACTTCAATACTATAATTTGGTTATAATTAGCCTTCATAGCACAAGCAGATTTGTAAGTAAAAAATTAGGCTTAACACAACAACAGATTGATTTCATTAATAGACTTAATACAAGTAGAAAATGTATTTTGGTAAACAATGGCAATCCATATATTCTCCAACATTTTACTAATTTCAGAAACATCATTGTTTCATATGAAGACCTTCCTATATACAATAAGCTAGCAGCACAAGCCTTGTTCGGTGCCTATCCTACAAATGGCAAATTGCCAGTTTCAGTTACACCCACTTTCCCTTTGGGCAGTGGCATTGAGACCGAAAGGATGAATGTTCTTGAATATGTATATCCAGAAGAAATGGATATACCAAGAAACAATTTCACAGCTATTGATAGCATAATAACTGATGCCATAAGGCAGAAGGCAATGCCAGGCTGCCAAGTGCTTGTGGCAAAAGATGGCAAAGTGGTTTATAACAAATCATTTGGGTTTCAAACCTACGATTCATTGAAGCCCGTAACAAACTATCATTTGTATGATATTGCATCTTTAACTAAAATTATGAGCACCACTTTGGCCATGATGAAATTGTATGAAACAGGTAAAATAAGTCTTGACGATAAAATTGGATTGTATTTGCCTTGGTTAAAAGGAAGTGATAAAGAGAAGTTGAAAATCAAAGATATTATGCTGCACCAAGCCGGCTTATTTCCCTTCATTCCTTTCTATAAGAAAACACTTATTGCTGGACAACTAAACCCTAATATATACTCAAAAACAAAAGACAGTATATATACCATTCAGGTTGCTGATAGCATCTATTTAAACAAGGATTACGAGAAAGAGATATGGAGCACCATAGCAAATAGCGAATTAAAAACACAAGGTAATTATGTATACAGTGATCTGGGATTTATGATGTTGAGAAAAGTGGTTGAGGTAATCAGCAATCAGGATTTTGAAACTTATCTCAGAGAAAATATATACAACCCATTGAAACTATCAAGTATGGTTTTCAATCCTATCAAAACATTTAATAGAGCTTGGATAGTGCCAACTGAATTGGATACTATTTTTAGAAAACAATTACTACAGGGATTTGTGCACGATCCTGCTGCAGCCATGCTTGGAGGTGTTAGTGGACATGCGGGTTTGTTTTCAAATGCCAATGACATAGCGGTAATTATGCAAATGTTATTAAATGGAGGTTCATACGGTGGTCGTCAAATATTTAAATCATCAACTGTTGAGCTATTCACTAAAAAACAGATGAAAAAAGGCAATAGACGAGGTTTAGGATTTGATAAGCCTGAAACTGAACCCGAAAAAGCAAGCCCAACCTCCCTATCTTGTTCCCCTCAAACATTTGGACACACTGGATTTACAGGCACATGCACTTGGGCAGACCCTAAAAACAATTTGGTGTTTGTATTCCTATCAAATAGAATAAACCCGAATGCTGAAAACAAAAAGTTAACAGAGCTAAATGTGAGAACCCATCTACAAGATGCTATATACGAAGCAGTGAAAAAGAAATAAATATCGATGCAAGAAAACCATATTGACATAATTAAAACGGCCAGGTATTACACAATAGGTACTCTAAAAGATAACACAAAAGAAGTTTGGTTTGTAATTCATGGATACGCCCAATTGGCAAAGGATATTTTGCGGAAATTTGAAACTACAAATAATGATCATATTCTCTTTATTGCACCTGAAGGTTTAAATAAGTTTTATTCACGGGGCTTTACGGGTAATCCTGTGGCAAGTTGGATGTCGAGTGAGGACAGAATGAATGAAATTAAAGACTATTGCAACTATCTTAATCAGCTTTTTCTGTCACTTGAATTAACTAAAAAACCTAATGTCAGGATAAATGTTTTGGGCTTTTCGCAAGGGGTAACAACAGCCTCAAGATGGATTGAAAGTAATGATTTTTCATTTCACCATTTTGTTTTGTATGCCGGTGAAATAGCGAAGGAGTTTCAAGATACATTACCTACTAGATTAGCAAATATAACAAGCACCATTGTGAGAGGTAAAAATGATTCGCTAATAAAAGAAGATAGAATAAAAACTTTAATAAACCTATATCAAAACACACCTCATGAATACATAGAATTCGAGGGCGGACATGAAGTTACGATTGAAATGGTGGAATTAATCCTAAGTAGAACAAGCTATTAAGATTGTATATCTTGCCCATTCATTAGTTCTTTTTCGCGTATCACCTTATCTACAATAAACAAAGGTCTTTGCTGCACTTGTTTGTATATCCTTAATACATACTCTCCAATTACCCCAAGAGAAATCAATTGTACACCTCCAAACATAACAATGGCAGCAATCAAGGCTGTGAAGCCTACTGGAACTCCATCAAACCATATTTTCTTGATAAATACACTTACTAAATAAATTAAAGATACTACTATAGATATTACACCTAATCGAGTAATGAATTTAACTGGAAAGTCGCTGAAGTTAAAAATACCACTGTAAGCTAATTCAAATAATTTTTTCCATGAATATTTGCTATCTCCATCAAATCTAGCTGATCTATCATATTCAATACCAGTTTGCTTAAAACCCACCCAAGCCCGCATGCCACGTAGGTACCTGTTTTGCTCTGGCATTGAGTTAAGATAGTCAAGCACCTTTCTGTTTATTAAAGCAAAGTCCCCACTATCTGCAGGTAATTCAATGTTTGCAATTTTTTTTATTAAACGATAATAAAACCAATATAGTTGCCTTTTAAAAAATGATTCTTTACGACTTTTCCTTATGCCGTATACAACATCATATCCTTCATCTAACTTATTCAAAAATTCAATGATCATTTCTGGTGGATCTTGTAAATCTCCATCTAAAATAAAAACTGCTTTGGAAGCTCTAACATATCTCAAACCTGCTGTCAAGGCCAATTGGTGTCCATGATTTTTAGAAAGAAAGATTGAATTGAATCGGCTATCAGCAAATGAAATGCTGCTCATCATGGCAGAAGTATTATCAGTACTACCATCATCAACTAAAATAATTTCAGATGGTATTTGTAAGTTTTCAATTAAAGATAATAGGCGTTTATGTAATCTGGCAATATTCTTCTCCTCATTATATAATGGAACTACAAATGACAATTCTATCTTATTAGACATGGAGCAAATTAATAAAAAACCACAAAAAATCATGGCAATTGCTGCCCAAAAATATTTTATATATAATTGTATTCATTTTTATCTGTCAAAATCACTCTAAATGTCACCAAAACTAAGTATTGTAATACCTGCATATAATGAAGCCAAAACAATCCATTTAATTTTAAAGAAAATTGAAGATGTGGTTCTTATTGGCAATTACATCAAAGAAATTATTATTGTTAATGATTGTTCTAAAGATGACACAGAAGCTGTTGTTTTAGATTTGCAAAAGACTCATTACCAATCCATAAAATATGTAAAACATAATGCAAACAAAGGCAAAGGTGCGGCATTACACACAGGGATAAAAGAAGCAACTGGTGATATTATCATAATTCAGGATGCCGATTTAGAGTATGATCCAAACGAATATAACTTACTATTAAAACCCATCATAGATGGCTTCGCAGATGTTGTTTATGGCTCAAGATTCATGGGAGGTAATCCTCATAGGATTTTATTTTTTTGGCATTCTATAGGAAATAAATTCTTAACAACCTTGTCAAACATGTTCACCAATCTTAACCTTACAGACATGGAAACTTGCTATAAAATGTTCAAATCCGAAATTATTAAGTCCTTAATTCTAAAAGAAAATAGATTTGGATTTGAACCTGAAGTAACAGCCAAAATTTCGAGAATTCCAGCAATTAGAATTTATGAGGTAGGTATATCGTACTATGGAAGAACCTATGCTGAAGGAAAAAAAATTGGTGCTAAAGATGGATTTAGGGCAATTTATTGTATTTTAAAGTATGGTTTACTAAAAAGATAAATCCTCCTTAATGAATTCTTTTAAACTAAATGTATTTTCCATTTCATTTACAATAATTGCTTTAATACTAGTTTCATTGGCAATTTTAATTGATGGTACTGGGGGAGGAGGAGATAGTGTTTTCCATTACATGTATTCTAAATATGCCATAGAACACCCCGAAAACTTCTTTAATCATTGGGCAAAACCAGTATATACAATGCTATCTTGTCCATTTGCACAATTTGGATTCATTGGGATCAAGCTATTCAATGTATTAATGAGCCTTATTGCATGTTATTGGGGCTACAAAACTCTTGAGGTTTTGAAAATAAAAAACCGAGAATGGTATCCCACAATATTGTTTTCAATAATATTATTTGTAGACGTTACACTTTCAGGATTGACAGAACCCCTATCGGCAGCTATGATTATAATAGCTATTTATTTTATCTTATGTAAAAAGGATATCTTGGGGGTTTGTATAATCTCATTTCTTCCTTTTGTTCGCTCAGAGGGTCTTGTAATGATATGTGTATTTTTAATTTATTTAATTGTTTCTCGCAAATATAAATTCATTCCTTGGCTAGTTACTGGTCATATTATTATGGCAATTATTGGTTATACCTACTACAAAGATTTTTTTTGGGTCTTTAATAAAATTCCATATGCACACTTGAATAGTAGCTACGGAAAAGGAACCTGGATACATTTCTTTGAACAACTCTATTTTCATTTTGGTTTGATTGAATATTCATTATTGATAATTGGATTAATAACATTGTTAATCTCTGTTATAAATAAAAAAAGCATAGTCCCTGAAAAGTTATGGTTGATTTATGGGTGCTTTGTAGCATTTTTCTTTGCGCATACTTGTTTTTGGGCAATGGGCATATTCAATTCTATGGGACTAACTCGGGTATTTGTGAGTGTTGTTCCTTTGGCGGCTATAATTATACTGGATTCAATAAACAATATAGAAAATACAATAAACATTTTTTTAAAAAATAAAACAGATATTCCAAAGTACATTTTAATCATAGTAATAGTCATCTTCCCCTTTTTAAATACACCATCATCTTATAAAATTCCTGATGATTTTAAATTAGAGGAGTCTCAAACTTTAATAAAAAAAGAAATTGTTCCTTATTTAAAAAAAAGAATAGATATTAAAACAATAATTGTAGCAGATATCTCAATACCTTTTTTTTTAAATCTTGATCCATTTGATACAACAAAAGTTAAAATTACAAGTAAAGTAAATAATCTTGACGCTCTAAAAAAAGATGAGATAATAATTTGGGATAATTGGCTAAGTGTAATGGAGGCAAATTTGACTTTAGAAAATCTAAAAAAAATACAACAAATTAAAATAGACACCACTTTTACCTCAAAAAGCAAAAGTGGCAGAATTACTAATTATGTAGTATTTAGTAAAAAGTAACTTATGATAAAATTTACTTTATGAGAAACACAATAAAGTTAGCATTATTAAATACCATTTTCAAACCAGAGGTATCGGATAAGTGTTCGTTTTTATTATGAATCCAATAAGCTGAATGCATATCTTTTATTTTTTTAGAGTCAAGTAAGTAAACACTTTCTCGCTGACAAATCAATCTTAAAACATTTGGTTTGAAGAAAATGAATTTATCTGTTTGTTTAGTATTTGACTTAATAAAGTCAAAAAGCTCAATTGAACCATTCGACTGAATATCATTAGGTGTAAGATTCCCTGAATGTGCCTGATTTAAGGTGTTAAAAATAGAGAAAAATAGTAGCACCCAAAGAACACTGTATCTGAAGTTGATAATTTTTGCTGTTTTATATTTTTCTGCAAAAGCCTCAAAAAAGAAGCTAGAACCTAAACAAAAAAAATAAAAATAAATTGGAATTAATAAAAAAATAAATCTTAAACCCTGCTGAAAAGGCCAAATTAGCAGCAAAATAAAATGTAATAGAGTTATTAATGTCAATACCAAATTCCGATTTATAGACAAATACATTCCCCAAAACATAAAAGGAGTAGTGAGAAAAATAAAAAAATTGGAATTGTATAAAAACCAATTTAGTGAATCAGTATAATAACTAATATTATCTAATATGCTTTTAGGATTAATTGGTAATAATTGAGCTAAATATCCGCTACTTGAACTAGGATAGTTTAAATGGATTAAAACATTTATTGAAAGAAAAATTGAAAGAAAAACAAACATTTTAAGAAACAAAATCTTAAACCCAATTTTCCTTTGAAAATATCTTATAAAATCATGTAAGATAAAAGCCCCTGCAACACTAATTGATAGTGTTTTTGTTTGGTATGCACATACAAGTATTGCAGACAATATAGAATATTTAATAATAATTTTTTTTACATCTGATTCCTTAAGTCTACTGAAAAAAAAAATCCCAAGCCAAACAAACATCATTGAAGGAATATCCGCAAGTATATTATTGCTAAACTTAATAAAGTAATTTGAAGTTGCCACTAGGCCTAATATAATTATTGCCTCAACATAACCCAATGCTTCGATAAAGTAAAAAACTAGTGTTAACATTAAGATTAAAAAACAAATTAAGGTTAATAATTTAAATGCAATAAAATTCATTCCAAAATACTTATAAATGGGCGCTAGCATCAGGGGATATCCAACAGGATATACATCTGGATTCATCCTCATGTATGAACCTTGGCAACTTGCTTTACTTGCCTCAAATAATGTTTCTGTGCCACCTTCAACAATGGCCTGAGCTTGGCTAATATAAAGTGCAAAATCCCCTCCCCAATCATGTCCCGGATTTAGCACTGATAAAGTTTCATAAGAGTAAAAAAAACCAAATAGACAGTAAGCTATATATAACCACCTTTTATGCTCTTTTGCAATATTCATTATAAGTTCATTAAACACGATCATTTTTATAAACTAAAATCTAGAAATACTTTAAACTAAGTTACATTCTAACGAAAATTTTAAAAAAATTAAACGCTTCCTTTGATATAACATTTAAATTCATTTTCCTTACAACAGTAGTTTCATTTAAAACAACGGGAATAAGAGAAATTTGTAAATTATTTTTAGCTGCAATACAAATAAATTCTAAGTCAAACAAATAGCGATCAATTTCCGTCTTTAAAAAATATTGCTTAACTTCTTTCCGCATTCCTTTTAACCCTCCTTGGGTATCATTTGTAGGAATTCTTAAAAGTAATTTTATGAAAAACTTCAATAATTTAGAAATCAATGCTCGGTGGAATGGAATGTTTTCATAATAACTTAATCCTCTGATACCTATTGCAATGTCATTATTTATGAGTTGATCAACAATTTTCAAAATACTTTCATTTGTATAAGGAAAATCGATATCAGTATAAATGATATAATTGCTTTTGGCGCTTTCAACCCCTTGCCTAATAGCATATCCTTTGCCTCTATTTGTCCGATATGATATAATACTACAATTTCGAATTTGGGAGCTTAGATTAGATAAATCTGCATCTAAATCAAGGGTACTTCCATCATTAACTATAACAATTTCCAAATCATAATTAGCTAATAGAATTGACAGCTCTTCAAGTCTCACAAGAATATTTTTAACCCAATTTTTCTCAGGATTATAACATGGTAATACAATAGTAAGGCTATCCTTTTTCATTTATAATGGATTATTTAGGAGCAATTTTAATTCAATAATGAGTATTAACGAAATAAATTACAAAATTCAGTTTTCTTTGCTATTTAAATTTAACTAACAAATATTAAGTATCAATATTGTAACTATTTATTATACATTTTAATGAATGCGCAAAATATTTACCAAAAAGAAGAAAGAATAATAATCTACCTGATTAGCTTCTTATATCTAATTACATTAAGTAATTATATCTATACAGGTTTCGCAACAAATGATGATTACCAATATTTCTGCAGATACTTTAATGATGAAAATGTATGGAAAGAAAGCTATGAGTATGCAAAAATGAATGGGAGGTTCTATTTCATTTTCATGCAACCTCTTTTTAATATTTTATTACCCTATTCATTTGGAAGCTATTTATTTGCTAAAAGTTTAAATTTATTAGTAATAGCTATTGGAGTATATGTAATGGGTGTCAATATAGCTAGCCTGCTTAAAAACAATACATATAGAAACTTATTTCATTTGTTTTTTTGTATATTCATAACTATAAAAGGTTCAAATAATCCTATAATCTCATATCCTTTATATTTTTCAACCTCTTGGTTATTCTTTCAAATTTCAATTAAGTACTTTCTAAAATTTAAAGAAAAAAATGATGTGTCGGCAAAGTATCTTTCATTATTATTCTATTCATTTTCTTTATTGTTTTATGAAATTTATGTTGTTTTATCAATAATATTTTTAGGCATCAGCTATCTGTATTTGCCAAAATATTCAAAAAATTGGATTGAACGATTAAAGTTCATATTCAAAACGAATCTACCTATATTATGTGTTATTTTAATTTACATAACAGTGTATTATGTATTTAAAAAGAACTTTTCTTCTCAAGCATATGAAGGTGTAAATGTTTCAAATAATTTTTCAATCAGTAGCTTTTTTACAGCTATCCTTATGTTATCAAAAGGTGGACTACCATTACATCTATATTTTTCAGGGCATGGTGTGTATGAAAATTGTTCCTATATACTAGGTGGTCACATTCAAAGTCTAATAAATCCGATAATAAATATTAAAAAGGAATGGCTTTTTAAATCCCTCATTGTTGGAGCTACATTTATACTTATTGCAAACAATCATAAAATTTCTACAATCAAATTTAATAAAACATCTATAATATTGATTTTATTGGGTTTATCATTGATTTTTTTACCACATGTATTATTAGCACTTACTCCAAAATATCAGATGTATACATCAATGGGAATGGATTATTACATAACCACATATTTCTCTGCTCTTTTTATTTATATTTTCCTATCAGTTTTAATTTCGCCTATTTTTTTGATAAAAAGTTCACCTATAAGGAAGTCGGCAATAGCCATATTTACTGTTATATTTATGTGGAGCTCGGTATTAATTGACTATTCAAATTATCACGCCAAAACTGATCTAATGAAGATTTATAACTTTATTGTCGCTTTAAATGAATTGACAGAAAGTTCGAACTTTAATAAAATTTCCGAAAAAGATATAATAATCGCTCCATCTTTATATAAAGTTAATTCAGATATTAGTTATTACAATTGTTGTGATTTTGACATGTCTCCATATTTTAAAACAAGAATGCATAGTAATATTCGAGTCGTAAAAGACTCTACTCTAGCGGTAAATTACCCTATTAGTAACATTTACAGATTAGATTACAATGCATATTCAAATGGATATTATTTTATGTTAAGTACTTATGACAAGAGCTATTTATTTATAAAAAGTACAAGACCAAATGAGTTGTTTGTATACAAGCATAACAACAACCTTACTAGCCAAAAAATATTTTTGGAGAACAAAAAAGAGATTAATTTTTATCAATTAGATAAACATTCAGACGACAATTTTGGGGTAATTGGAAATAACTATTAATCTAAATCTTATTCAATTTACTTTTTTTGATGCCGTAAGAAAAATAGATAACTAGTCCGATACTAAGCCAGATGGCAAAAGCCAACCAATTGGTCCAACCTAATTGTGTCATTAGATAAAAATTACTAATCATGCCTAAGACGGGTATTACAGAAAAACGCTTTGTTACGCTTAGCACTGCTAAAACTGTAAACAATAGCCAAAAACTATATTGAGGAAAATATTTTAACAAATCAGGTTGTTGAAAAATGTTGTTATCATCAAAAACAATGAATAAAAACAAACTAACTAAATATAGTAATGGAATAAATATAAACCCATTAAAATAAGGAACCTTAAATCCAACGTGTTCGCTATTTCTATGCGATTCCATTTTTATTACACCTGCATTTACCAGCACAAAAGCAAATAAGGTACCTATGCTACTTAGATCAGTTACCTCTTTTAAATTCATAAATAGAGCAGGCACAGCAACCAATATACCAGTAATGATAATTGAAAAATGGGGAGATTTATATTTTGGATGGATTTTGCTAAATGACTTTGGCAATAATCCATCACGACTCATGCTCATCCATATTCTCGGTTGTCCATTTTGAAAAACCAAAAGAACAGAAGCCATAGCAATAACAGCACTAACTGCAATAATGCCGCTCATCCAATTGACATGTAACTTTTCAAAAACAAAGGCCAATGGATCTCCAACACCAAGTTCTTTATAGCTAACCATTCCGGTTAATGTTAAAGAAATTAGGATATAAAGCACCGTACAAATAATGAGAGAAGCCATCATGGATTTAGGCAGATCTCTGGATGGATTTTTACATTCTTCGGCAGTTGTAGCCAAAGCATCAAAACCAATATAAGCAAAGAAAACAGAAGAGACACCTTGCATAACACCTGCCATTTTATTAGGTATAAAGGGGCTCCAGTTTTCAGGGTTTACATAAAACGCACCTACCACAATTACCAAAACAATTACCATCAATTTGATGGCAACAAAAATATTACTTGCCTTTTTTGTTTCTTGAACACCTCTGTAGATTAATGCTGTGATAGCAATGATTACAGCAACGGCTGGCAAATCAAAAATCAATTTTAAACCTAACAACTCTGGGGCATTCGTCCATGCGATATATTGCTCTTGAACCATTGAACTCATACTATTAAGAGAAGCACTATTGGCAGCCACTAATTCTGAAGCTTGCCTAAAACCTTCCTTGGCCGAAAAATAATCCATGCATAAAAATTCAGGAATATGAATATTCATGCCTGCCAACAAACCTGTAAAATAATCACTCCAACTGATGGCAACCACAATATTTCCAATGGCATATTCTACAATCAAAGCCCAACCAATGATCCAAGCAATAAACTCTCCAAAGGATGCGTAGGCATATGTATAGGCACTTCCTGCAACAGGAATAGAAGATGCAAATTCGGCATAACTCATAGCCGAAAAAGTACAGGCTATAGCGGTAAATACAAACAATAAGATAACAGCCGGACCGCCATTAAAGCTAGCATTTCCAATGGTGCTAAAAATACCTGCACCAATGATGGCAGCAATGCCCATAGCAGTCAAATCACGCAGAGTAAGTGTTTTGTGAAGCAAATGCGCCCCATGCTCCTCCTTCTGAGATTCGGCAATAATGTGTTTAACAGACTTCTTCCGAAATAAATTCATTTTAAATGGCTTAGACTAAAGGCAAGTATAAGCAAATATGGAATAAAATAGTAAATAATAAGGTCGATTTATAAACTCAAACATCAATTTAGTAAACTGTTCTTAAAAACATTCAAAATATTGAACTTGGATATTTATTTTTGGAAGTATGAGTTTGGATATAAAGTGTCTCAAATACCTATTTATAATGCTTCTATTTTTGAGCGTGTTAAAATTAGAAGCACAAAATATAATTGAAATTCAGAAGGTGGACAGCACACTTCAATTGGCACACGATCAACAAGACATTAACTTCTCAAAATCAATCGAATTTAGTAAATTAGCTTTACAAATTTCATCAAGTATCAATTATAAAAAAGGCATTGCCAAATCGTATCTTCAAATTGGAAGAATTCACCGAAGAATGAAGGAATTTGATTCATCAATGCTTTATTTTATTAAATCATCAAAAATTTTTGAAGAAACCCAAGATTATTTAAATTTAGCTTCATTGTACAATAGTATAGCGCTAATTCATTTTGACAAATTAGACTTTCGAAAAGCAATCCTATATGAACAGAAAGGACTTGAAAAACTAGCAAAGGCAGAAAAACTAACCACCATGGATTCAATTCGTTATATTAATATCTACAATCAAATGGGGATGGCCTTCCAAAGACTAAAGCAAAATAAGGCTGCTTTTGGCTATTTTCAGAAAGCCATGAAAATAGCAAAGAGCACAAACCTTATTCAAATGATAGGTATTACATATGATAATTATTCAAAGTACTATAAAAAAGAAGGCAAATATGTGGAGGCTCTCAAATATACCAAGTTGGCTTATCAATATAAAACTAAAGAAGGTGATATTGTGGATAAGGCCAATTCATTTCTAGATATTGGAATTTTATACAGTATGTTGAAACAGGATAAAAAAGCTTTAACCTATTTTTTATCCGCTTCCGAAATTATTGATTCAATCGATCTGTATGAAATGAAAGAAGATTGTTATAGCAGCTTGTCAATTGTTAACGAAAGACTTGGTGACTACAAAAATGCATTAAAGTATCAGTTTAAATTGATGAAGCTAAAAGATTCTTTTTCTATTAAACAATATAATGACAAATTAATAGAAATAGAAGCCAAATATAGGAACGAACAAGTTCAGAAAGAAAATGAAATATTGAAGGGTGAAAATTTGATAAAGGAACAAAACATAAACATAGAAAAAAATGAAAAGAAGAATTTGGTATTGATTTTAATAGCTTTAATTTGTGTTGGAGGCATTTTATTTTATTACCAAATTAAAATTCAAGAAATAAGAAAGCAAAAAAGCGAAATGAGTAACTCAAAGGAGTTGGCGGAAAACAGATTCATAGCATTCCAAGCTAGGATGAATCCTCATTTTATTTTTAATGCCCTAAGTTCAATTCAATATCTTATTACCATTAATGACAAAAATTCCTCATTGCTTTATTTATCAAAATTTGCAAAACTATTAAGACAGGTTCTGGATAATTCAACGGTTAAAAAAGTGAATTTATTAAAAGAAATAGATCTTATTAGAACCTATATTGACTTAGAATCATTGAGGTTTGAAAATGAATTTACTTATCTTATAGAAGTAGAAAATGAAATAGATTTGAAAAATATAAATATACCAAGTATGATTATTCAACCCTTTGTAGAAAATGCTATATTACATGGACTATTCAATAAAAAGGTAGATGGAAAGCTTAATATATACATTGCCAATAAGGAAAATCATGTCTATTGCGAGATTCAAGACAACGGCATTGGAAGAAAAAAATCTGAAGAAATAAACAATTTGAAACACCACAAGCATGAATCTCAAGGAATGCAAATTGCGAGTGAGCGATTAAGAATAATCCAATCAGAAATTATCAAGCAGGAACCAATCGAAATCATAGATTTATACAACGAAACCGAACCTGCCGGCACTTTGATAAAATTAATACTTCCTAAATTATAAAAAATGAGAACAATACTAATTGATGATGAGAAAAAAAGTCTAAATGTCTTAAAAAATATTATAGAAGAGTATTGTAAGGATGTTGACATTATAGCCATTGCAGATAATGTAGAAAATGGAATTACCTTAATTAAAAAGCATAAACCAGATTTAATATTCCTTGACATTGAGATGAAAACAGCATCCGGATTTGACCTATTGGAGCGTTTAGGTAATTTTGAATTTGAGGTGATTTTTACAACAGCTTATGAGCAATATGCCATCAAAGCAATTCGATATAATGCACTTGACTATTTGCTAAAGCCAATAGATGTTAGTGAACTTAGAACAGCTATAGACAAGGTTAGTCATAAACTCTCAAGGAAATCAGGAAACGAAACTGGAATATCTAATCATACTAAAATAACCATATCAACAAGTGAAGGCGTCTATTTTGTAGAGTTTAAAAATATTATTAGATGCGAAGCAGATGGAGCCTATACCAATATATTTCTGCTTGATAAGCGTAAAATAACAGTAAGTAAAAATATTAAAGAATATGAAATGCTATTACAAAACAACCACTTTGTTCGTATTCATAATTCACATATTATAAATTTATACGAGGTTGATAAATATTTAAAATCAGATGGAGGACAAGTTGTGCTTAAAGATGGTAATATACTACCATTGTCTATTAATAAAAAAGAAGAGTTCTTACAAAAAATGGCATCACTTATTTAAAACCCTCAACTGAGAAGCTAAATATTTAAAGTAGATTTTCGAATTGCTAAATAGATCATTTTTATCTATAAAATTTGATTCACATTTGATTGAAATAACAAATAGTTATGAAAATCAGAATCTTCATCTTTACATCATTTTTGTGTTTTATAACCTGTTCAATTAATTCTCAAAATATTAATTGGGCCAAAAGTAAAAAACTACAATCAGGACATTCAAGTCAAGTAACTTGCATCAAAAATTCAAATGTATCGGAAACAATTTACACTTGTGGATGGTATTATCAAATGACACCTGTTGCTAATACTACAAATGGGATGGTTTCAAGCTCAGCTATAGGTTACATCTCAAAACACGACAGTTCAGGAGTTACTATTTGGACTAAAAATATTACTACAACATATCCTACTACTGGCGCTGCCTTTTATCCATTTAGTTTTGCTTTAGATAGTCGAGATAATATTTATGTGGCAGGTTATTATGGAGTCAATGCAGGATTTACATATAATATTGCCAACATTGCATTTAGTGGCGGCAGAGCTTATATCTTAAAATTAGACTCAGCTGGCACCGTTTTAGATACTGCTACATTCCCTACTGGTGGAATCAAATTCTTAGACATTGATTTAGATGCTAATTCAAATTTATATATATTAGGTAGCAGTAGATCTTCTTGGAATTATGCTTCAACACCTATTCCAAATCCAACTGGTACTAGTCCAACTCTAACAAGAGATTTCATACTGAGTTGTGATTCAACCTTGGTTCCAAGATGGGTAAAGCCACTAGGAACTTATGATATGAGTTACAATGGCGGCAGTGGCTCAACATCTGATAAAAGCGGTATGCAAAAATTAACAGTGGATAAGACCGGATCTGGTTCAGTTTATGTCTGTGGCTTATTTAATGCCAATTATAGTTTTCAAGGTCATACATTTGCTACAAATGGAACAACAAAAGAAGATGCCTTAATTTTCAAACTTGATAATTCTGGAAATTATGTTAATGGGTTTTCATATGGAGGGGTTTTTCATGATGCCTTAAACAGCATCCAAATCAATCGCTTTGGTAAACTTGTAACCTCAGGATACTTTTACACCTCGGCCGTAATAAATGGCAATCCATATACAACTACAACAGGCTTCCCACTTTGCTATGTTTCAGTATTGGATACCAATTTAAATTATATTTATGTGCAAACAACCGGTATTGCATCTTTTGCCACATCAAGTATAATTGACGACTTTGGAAGGGTTTCATTTTCAACAAAACAGCAAAACTTAAGTAATGGCAACTTTTTAATTTTCTACGATGCGAATGGTAATGTTGCATTCGTTCAATCATCTACAGTTACCGCAGGAAATGCGGCTGGATTATTTACTCAAGGAATATGCTTTTCAAAGGCAAACTCTCAAATTTTGTATTATGCAGGTAACTATAGACCATCAGTTACATTCGGGCCCAATTTAACATTAACTTCACAATCAACATATGCATATGAAATAGCATTATTAAAATTCAGAATCCCATCAATGTTAGGAGCGCAATTGTCGCTCACAGCATTATTACAAGGTTTAGTCATAGGTAATAATAACATGAATGCCGCACCATTTGCTTCTAATGGAACAAGCCCAGCAAACATAGCTGATACTATAACAGTTGAATTGCATCAAGCAAGCTATCCCTATTCAATCGCATATTCAGCAATTGGAACGATAAGTACAAATGGTTTGGCGAAAATTAATTTTCCAATTGCTGCAAGCGGTAATAATTATTATATTGTAATTAAACACCGAAATTCGATTGAGACATGGAGTGCATTGCCAATTTCCTTTGGTATTAATACAAATTACGATTTTAGTTCGGCAACTGCTAAAGCCTTCGGATACAACCTAGTAGACGTTGGAAATTCAAATTACGCAATTTACGTAGGAGATATTAACCAGGATGGTGCTGTTGATTTCAATGATTACCCTTCAATCGATATTGCTAGTTCTAATGGGGTTCTAGGTTACAATAAAAGTGATTTAAACGGTGATGCTTCTGTTGACTTTAATGATTACCTTATGCTAGACATAAATAGCATCAATGGAGTAATTGCACTTTACCCTTGAATTAAAATGAGCATTTGCAACTGACGAGTATTGAATAATTAAAATGTTAATCAAACAATTCAGAAAATTTAATTACTAAATATATTAAAGTATTCGGCCTAAAAACCTATAAAATGAAAGGATTCAGTATTATCACAGCCAACAACTATATCATTCGATTTGAATATTACCTGAATGATGCACCACTAACATGCTTGGCATTTTCAAATTTACTGCCATTCGCCAAAACCTTTATTCATTCAAAATATTCAGGAAATGAATTTTGGATTAACCACGCTGAACCACTTGACATAATTCAAGAAAACGCATCCATTTATGTAAAACCCGGTGAGATAGTATATGGGCCATTGAACCCGCGAAGGGTCATTACTTCAAACGCTTTAGGAATTTATTATGGTGATGGAAAAGGTTTGGATAGTTGTAACATATTTGCTCAGGTATTCAAAGATGACATGCATCTTCTGGAAATTTTAGGTAATAGCATTTGGAAAAATGGCAGTCAGAAACTCATATTCAAAAGCTGGGTATAAGTTATTTAAATTACAAAAATCTAAGGTTTTAGATTACGTTTATCAATAATCTTATTAATTAATGGTTCAAGGTCATCTAGATCTATTGGTTTTAATAAATATTCTGAAACTCCCGATTTCAAGGCCTCTATCCCATATGCCTTGTGCGCAGTGGTAACTATAATTTCAAAATCAATCTCTGAAAATTTATTAAAGAGACTTAGCCCAGACTCATTTGGCATTTGTATATCTAAAAATACAATATCCACTTTGTTTAGTTTAATTGCTTCAAAGGCTTCATTTATGCTAGATGCTATTGCAGAGACATGCACCAAATCAGAAAAATGAGTCTTAAGCAAAAATTGAAGCGTCTCTCTACCACTTTTCTCATCATCAACTATGATTACATTGATCATTTTACTTCTTGTTAATTACTTCAACAATAATAGTGGTTCCTGTGGCTTCCTTCAAATCATTAAAATCGTCAATCGTTTGAAGGTGAATCGATGCTAGGTGAATCTTTTCTAACAAGGATATTCTATCCATAATATTTGCAATTCCTTTGGATTTATGGCCATTTTTCTTATTCACATTCAACTGTTTTGATGCATCTCTTCCAATACCGTTGTCAGAAATTATACACAATAAACATGTTTCATTTTTAACTTGAAATTTAACTTGCAATATCTTCTCCCCATCTTTGTGCAAAAGACCGTGCCATATTGCATTTTCAAGCAGAGGTTGAAAAATCATTGCAGGTACATGGAGCTTATTAATATCAAAACCATTTTCATCAACTTCAATACTGTAACTAAATTGAGCATCAAACCTTTTTGATTCAATTTCAGCATAAAGGTTAAGCATTTCAATTTCAGATTTGAGTGAAACCAACTGTTCTGATGAACAATCTAAAACATTTCGTATTAGTTTAGAAAATTTTGACAGAAATCTGTAGGCCTCTTCAGAATTATTTGTAACAATTGAATGTTGAATTGAATTTAGAGCATTGAAAATAAAATGGGGATTCATTTGTGCTTTAAGAGCTGTCAATTCTGCATTTTGCATAAGGATTTGCAGTTCATTATTCTCATGTTGGCGGCTTATTTTGTATCGATAAAAAATGATATATGAAAGAAGGACAAAAACTATAAAGATAAAAACTGCCATTTCAATGTAGTAGTTCTTTTCCTGCTGGTATAGCGCTTCCAACTTTCCTTTTTCATCAGCTATATGCTGATTGTTTTTCTGCTGTTCGAAATTTTCTCTTAATTGGGTAATTTGGATTTTATTTTCATATTCCAAATCCAAGTTTGCATAAACATAATCCTCTAAATTCTTAAGAGATAAGATGGTGTTGCCCAATTTCGAATAAATTTTATAATAGTTAAAATAATATACACAGAGAGTTTGTAATGGCAACGAACTTAATTCAACTCCAATCTTTTCAATTTTATTCTGATAATACAAAGCAGAGTCAAACATGCCCATATTCATAAATGCCTGTGAGGCACTAATAAAAGCCCCTGACAAAGCAATCGAATCCTTGGTCTTTAAATAATATTCTAATGATGCTAAGGCATGAAACTTTCTAGCCTTATGATCGTCTTTTGCCACAAATGCCTTCATATACAAATTGTGAAGCTGAGCCATCTGTAGATAATTGGTTTTACTAATAAATTTCTCTGCGTTTCTTGCCAAAAACATTATTGAGTCGTAGTAATTGTTTGAAACAGCCTCAGTAGATAAATAGTATACATAATTATTTGCTCTTATAAAATGACACTTAACAATTTCAGCAGAATCATTAAACTTAATAGCGGCATTAATTGCTTGAGAACAATAAATGTTAGAAGTTGGAGCAAGCTTTAACCTCAGATAATTACTAGCCAAATAATAGTTGGCGACATACTCATATTTTTGATTTCTAATTTGATTTGCTAATATCAACGCTTTGAGAAAATAATCAATTGAGCAATTAAATTCGTCACACTCGAAATTTGAAATGCCAAGACCTAGATCAAACTCACATTGCAGTTTTTCATCTTGAATTACAGGCAAGTTCTTTTCCAAGGTGCTTAAATATTTCTTAGCCTCATCCTTTGAAAGCAACTTCGCATAATTTAATCCTAAAATAACTTTTCTTATATGGTAGTCACTTTTACCTTGAATAGTATCCGCTCTATATAAAGCTATTGAGGAATTGAACTCTCTATTATTGAAAAGTCTAATTGCCTTAAAAAACTTTTCATCCAAAGAATAGATTTGACCATAGGTATTGGCTTTAGAAGCAATTATTGTTATTATAAAAAATACAAAAATCTTAAATCTCATTAGAGGTATCATACATCAAAAGAATGTTCAATATTTTTTTGGTATCAATACAAATGTAATTTAGATTTTATATTATTCTGCAAACAGAGTATTACATTTTGTATAGACATTAAAACAATTAATACTAGGGTCGAATTAAGATAATGCCATTACTACTATTCATATCTATAATTGGGTAGTCGTTAAAGTCAACTGATGCATCTCCATTCAGGTCGCTAGAGTCATAACCCAAAACGCCATTTGAACTTGACAAGTCTAAAGAAGGATAATCATTAAAATCAACAGAACCATCTTGGTTAATATCACCACTATAAATCAAATACAATCCATTTCCAAAGTTACGTAGGTTATTCCCAAAGGCTTGGCTGTTTGAATTTGTAAAACTATAACTTACTTGACTTGAACTTAGAGCAATGGCTTGGCTGCTCCAAGTTTCGATTGAATTTCTGTGTTTAATTACCAAATAATAGCTGTTTCCTAAATATGAAATTGGAATACTTACAATACATAAACCATTTACATTTAAAATTGATTTTACAGAGTAAACCAAATTAAATGTTGAATTTGATTGATACAATGAAACAATAATAGAATCCGCCATAGTATTTGAAGCTTGGCCATTGGCATTATAAATTGCACTAGTCATTGTATTATTTCCTATATATAATCCTTCTAAAAAAGCAGATATCTGCAAGTCGATTGAATTTGACAAGGTAGTTTGGATTCCAGCATTTGAATAATCAGAACTACCACTATTATTAACAGCCCGTAACCTAAAATAATAGGTTGTGTTAGGCAATAAGCCTGTAATTGCTTTGCTAGTTCCTACAACAACCAATGAATTAAAACCGACAAGAAATGTTGAGAAGCCATTACTTGTTGAAACATCCAATAAATAAGAAGTAGCACCGGTAGTTGAAGTCCAATTCAATGTAAATCCATTTAAGCTAACACTACTTGCTGCCTGCAAAACAGGAGGATTACAAAGTGTTGATTTTGACACAATAGATGAACTTGAGCTTATACAATTTTGATTCGCTGCCCTTACCCTCACATAATAAGTTGTTGAAGCATTTAATCCTGAAACCAATTTTGAATTTGTTGGTACACTTAAATTTGAATATCCACTTATTAAACTTGAAAAACTTGCATTTGTTGAAATATCTAAAAAGTAATTTGAAGCATTAGGAACATTGTTCCAATTTATGGTAAAGCCCGAACTTGTTATGGAAGTGAATGATGATACTACTGGAATACTTGGTTTGGCATTTACTGAAATAATAATTGATGAAGACGAGCTACTGCCATACATATTATTACCAAAAACCGTAATAACCCCAGAAACAGCACTATTCGTAAAGTTTACTATGATACTATTAGTTACACTAGAACCTGTAACACCACTAGGCAATGTCCAAGTGTAAGAAGTAGCTCTTGGTATTGTAGGCACGGTATAAGTAACATTAGTTTGTCCCAAGCAAACAGTTTTGGCCCCTGAAATGGTTTTAGCCGTATCTGGCAAATTGTCAATTAAGGTTTTCAATAATAAAAAAGTAGGTGCGGCAGCACTAGATTGGTCTGAGTTGCTAATACCGCATACACTCGCTTTTAAGGCAGGATCATAAAACATTTCACTTAAATAACATTAGGTTTTGCCACCATGGCCCCATGTGGTTCGCCCAAGAACGACTCTTTTCTCCAGAGCGTAACCATAAAACCCACCCCCTGCATTAAACGTGGTCATTAGATTTAATGAATTAGCATTAACAATCTGACCAGAAAAATAATAATTGTACCATTTGACCATGTCCGCAGAAGTTGAATAAATTCCACCAGTTGCACCTGAAGCGCTGTTAAGACCAACTCTAGAAGTAGTATCATCAACCCCTGAGACATATGGATGAGCTATGGTGCCAATAATTGGTTCTTTAAATGAGTAAAATATACTATCTAAATTCTTAGGAGTAAGAATACTATCTCTAATTAGTTTTGAAATATGAATTCCAGTGGCACTTTCTGCAATCATTCCAAGCAACATATAGTTTGTGTTGGAATAATTAAATCCTCCTCCTGGATTATACAATTTAGGTGCTTGAAATGATAAAATTTCAGTGACAGTAAATGGGTGGTTTGGGTATTTTTGTGCTGAATCAAAAAATGCTATGCTATTATCAGCTAAGCCACTGATATGGCTTAACATTTGGTTAATACTTATTGAGGAGTCAATGTTATTGTATACTGTTGGAATCCATTTGCCTAGGTGGTCGGTTAATTTAAGAATACTATCCTCAGCTAATTTCATAATAACTGAAGCTGTAAAAAGCTTCGTATTGCTACCTATGCTAAACTCCATATCGTTTGTAATTGGGTGTAAGCTATCTGATATGCCCCAAACGCCTCTCCAAACGCCTTGACCAGGGTAATACACACTTGCGGAAAAGCCTTTTTCAGTGCTTGAAAGATTCGATATGCTATCCAAAGTATTTTGCAATTTTACTGCTAATAAGGGATTAAAGGTTTGTGATTTAACAAAACCTATAATACACAGCATAAAAAAGCAAAATGCCAACTTTCTCAAATATATTTTTTTCATTTCTTACTATTTTATTGGTTCAAGATCTTCAAATCGAAGCGTCCATAAATTGTCATTTAAGGTCTAAAAGCTATGATTCCATTGCTACTATTAATATCTAATAAAGGGTAATCGTTAAAATCAACTGAAGCATCACCGTTTAAATCGTTAGAATCATATCCCAAAACTCCGCTGGAACTAGCAATATCAAGAGAAGGGTAATCATTAAAATCAACAGAGCCATCTTGGTTAATGTCACCTGTATAAATGCCAAATTTCGAGTTCCCTAAATTTGAAAGGTTATTTCCGTATGCTTTAGTAGCTGTTGAACTAAAATCGTAATTTGTAGTGAGGGTAAACAGAATTGGCAACGAACTCCATGTCTCAATAGAGTTTCTATGCTTCATTGCGATATAATATGAATTTCCATTCACCCCAATTGGAAATGTAAGATCAATAATACCATTCACTTTTAATAAACCCAAAGTTGTATAGACTAAAGAGTGATTTCCTATGGCTTCATGCAACTCAACGATTATGGTATCTGCAATTAAATTTGAAGTGATTCCATCTGCATTAAAAGGGGCACAAGTCATATTTCCATTTGCTTGATAAAATGCTTCCAAAAATGCTACAATTGACAATTGTGCTGAAGCAGACCCTCGGGTAACATTGAATGTATAAACTTTACTTGTGATACCATCTATTCCAATTACTTTAATAAGTATAGAATTAATGCCCAAATTCAAAGAGATAGGGGATGAAACAGCAGCATTGGGTGTATTTTGGAACAAAGATCCATTAACACTTATTTGAATATTTGCATTCAAATCGTTTGCGGTTGGAGTTATGTTTATTGAATTTATTAATGAGCTTACACTTGAAGAATAGCTACTGAAAAGTGGAGAAAATACAGGGCTTAGGATACTAGAACTAAATATAGCTGACCTTAAATAAACTGAGTATGTACTTGAACTATCACCGATACCTAAATAATAGTTAGATGTACTAAGCAATCCAAGATTAGTGGTGTAAGAATAACTTGGACCAGAAGGATTGCTAGTGGCATTAGTTGTTCCATTGACAAACGCCCAAGCATTACTTACATTTTCAGTCCACTTTGAAATACCACAATTGTGTCGATTAAAATTATTTTGTTCATCAATAGGATTCCAATTTAATTCAACACTAGTATTGTTGGAACTTGACAATGGTTTAACAATCCATGTTTTGGCAACAATATGATCTGAAATATTGCCAATATTTTTTTCTGGATTATCAAAACTATTATCTCGAACTGCCAATTGATAGACAACTTCACTGCTAGTTTGGTGAGTAATACTTATTTTATTATTGGTAGTTGTTCCTATATCATAACTATATTTCTGTCCACTTGCAATAGGGGTATTGATGAAACCAGTTGCACCCGTATTAATTAAGTTGTTATTTGTTGAAATACCCTTTGTACTCTGCAAAATTCCAAAATCATTGACTATTGAAGATGACGATAGCTTTATGGAATCATTTGCAAATAGAACAGCTCCATTTTCAATTGTAATATCTCCATTAATAAACAACTGAGCATACACATTACTTAAAAGCATATAACTCATAGCGAACATGAATACACTTTTCATCGTTGTTGATTTTTTATTAATAATACTTGGCTTTTCAAGGTGTCAATTTGTTGCATCAAAGAATTGATACTACTTTCTTGTAGAGTCAATTTATCTTTTAATATTTTATTTTCGTCTGCAAGCTCTTGAACAGCCTTTACCAAAGGAACCGTAAATTCAGCATAGCGCAATCCATAAATATCCAAATCGTTTTTAGGAGCATCCACTCCGCTAAAATCATAACCAACTTTTTTTGCAGCCGATTCCACTTCTTGGGCAATAAAACCAGAATATACAATCTTCTCTTTGTTTGATTTTGAGTTTACATCCTCCAGTTCAGAGCCTTTAGAGTTCTGAGCTACATGGAGAATTTTGTTTACACTATTAACATCAACATTATAAGTAACAGGTTTAAGTAACAAAATAAAATCTAAGCCGGGCACATTGCTTTGGACATTTTTCTTTACCCTTCCATCACTTAATGTGGACCAACCCACTTGACCACCAATGGAAGTAATGACTGCACTTCCAAAACGCATTTGATTACTAGCAGTGATATTTGTTGAGGCACCTAATGCTACCGAATTTGAGTAATTTGAAGCATTGGCATTAGTATAATTACCAATGAGTACGTTACCAAAACCAGTTGAATTTCCGGAAAAACTAATATAGCCTATAGCAATATTTTGTGAACCTGTAGTATTAGATTGAAGAGAATAAGCACCTATGGCAGTATTATTTATACCAGTAGTATTGCTTCCTAGCGCATAGGTACCTAATACTGCATTTCCATTACCAGTAGAATTCGACAACAAAGATTGATAACCAATAGCTGTATTTTCATTGCCGCTATTATTGGCTGGATTATTTGAGCCCCGCATAGATTCAAAACCAACAGCGACATTATAATTGGTAGATGATATATAATTACCCGTATAAGCATTCTTCATTGCATAAGTTACAATGGCGGTGGCATATGAATTTGATGTGTTAGCATATAATGCCATATATCCTATGCTTGTGTTGAAAGTTCCTGAAACATTTTTATTAAAATTAAATGCCCCAATAGAAGTGTTATTCGTGCCAAGGGTATTATCTACCATTGCATAAGCTCCAAGGGCCGTATTAAAATCACCAGTAATATTATTACTTAGTACTGATGATCCAACTGCAGTATTTAAAGCTCCAGTGGTATTAGCAGTTAAAGTATATAAACCAAGTGCTGCATTATTATTACCACTTGAATTTAATGTCATAGATTGATAACCAATAGCCGTATTGGCATTGCCACTATTATTGGCTGCATTAGTTGAACCTCTATGTGCTTCAAAACCCACAGCCACATTATAATTGATATTTGAGAAATGAAATCCTGAATAAGAATAGAGCATAGCGTCAGTTCCAATGGCAGTAGCATTCGAATTAAACACGTTCGAAAACAATGCCCTTGATCCAATAACAGTATTGTTTTGACCTTCGGTATTTTGATTCATACTACTTTGACCGATGCTTGTATTCAAAGAACCAATAGTATTGCTAAATAAGGCATTAATACCTTGAGCTACATTAAAAACCCCTGTTAAATTGTTATACATGGCATTATTGCCAATTGAGGTATTTGAGTATCCGGATGTATTACTAAATAAGCTTGCTGTACCCACGGCAGTGTTTCTATATCCACTATCGTTATGATAAAGTGAATTGGCTCCTGAAGCTGTGTTATTATAACCTGCAGTGTTATAGTTCAAAACATAGGAACCATAAGCCGAATTTTGATACCCATTTTTATTATTTTTAAGAGTGTATGCACCTGTGGCTGTGTTTTGATAACCCATATTTGAAGCCAAAGAATTATCACCAATAGCAGTATTCTCATAACCAGTTGCGTTAGAAATCATGGCTCTTCTTCCAATAGCAACGTTTGAAACGCCACCTAGGTTATTACTAAATAAAGCAGAATCACCAATAGCTATCAAACCATCTGCACGGGTGTTATTTCGAAGGGCTTGATTTCCTATAGCAATATTTCCATTGCCAAAAGTATTAGAGTATAATGCATTTGTGCCAATGCCTAAGTTTCCGAAACCTGTAGACAAAGAAGAGCCAGCTCCTAATCCAATTAATATGGATTTGTAACTTGGGTCAATCAATGCGGCCCTTCGGTTATTAACCCTAAAGGATAAAGCTACACTATCAATAGTGCCTAAAAAATTAGTGCTAGAATTGGTATTGCTATTTCCAAATAGGCTCCAATAATCAGTGCTACCCGAGTTATCGTCTTGCCAATTTAAGTTTCCGGAAAAACCATCCGTCTTGAGAACTTGACCTGCATGACCAGGTGAATTAGGAAATGAATAGGTAACATTATTTATTTTACGAATGTTTCCAATACTATCAACTTGAAATTGTGAAGAGGCACCCACCGAAAGCTTCGATTGTGGTGTGGTAGTTCCAATACCAATATTTTGTGAGCTAACTTTAAGAGAAAGTGCACAAAAAATAATTAAGAATCGCTGTTTCATATCATTTATTTTTAAATAATTAATTAAGGTTTAACTGAAATTATTCCATTGCTACTATTTTGATCAATAATGGGATAATCATTAAAATCAACTGATGCATCTCCATTTATATCATTTGAATCATAGCCTAACAATCCATTTGAACTTGCAATGTCTAATGATGGGTAATCGTTAAAATCAATTGAACCATCTTGATTGATATCTCCTGAATAAATCAAAAAGACTCCGCTATGATTTACTAGGTTATTTCCATAAGTCTGCTGGCTGTTAAGACTAAAATTATAGGCTGTATTGATGCTAAATAATACTGGCACTGAACTCCATGTTTCAATAGAGTTGCGATGTTTTATAACTATAAAATATGAATTACCAATAACCAAAGTAGGGAAATTAGCTGTGGTTGTTCCATTGATATTCAATAACCCTCGCCAAGCATATAAACTATCATGGTTATTAATGGCTGAATGAAGTTCCACTAAAATGGTATCGGCAACGAATTGAGACAATGTATTGTCATAATTATAAGTTGCTGCTGTCATTTGGTTATTGCCCAAATACAAGCCTTGCAAAAAAACAGTTAGGTATAAATCAATCAAACTAGGACCTGAGGTAGTTTGTGAATTTGTAGTTGAGAAAATTGATTTGCCACTTGCATTAACAGATTGCAATTTGAAATAATATTTTGTGCTGGGATTCAATCCAACCAATACTTTGTTTAAGCCTGACACTGCTAATAAATGATAGCCATTAACAAAACTAGTAAAGCTTGAATCAGTTGATACATCTAATAAATATGAACTCGCGCCAAAGGCAGGATTCCAATTAATAGTAAAACCATTGTTACCTGTAGCGCTTGCTTGATTTATTATTGGAGGATTACAAATTGTTAATAATGGAAGTGTGATTGAATAACCAGTTGCACCGCAAGAGTTCTCGGCTTTCAGTCTAACATAATACTGGGTTCCTGCTGTCAACCCTTTAATAGTGAGAATGGAATCTGAAACTAATTTATTGTTATAATTGGCAACTAATGATGTGAAATTAATATTTGAAGATATATCTAAGCTATAGTTGCTTGCATTTGATATACTATTCCAAACCAATTTTACTGAATCACTGTATATGTTAGCAATCGTTGGATTTGGAGCACTTGAAACATTTGGAATAATGCCAATACTGACTGGAGTTGTATTGATTGAAATACCTGAATAAGGACAAGTAATAGTACACAAATAGTACACACTTTGATTGATAATTCCTGTGCTATAAGAGCGGGTTTGGGCACCTATCCCATCTTGAACTGCAGAATAGACGCCCAACTCTGTATTTGAGGTTTTCCACTGAAAAGTAAGTCCGCCAATTGTTGGATATCCAACAAGGTTGAGTGATGTGATACTACCTATGCAAACAGGCGAATAGCCGACTGATACATTTGCAATAATAGGAGAACCAGTACATGGCATGTTTCCATCAAATTCATCTGCACCCATATCAGGAGCTAATCCACCTCCAAGGGTTGAACCATTAGGACCCGGTCTATTATTTCCATCAATATCCTTCGTAATGCTAGGAATAGCAACAGCTCCAGATTCAAGAAAAGATACTAAATTTCCTGAATTAATATGCAAGTTGATGGCATTTGCATTTCCAGTAGTGTTCGTAAAAAGAGGATCTACACTTATACTATTTGCATCTTGTCCAATTACATTCTTCCAGGCACTCAATCCGTTTACAAATCCATTGTATTGTCCAAAATAAGAACCCGAGCCGCCAAAAAAGTAGTCATTATTATTGATGCTAAGTCCAGTTGGATTCATACCTGAGCCACTTACTTTTATGGAGTAATTAGCGGAAGTATTTGAATTGTTTTGTCTTGCATTATAAAAAATATTGTTTTTTATAATCCTAGAATTGTTTATAATCTCACTTCTGAAGGCATAAGTACTTCCGGTACCACCCAGGATAATATTTCCTCCTACAAAAATGCTATTAAAAAAATAATTATTAGATCCAGCAAAATCCAAGATACCACTCATATTTATGCCATAGTTCAAGTTGTTTCCTAAAGCATTATATCCCAAAGCAATCATGTTATTTACATAATTTGTTGCGCCTGCAAAGGCATTGATGCCGATTATTTCACTTGATGAATTATTTGAAGAAACGGATAGCGAATGGATAAAATTCTCATTTACTTGATTTGTTCCAGCATTTGAACCATTGTAATGTATACCAATGACGCTTGTAGCACTTGTGAATTCCGAATTATGTAACGAATGAATAGTATTAGCCAATATTTGGTGGCCTTGCGCATTATTGGCAATTATTGATATTCCAATCATACTAGCATTTGTTGAAGTCCCACTATTGCTTGCTGAAAGTGTCAAGTTCCTAATGATATTGTTTGCAACAATACTTTTAGAAGCTAAACTGTAAATTCCAATTATTTTCGAACTACTAAAATTAGCATTAACTGAAATTGAATTTGGTGTATTTAAACCAATGATATTATTCGAAAAAGTATTTGTAAGCGATGAGTTGGTATTGGCATAAATACCATAAAAACTAATGGCGTTTGAATTAGAACCCAAACTAAAGTTTCCAATCGTATTGTTAGAGATATTTAAATTACCCGACCCAAGACCACAAATGGCAATTATATCAGCACCTCCAATATTGTTGCAGGTGTGAGTTATTGAATTGTTTCCGCCCAAAATGTTTCCTGAAACATTGCCAATATCTGCTGCACCAGATGAGATCAAAATAAGGATGAGAGAAGAACCCGAAGAAGCCCCAGCCCTATTGGTAGCTTGATTAATGGCTGTTATAGTGTTGCCCTGAATGCTAATTGGGCTCTGTGTTCCAATTGAAGCAATATCAATAGGAACAAAAGAATTCGTAGAACCTGAAATGGAATAGTATCCCGTTCCGTCAGAGGAAGAATAACCAATCGTATTACCTGAAATCAAGAAATTATTCCCACTATAATTACCACCTGCATCTATACGAATAGCATTATGCAAAGCACCTGTCGTTTGAACTCGATTAGATGTTTGATAGAATTTATTGTTGGTAATGTTCCAATCCGAATTACCCGTATAAATTTCAATACCACGGCTTATCGAAACGGGACTAAAATAATCATAGATACGGCAATTGTTTATGCTATTAGAACTATTCTGAATTGCACTGTTAACACCAGAAGTGCCATAGGACCAGATAGCTCTGTATGGCATATTATTTCCTACCGAACCTATATCACAATTTGATATTAAATTGTTGTCATTTCCAACAGAATTTCCAGTGCTAAACCAAATTGTAGCACCATTGTTAGTCCCTAAAATATTAACCGTTTCTGAACCTTGTATTTTGCAATTGGTAAAGATATTATTTACAGCATCGTTAACGAATTTGATGGTGCTTGTTCCCAGTAAACTACTTGTGCTATTATTAGACAAAATCAAATAATTTCCATTGATGCCTTGACCATCAAAATTAACATTGTCGGCACCATTCAGCTCTATTAATGGTGCACCTTGAATATTTCCTTCAATCAAGAATGTGTCTGTACCTGCAGCTTTTATATTTATGGAGGTATAACTTGCTACACCATAACCACTTGCTTGTAAAGATGCTGTAGCAGACTCTAAAGTATTTCCAACGATTGAGAATTCAATAATTCCCTTATGTGTGCCTGCATTTACAGCATCAAATGCATCTTTAAGAGTGGCATATGAAGAGCTATTTACACCCAGTGTAGAGTTCACATTTATATTCTGAGCAATCACAAAATTAAATGCAAAAAATGGAAATATACAAAGGAAAATCTTCTTCATTTTCAAGCTATTTACTAGCAAGAAAATAAAAGCTACTTATAGAATTTTGTCTGTTTTATAAAACACTACTATCATTTGAGCGAATAGCAAAATAGATTAAGGTATTTGGATTATGGAGTCAACTTCATAATCCCATTACTACTATTAAGATCTAAAGTTGGGTAGTCATTAAAATCAACAGAAGCATCTCCGTTCAGGTCGTATGGCAAATATCCTAAATCCCCATTTGAACTCGAAATATCCAAATCAGGGTAATCAATAAAATCTACAGATCCATCTTGATTGATATCACCACTGAAAATAGCAAATTTGGAATTTCCCATATTGGATAGGTTACTTCCAAAAGCCTGAGTAATGCTTGAACTAAAATTGTAACTTGTGGAAGCCAAAATAGTAATTGGATTGGCACTCCATGTTTCGATAGAATTGCGATGCTTAATAACTAGGTAGTAACTGTTACCAATGCTGCCAGCCGGAAATACAATATTTGATGTACCATTAGTGTTTAAAGGGCCTTTGGCTGAAAATGCTAAATTGTATGGAGCGCTTGCATTGTGAAGTTCAACTACAATCGTATCAGCGATTGTAGTAGGGCTTGTTCCGTTAGCTGCAAAAGGCGATGCAATCATAGTATTGCTTCCTAAATATAGACCTTCTAGAAAGGCTGTGATGCTCAATTGTGCTGTACCTGCAGCTCTTGATACAGTTATGGTATACGTTTGATTGGTAGAACTATCTTGGGCAGTTACTTTCACATCAATGGTGTTTGAACCTATATTTAAACCCAAAGCTGAAGTAGCTGTTCCACTTGCTACTGTTGCATACGAACCACTATTTACCCTCACTTGTATACTTGCATTTGGTTCAGATTTAGTAGGTGTAACCGTGACACTAGAAACCGAATTAATTACACCGACATTATAGCTGAATGTTGATGAAATAAAACTTGGAGCTAGGGTACCGGAACTTATTGTAAGTGCTGACAAATTTGCATTGCTTGAAGTTTGCCTTGTTACTGTAACAGTATAAGTTTTAATGTTGCTACCATCCTGTGCTGTCACTTTCACATCAATCGTATTTGAACCTACATTCAATGATAAAGAAGAAGATGCCGAACCACTGATAACACTTGCATAAGTCCCTCCATTAACCCTCACTTGTATACTGGCATTGGCATCTGATTTTGTTGGCGTTGCCGTTATGCTCGAAATAGAATTTGCAACACTAGTCGTGTATGAAATTGATGACGAATTGAAGCTAGGTGAAATCGTTCCATTGCTTAAACTAAGTGCGAATAAATTTGCATTGTTAGAATACACTGTAAAAGTTGAACTATTTCCACTACTAATATTTGATGTGCAATTAGACGCATTTTGAATGGATGTTATGACCATATTGGTTGAACCACTATTAGCCAAAGTAGATGAAGAAAAGGTTCCAGAATTGGATGCCATTGTAATTGAACTTGTGTTTCCAGTAGATGAATTGGCTCCTGTTATGTTATAGGTTATTGTATAGATTCCAGCTGCAAGGCTAGTTGAAGAAAGGGTTACAGTTGATGCGTTTCCCATACCCACATTTAAAGCAGCAACCGAGAAATTAGTGATATTGGGCAAGGCATTCACACTGACAGAGGGTGTATTGCTCATTTGTTGGCTACATAAGCTTGTTGAATTTGTTGCCAATACATTGAATGTAGTAGCACTTGATAAATTGCCCGATGGCAAATTAAGACTTGCTCCATTGCCCACTATGGCTGAACCAATATTAACATTGCCTGTATTGTTTCGAAGCTGGTATCGCTCAGTAGCTAATGAATTAGCCACAACAATATTGGTGGATGAACCATTACAAACAGAGTTGAAAGAGGCCGTAACAGTTTTACTTGTTGGCAAGGAATTAATGGCAATGGTTGCTGAAGAACCAGTAAAGCTAGTGGTCCTTGTACAATTGGCATCTGCCATTGAAACCAAAGTGTAATTGGTAGTGCTAGTAACTGGTGTTGTAAAAACATTAAATGTAGTGCCACTTGATACATTTGAAACAGTTCGATTGGCAAAACCATCATTATAAATAATAGTAAAAGGAGCTGTACCCGCAGTACTTGTAAATGTCAATTGTCCTGCACCGGTCACACAGAAAGGACCATTTGCAGTTAAGCTACCTTGTGGTGAGGCTAAGTAATTTACAGTCACATCTGCAAAACTGTTGCAAGTACCGTTGGTAATGGTCCATCTAAAAACATAAGTTCCTGCCACACTCACTGTAGTTGTAGAACTTCCAGAAGCAATAGCACTAAAGATTACAGCACCTGGACCTGACAATTTACTCCATGCACCCGTTCCATTTATGGGTGTATTTCCTCCTAAAGAAGCAGAAATTAAACTACCACAAATACTCTGTTGTGAACCTACTGTAGCAACCTCAGGATTGTTATCATATACCACACTTCTAATTCTAAAATCATTGTATGCCACCCAAGATGAACCATTGAAGTAGGATGACCTTGCTGCAGATGTAAGAGATTCATAGCCTATTCCCCATGAATCCGTTGCACCCGGAACAAGAACCACAAAATAATCAGTACCACTGCTAACTGAGATGCCAAGAGAACTAACATCATAATAATTCCAAGAAAATCTTGAAATACTTGATGGTGTTATGCTCATGCTGCCTAATAAGGTGCCCGGAATTCCTGAACTATTGCTTCTAATTTCAATAGTAAAACTTGTGGCAGGAATAGTTGTGCTAGTTTTGAAATATACACCACCTAATTTTCCATTGACAGTGGGAGTAAATCTTGTGGCAGCTTTATTGGAGCCTAAATTCAATGTGCTATTACTCGCTCCTACTGTTGATGAATCGTAGCTATAGGTAATGCGACTTAATGATTGGCAAAAAAGTAATGAGGCTGCCGCTTTGTATACATCTATTTTGCCACTTCCCCATGTATTGTTTGAACTAGCTCCAGTAAACACATCTTTAGTAGCGGTATTAGTAATAGCGTCTCTTAATTCAGTAAAGGTAGCATTGTTTTTTGCTTGAAGCAAAAGTGCCACACAACCCGTTACCTCTGGTGTTGCCATACTTGTACCTTGAATGGCATGATACAATCCACTTACCAATAAGCTCACAGAGGAGGCTGCTACGCCAGCATCTGAAGACAAACAAGATCCAACTCTTTCTCCATTGGCCGTAATGTTTGGCTTTTGCACATTGTCTCTTCTTGGACCTCTTGAGCTGAAGTTAGAAATATTATCTTGGGTGGCATTGCTGTTATAATATCCACCAGGTGCGGTTGAAGAAACTGAATACCATTCCAACTTACCTGTATATGATGCAACAGTAATGGCATTGGTGGCCGTGCCAGGAGCACCCACCAAATAATTGTTATCACCTGAAGTTACACTAGTAGAAGAGAAATCGGCACCTTTATAATTTAACCAACCATCAATGGTAAGTGCTGATGCAGTGGTATTATTTAATGTGATAGTCCATGTGCCTGATGGATTTGCGGAGGTACTTGACCGGGTAACATACACGTTGATATACCTATCACCACTAGATGCATCTATTACATTATCATAAAAAACAGTGGCTGTATTACTTAATACACTTGCACTGCTGCTAGACCCTGCATTGACTGCAACTGTGCCACCACCAGGCACGGTAATGGTTGCGTTTACATTGTTTGTATTGTTTACATACATGGAAAATTGAAACACATCGGTTGACGAACTTGAAGCTGCTGTGGGCACATTCAATGTGATGCTTCCTGAACCATTAGCAGCCAATAACACCTGACGATGTATTAATGAGCCATTGTCATTTCCTGCAGCAATCACAACTGCTCTTCCCGAAGCTGAAGTACAAAAATTATCCACTGCTACCTCATCAGCATTGGTTCCATCATGGGCACCAAACTGACCACCAATACTCATGTTCACCACAATTGGTTTACCTAATGCTGTAGCCACATTTTTAAAATAGGTAAGTCCATTAATTTCATTGGTGCTTGAAAAACTACCATTACCACCTTTTACAATAATGATATCCGCATTCGGAGCTACTCCTTTATACTTTCCAGAAGCCAATGCAGCACCATTTCCTGCTGCTGTTCCTGCTACGTGTGTACCATGTCCATTGATATCATTCTCTCTTACATAACCCGCAGGTGTGCCATCTATCTCATTGTTAATATGTGTTTGTGTGTATTCAACTCCATAATTAAAACCTAATGGAGAGGCTTCACCAGCAATAGGTGTGATGGTTTGGTCCCAAATTCTTAGTATACGACTTTGGGCTTGATTGCTTGCATTTCTAAAATCGGGATGGTCCCAATCAATACCTGTATCAAAAACACCCACCAATACATTGTCGCCTTTGTAGGCCGTATTATTCAAATTGCCTGAATGCAAAAGCGCTGCTCCACTGGTGGCCACGCTTATATCATTATTGGGCATTACTATTCTAGGCGCATCTATATACTGAATCTCTTTATTTCTAGATAGCTCTTCTGCTAACGATAATGAAGGAAACCAAGCGGTAACAAATTTGGGCAATACACTTTGTACTACAATTCCTTTTGTATTGAATATTTCGGGCTTCTTTGTATAAACCACCAAAACATAACCTTTCTGGTAGTTCCCCGTTTTTTCATAATAACCATTCACTTCTTGTATTTTAAACAAGGAAGGATAGGTTGCTTCAGTCTCAGAATTGAGCGGATGCGTAAGCATGTATTTGATGGCAGGTGCCAATTTGTTTTGAGCTTGCAAATAGCCTATAGATACAATGAGAATAAGCATTCCCGCAATAAATCTATTCATAAAATAAATCTTTAATAACGTGTATTTGTTTCCCATTTGAATGCAATTATTGAAAGGGAAATTACTACAAGAAGGGCTGTTTAGCAAAGGGCATAAAGAAAGTTTACAAAGAAGGCTTGTTTATATGCCTACTATCTTTGAAAGAAAGGATTTGGGTAATTACCATGTAGGTGTTGAATATAGGAAAAAGTCAGTGGTATTAGATTGTTCTGTTTGTTGGTGAAGAACGCTAATTGGGGCAATATTAACATCCTATAGACAAAACAATATTTCCTAATTTTTCATCTTTGGTTTCTTTTCTCTACTACAAATTGGTTTTTCGTATAATTCATCAAATGCTTTCTCAGCATATTCTCTTATTAATTTATTACTATCTTTCATTTTATGGATAACAACCATCCAATTGTAATTAGAATACGAGTCTTTATCTATATTTATACCTCCTTTATCTTTTTCATCAATTTTTAGACAAACAGTATAATTAACAGACTTTCCATTATGATTTTTTTTGTAATTTTCGTTAAACAAATGACTGTTTATTCTATTTCTTACTTGTGAGCATTGCCCTCTGTAAATAGCTATTAAATCATTATGCTTAAAAGAGCAATTATTACCAATTAGAGGGTAATCAGTTAGTATTACATAAAAGCCATTTTCATATGGTATTTTGTTCAAATCAGTAATATTTTTAATAATTACAGGCTCATAATCTTTGTAATTCTTGAAGTAGGTTTTTATGTCCTTAACAAACTTGTTTTCAAGTTTTGTAAGCTCTTGTTTATGCAACTGTATTAATTTATTCATAACCTATCCTAACAAAATCCCCCTGTAAATACTTACTGAGTTAGCTTTACTTCTGTGTGACTTTAGCATTGATTTTATTTGATTGTGCAATTCTTTAAAATCTTCTTTCAGTGCTTCGTGAAGCCTTATACATTCTTTTGGATCTTCAGGTATATCAAGTTTTATTCCTTTTATTTCTAAAGTTTCATTCAAAAATCTAAATAAATCCATTTGCTGTAAACTGGTAAAACTGAGTTTCATTTGCTTATTTCCTTGTTTAAAGTATGTATCGTAATGCCCAAATAAATTATCTGTTCCAGCTCCTGCTTTTGGGTATTTAGCATCCCATTCTGGTATATCAATTTTCCTACATTTAGTACCTTCTAATAAATACTTATATTTTCTTATTTCAGAAAAACGCTCTTTTATTAATTCTGTAGCATCTTTTAGATTTAATTGTCCTTTGGTTTTTTTAGTTGTTAAGCTATCTGTTTTTTTCTTTTTTCTGTTTACATAATCTTTAGCCTCAAAATAAAGTTCGTCAACATCTTTTTCTGTTAATCCTAGTGCTTCAAAAATTAATATATCAAGCGTGCGTTTGTCTTTTTGTAATATTTCTTGTTGAATAGGCAAAGGTGCTCTTGCTTTCAATGAATTAAGTATTTCTTGCAATTCCTTTCCCTTTAATAAATCTGGATGTAGCACTAAGGTGTTTTCCGTTACATTTACATCAATATCACTTAAACTACCAGCCATTTGGCGGCTAAATAAATCTAATAGAAATCGAAAACAAATACTATTCATTAATAGAAACAATATGTCAGATTGCTCTTTAAATTTATCTTTTACTGTAATTGCATAATTTACCTTATCACAATAAATTTTTGATTCTCTATTGTCGTATAATCCATATACTTCAAATATTTTTGAAGGAAAAATAAAATCGCCAACAACAGCATATGGATTTAAATTATACCAAATATTCCTTCCTTTTATAGATTCTCTTTTATTTATATCTAATGCTTCTGCATCATTTATATATCTTAAAATTTTAGTGTTAAAATTATTCAGTTTGTTTTTATCATCAGTACAAATAATTACCCTGCTTTTTAATAAGTCAAGGTCAATGATTAAGGTATTTGCATCTTTCTGATTTTTGAAAAGTGGTTTAGAGTAAAAACGCTCGATTATATAATGCTGTTGGGTCATTTCGCTATAATACCACCCAAATTTGTCCCATATTTTTTTGTGGGTTTCTATACCTGCATCATTCGCAATTCCAAACTGAAGTTTATACTCACTTTTGGTTAATAGTTTTGCTTTATAGGTTTCATCAATGACGTAAAAAAATTCATTTGCAGCTGATGTAAAGCCTCTTTTGATATCTACAAAATGATGTAAGGGAAACAACTTCCCACGCCCTGCTTTAATTAGCCTTTTAAAAATATCTGGCGACCTAAAATACCTAGCACCCCAATTACCATTTTCGTATTTTCCGTTAAATGTAGAAGCTTGTTCTAATTCTTTCTGATTAATTAAAAATATGGAGTTGTCAGCATTACTTATATCTTTCTTGGCTGATTCAATACTGTTAACCCATTTATAAACCTTTTCTATTCTGTCTTTATCATTATAGTTTCCAATAAGCTTTTCGTAATCGGTATTTACTTTTACAAAACGGATATTGTTTTTATTTCTAATCTTTTCATTGCTACATTTTTCTATGATTAAAACAACAGTATTAACAAGTGCAGTATCAAAACTACGTGTTTGTTGATGGTCAATGATGGCAATAATTTTAAAATGGTCGAGTAAAAACTTTTGAAATCCACCACCAAAAGTTACATCAAGCCAACTACTACTAATCACATAGCCAAGCCTAGCACCCTCTTTTAAAAATGCCGCAGTATGCATTAAATAATAAACGTAAAGATCGCTTTGCTGATTGATTTTTTTAAGTCCAAATTCTTTTAACGCCAATTCGTTCCAACGCTCTTTATTGCCAATTAGTTCTTGCCTAATATAAGGTGGGTTTCCTACTGCTGTGTCAAATATGGGTATTTCAACATCTTTTCTTTTGCCATCTAGTTTTTTTACTTTAAAAGATTTGTTGGCATTCAAAAACATCATATTAAAATGCGATTTGCTTTCTACTTTACTAAAATCGCTTTGAATAATAGTTGGGTAATTATCCAAAGTTTTTACACTTTGTAAGCAAAGATTCATGGTTGCTAAAAAAGCTGGGAAAGCAGCTATTTCTACTCCCCACAAACACTCAAGCAATTGTTCGTGTGTTAACTTAGGGTTGAAGTACTTTTTAAAGTAATAGGCCCTTACTAAAAATGTTCCTGCACCACATCCGGTATCTATTATTAAATTAGTATCTTTATTAATACAAAAGGCATTTACTATATCAACCTCATTTGTATTTGTAAAATGTTGTCCTCTATCGTGTTGTTCTTGGTTATCAATTAAAGTGTTATAAATGGCTCCAATTATATCAGCATTTAAATCACTAAATTTTAAATGGCTTATTTGTTCCACGTTCTGACTTAAAACAGACAAGTAACGCTCTTCAAATTCAAATTCATCCAAAATGGTTTCACTAAAAATCATTTCGAAATCATGTTGAAGCACATCATCAAAATGTTTACGAAGAGTTTTATTTAATAGCTTTTTATCTTTAGGAATTACAATCGGTTTTAGCCTTAACTCAGGTACATCACGTTGGAGATAACTATAAAAAATGAGTTTTAAATAAAGTAAGTAATTAGTAAGTTGGCAAATATTGTAAATATCGTTACTATCAAATTTAAAAGTAAC
>JBBALJ010000012.1:0-54666 GCA_040403075.1 Bacteroidia bacterium
TTGTTTAGTTATTAATATTCAAATGTTTACAGTCTTAACTTAATGACATTGGGCGTGCACTAGCTAGGCCAAATTTAAGAATTAATTTGGCAAGGAAGTTGGCATGAAGTGAATTATGAGATGAACGCTGGTGTTTGAAGGATTATGATTACTTCATTTGTCAAGATCAAACAACCCAAATACTATGCTATTTGATTTCGACCTTGCAGGCGACCTCGCCTGCAAGTCAAAGTTATTTTATCTACCTCCCCAAATACTTCGATTCAATCACGTTTCTGTGGTGAATCTCATGGCCAAGGGTCATATATATAATGGCTCTTACTGAAACCTCAGCACCATTGGATTTGCCTATGTTCATCAGCATGGCTTCGTTAAAACTTCTATACAATTGGATACTGCTTGCTCTTACCACTGCATATTCTTGCATCAAATCGTTAATGTCTCTCAAATTGGCATTCGACAGTTTTACATAATCATTTTGGTTAAAACCGGGCAGTTCTGTTCTGTCAAAACGGGCAAAACGCATGGCTCGGTAATTGAAAATTCGCTCAGTGTCTATCAAATGGGCAATGATTTCTTTAATGGTCCATTTGCCTTCTTCGTAGGGTGTCATCAGCGTTTCTTCGTCCAATGAAGTTATCAGTTCGTAGGTATTTATTTGCTCTTTTAATAATTCGTCAATTACATCCTCACTTTTTACAAGTCCAATATAATGAGTGTAGTATGGCAGATGTTCTTCTGGTTTCGGTTTTGTAATCATGCCACGATATTAGGGTATTTTTCAAAAAATTTTATTTACTTCACAGCTTATTATATTATTGCTCGTATGAAAAGAATTTTTACACTCATAGCCCTTTTCGTTTTTGCCCAACAATTATCAGCACAAGAGAACTGGTATCGCAGCAAAGACAATGCGTATTATTGGAAAAATCGCAAGCCTTTTGAAGGTTATTGGCAACAAGATGTGCATTATAAAATCAAAGCCCAAGTTTCAGATAAGGATGATATCGTGGATGCCTCAGAGGAGTTGACTTATTATAACAACTCAAACGATACTTTGTATTTTGTGTATTTCCATTTGTACCAAAATGCATTTGTTAAAGGCTCGTACTTGGAGCAATTGAATTTGGCCAATAATTTCAAACAAAAATTTGGCAAATACGAAGCCGCAGGCAAAGGCACAGAGGTTGAAAGCGTGAAGGTGAATGGCACTTCTGCTAGTTTGAGTTTAGACAATACCATCATGAAAGTGATGTTGCCAGCTCCGCTGATGCCCAATTCGTCTATCCTTTTGGCGATAAAATTCAAAACCTATTTTGATGCAGATGGCACACAACGCAGACGCATGAAAATGTTCAAAGACAATTGGGGTAATAAACAATATGATGGGGTGCATTGGTATCCTAGAATTTGTGTGTATGATAGAAAATTTGGCTGGGAAACCGACCAACATTTGGGCAAGGAGTTTTATGGCGATTTTGGTAGCTATGATGTAGAATTGAGTTTGCCAAACAACTATGTGTTGGATGCTACGGGTGAATTGCAAAATAAGGCAGAGGTATTGCCTGATGATTTAAGAGCAAAATTGGATGTAAGTAATTTTAAAGACAAAGCTTGGGACGAAAAACCAAGCACAATAATAGAAGCCAATGGTACTTTTAAAACCTGGAAGTTTCATGCAGATAATGTGCATGATTTTGCTTGGGTAGCCGACCCTACTTTTAGAATGGGCGAAGTGGAATTGACCTTGCCACAAGACAATAATCGTAAGATAAAATGTGTGTCTTTAGCTCAAGAGCCACATGCCAGAGGTTGGCAAGATGCAGCAGCATTTACTGCTAAGGTGATTGATGTGTACAGCAGAGATATTGGTGTTTATGCTTATCCAAAAATGATAGTTGCCGATGCCCGCGATGGTATGGAATACCCAATGCTAACCCTTGATGGTGGAAGCAGTCCAGGATACTATGGATTGTTGGCCCATGAGGTGGGACATAATTGGTTCTTTGGTATGGTGGGTAACAACGAAACTTATCGAGCTAGTTTGGACGAGGGTTTTACCCAATTCTTAACCCATTGGAGCATGAGCAGATTGACAGGTGAAGAACCTAAGGTGCGCAGCAAAAGTAAATATATCAATAAATATTCTCGTCCTTTGGCACAACGCGAACAAACCAATTATTTGGGTTATATCCGCGATGCCATCAACAATGACGACCCTCAACTAAATACCCACAGTGATGATTTTGGTGGAGCATTGGGTCATGGTGGAGGCTATGGACATGTGTATTATAAAACGGCTACCATGCTTTACAACTTGCAATATGTGTTAGGTGATGAAATGTTTTTGGGAGCCATGCAACATTATTTTAATCAATGGAAAATTGCTCATCCTTATTATGAGGATTTTAGGGCAAGTATCATTCAATACAGCAAAACCGATTTGAACTGGTTTTTTGACCAATGGGTTGAAACCACCAAGACCATTGATTATAGTTTGGAATGTGTGAAAAAGGCCAAGTATGAAGCCATATTGTTAAACCCTCCACATGGCTCTTACCAAACTTATAACATTACTTTTAAAAGAAAAGGCGAGATGCAAATGCCTTTGGATTTTACCATTAAAACTAAAGACTCTGCATTCAAATTTTTAATTCCAAATACCTATTACGCTAAGAAATTTGATGGAACAGTTTTACCAACATGGAAAGGTTGGAGTTTGCTAAATCAAACTTATACTGCCAAAGTGTATTTGCCATCCAATGCAAAAATTAAAGACATTGTGATAGACCCTAGCTATCGTTTAGCGGATGTGAATTTACTAGACAATAGCCTAAAATGCCCAGTGCTGTTTACTTTCGATCATCAGCTTAAAAATCCATTAGATAGAAAACATTATATCTTAAAATGGAGACCAGATGTGTGGTTTAATAATTATGATGGTTTGAAAATGGGTTTGCATTTTAATGGCAATTACATGAACCAAAAACATCTGTTTAGATTTACAGCTTGGTATAATTCAGGTATTCTTTCAAATCCTGATTTTGATAATTACAAAGACAAAGCCATTTATCCAGCTTCCTATGCATTTTCATACCAACATAGAATTGCAAAATTTACGGATGTGCAATTGCAATCACGCTTGCTTGATGGATTGCTATTAAACAAAATTGGTATTGAGAAAACATCATATAACAACACCTTTAGAATCTTTGCTAAAAGCATGCGCAGGTTAGCATTGTATTACCTGCCAGCCTACCAAAACATCAACATAGAGAATACACTTTTGTTGCCTAATCTTTCGGCATTCGATGGTTGGAACAATACCATTAATGCAGAGTTTGAACATAGGTATGATTGCAAAGCAGGTAATGGTTCGGCTATGATTGGATTGCGCAGCACCGCATTGTATTCAACATTTGATTACACCAGTTTATATGCTCAAATTTTGCATCACAAAGACTTAGGCAAACTTGAATTTAGAACAAGGTTGTTTGCACAATACATGACTGGAACCAATGCAGCACCTGAATCTCAATTGTATTTGGCAGGTGGCAATGCAGAAGAAATGGTTGAAAGCAAATTTAGCAGAGCTGCAGGTATTATCCCTGCTGATTGGTTCAGCTATGGCAGCAGCAGCAATCATTTTCACTCACAAGGTGGATTGAACATTAGAGGCTATGCTGGCTACCTTGTTCCTGTAATTGATGGAACTAATCAATATTTAGCATACAGAGGAAACTCAGGGGCAAGTGTAAACTTAGAAATGGATTTCGATCAGTTTTTCCCAATTCCAGCTAAAGGCATTTTCAGACCCTTCCACATGGATACCTATTTGTTTGCAGATGCAGGTATTTTGCAAAGCAATAGCAGTTTTATTGCTGACTTGCAAAGTACAGGCAAAGCCTTTACCACACCGCTTATGGCAAGTAGTGGGTTAGGTGCTGCGTTAACCATAAAGAGATGGGGTAAGTTAGATGATATTAAACCCTTGACCATTCGTTTTGATATGCCTATGTATTTAAGCAATGCCCCTTATGTGGATGGAGATAATTTCAAATTCAGGTGGATGATGGGCATTAGCAGGGCGTTTTAATGGGATTGATATAGTATGTATAACTGATAAAAACCATGTTTAATTCTCGAATTATAGCAGCAGCTCTTGTGATTTTATCCGATAATTGCATTTGATTTATGAGTAAAACATACGATTGCATCATTATTGGCGGTGGCATTGTGGGCTTGACTTCTGCTTATCAATTAATAAAACAAAAACCACATTTACGAATAGCTATTGTTGAAAAGGAAGCTGAACTAGCAGCCCACCAAACAGGTCATAACAGTGGTGTCATACACTCGGGTATTTATTACAAGCCGGGTAGTTTAAAGGCCCAGAATTGTATCAATGGCTACAAGATGTTGATTGCGTTTTGTGAAGAAAACAATATTCCTTTTGATTTGTGTGGCAAATTGATAGTGGCATTAGACGAAAAAGAATTACCTGAACTGGATAAGTTATATAACAGAGGACTTGAGAATGGTTTAGATAAGATAAAGATTATTGAGAAAGACGAAATCAAGAACTACGAACCCAATGTGGCTGGAATAAGAGCCATAAGCGTGCCATACACAGGTATTATTGATTATACAAGCGTATGCTATAAAATAGCTGAACTCTTTAAGCAATTGGGTGGTGAGATTTTTACTAACCATAAAGTTGAAAATATTATCAATTACAATGGTTTTAGTGAAATTGTAAGTCCTCAAAAAACATTTATTACCAAGCAATACATTAATTGTGCAGGTTTATACTGCGATAAAGTGGCTGCCTACACCCATAAAAACATCGATACACGCATTATACCCTTCAGAGGTGAATATTATGTGCTGAAACCAGAAAAGCGCAGCCTCGTGAAAAATTTGATATACCCTGTTCCTGACCCCAATTTCCCTTTTTTGGGGGTACATTTTACCCGCATGATTGATGGGGGAGTAGAGGCAGGTCCAAATGCAGTTTTTGCTTTTAAACGTGAAGGCTACAACATGAGCGATGTAGATGTGAAAGAGATGATGGAGTCACTTACTTGGCCGGGCTTTCAAAAGGTGATGATAAAGTATTGGAAAACAGGCATGGGCGAGTTTTATCGTTCATTCTCAAAAGCAGCGTTCACCAAGGCTTTGCAAAGGTTGATTCCAGGTGTGAAAGAAGATGATTTACTGCCAGCTGAATCAGGGGTGAGGGCGCAAGCCTGCGACCGATTAGGCGGATTAATTGATGATTTTAAAATCATTGAAGATAAGCACGCCATACATATTCTTAATGCACCTAGCCCTGCTGCCACTTCTAGCATGTCTATTGGGAAAACCATTGCGGATAGTATGGTTTCAAGGTTTGAGTAGTTTGTATTTTTGTCACCTAAAAGAGTGATAGATTTCTTAGTGTTTTATCAGATTTAGAAAAGCCCCTCGTTTTTAATTTAGATTTTAGGTGTTTTTTGCAGTATTTTTAATTGTAAATCAGTGTTTTAATTTTGATTTGTTGCTTATCCACATTGCTCAAAATTTGTGGGTATTTTCTTCTGAAAGCCGCTAACAATTTGTTAACTTGCGGAGCATTTTGATTTTGGCTGGATTTGTATAGAAATTCATACAAAAGCCAAGTATCAAGTATCAACAAAAATTTATGGCAGAAGACAGAATAATTCAAATTAACATTGAAGATGAAATGAAAACCGCTTACATTGATTATTCGATGTCGGTTATCGTGAGCCGCGCTTTACCAGATGTGCGCGATGGATTGAAACCTGTTCACCGCAGGGTGCTTTATGGAATGACGGAATTAGGCCTTGCATCAAACCGTGCTCACAAGAAGAGTGCGCGTATTGTGGGTGAGGTATTGGGTAAGTATCACCCACATGGCGATTCAAGTGTTTATGACACAATGGTGCGTATGGCACAGCATTGGAACATGCGCTACATGTTGGTAGATGGGCAAGGAAACTTTGGTTCAGTGGATGGAGATCCACCAGCAGCGATGCGTTATACCGAAGCTCGTTTGCGTAAAATAGCAGAAGAAATTTTAGTTGATTTAGAGAAAAATACGGTTGATTTTAGACCGAATTTTGATGATAGCTTGCAAGAGCCAAGTGTAATGCCATCTAAAGTGCCTAATTTGTTGATGAATGGTGCTTCGGGTATTGCTGTAGGTATGGCTACCAACATGGCACCTCACAACCTTTCAGAGTGTGTGGATGGTATCATTGCCTTTATTGAAAATAGAGAAATTACGATTGCCGAATTGATGAAATTTATCAAAGCCCCAGATTTCCCTACAGGAGGAACAATCTATGGTTACGAAGGCGTGAAAGATGCCTTTGAAACGGGTCGTGGTAGAATTGTGATGCGTGCCAAAACTAATTTTGAGGTTAGCAAAACAGGAAAAAATCAAATTGTAGTAAACGAAATTCCCTATCAAGTTAACAAATCATCACTAATTGAGCGTACTGCCGAATTGGTGAATGAAAAAGTAATTGAAGGAATAAGTGAAGTGCGTGATGAGAGTGATAGAGATGGTATGCGTATTGTATACGATATCAAGCGTGAAGCTGTGCCAAATGTGGTATTAAACAAATTGTTTAAATACACGGCTCTTCAAACTTCTTTCAGTGTTAATAATGTGGCTTTGGTTAAAGGTCGCCCTGAGACCTTAAACTTAAAAGATTTAATTCGTCATTTTGTTGACCATCGTCATGAGGTAGTTGTTCGCAGAACACAATATGAATTAGAAGAAGCATTAAAACGTGCCCATATTTTAGAAGGTTTATTAATAGCATTAGACCATTTAGACCAAGTAATTGCATTAATCCGTGGTTCAAGAACCCCAGACGAAGCAAGAACAGGTTTGATGGAAAACTTTAAACTTAGCGAAATTCAAGCAAAAGCCATTTTAGACATGCGTTTGCAACGATTAACTGGTCTTGAGCGCGATAAGATTAAAGATGAATATACCGAATTGATGAAATTTGTGGCTCGTTTAAGAGAGATTTTGGCTGATGAAAACATTCGTATGCAAATCATCAAAGATGAGCTTATCGAAATGAAAGATAAATATGGAGATGAGCGCAGAAGTGTGATTGAAATGGTGGGTAATGAAATGAGTATGGAAGATTTGATTCCAGATGATGAAGTGGTAGTAACCATCAGTCATTTAGGGTACATGAAACGTACCCAATTGAGCGAGTATCGCACCCAATCAAGAGGCGGTAGAGGAAGTAGAGGAGTTGCGAAGCGTGAAGAAGATTTTGTGGAGCATATTTTTATGGCAACCAACCATAATTATTTGATGTTGTTTACTGAACAAGGAAGGTGTTTCTGGCTTCGTGTATTTGAAATTCCTGAAGGTGAGAAAACATCAAAAGGAAGGGCCATTCAGAACTTAGTAAATATGCCGGCAGATGATAAGGTGAAAGCGTTTTTGAATGTGAAAACCTTAGTTGACGAAGAATATATTAACCAAATGAATATCATTATGGTTACCCAGAAAGGTACCATTAAGAAAACCACGCTTGAGGCTTATAGCCGTCCACGTGCAAATGGTATCAATGCCATCAATGTAAGAGAGGGAGATCAGTTGGTTGAGGCAAGATTGACCAATGGTACAAGCGAAATTATTATTGCTAGCCGTGAAGGAAAAGCCATTCGTTTTAATGAAAGTAAGGTTCGTCCGATGGGTAGAAATGCCACAGGAGTTAGAGCTATTAGATTAGACGAAGGGGATGAAGTTATTGGCCTAGTGAGCATTGCTGATCCTAAATTGACCAATGTTTTGGTGGTTACTGAAAATGGAATGGGTAAGAGAAGTGAAGTTGAAGATTACCGCATTACCAATAGAGGTGGAAAAGGTGTAAGAGCCATGAATATTACTGAAAAAACAGGTAAGTTGGTTGCCATTAAAGAAGTGGATGATACCAATGATGTGATGATTATTAATAAGAGTGGTATCACAATAAGATTAAGTGTAAAAGATTTAAGAGTCTTAGGTCGTGTTACACAAGGCGTTCGATTGATAAATATTGGTGGTAAAGATGAAATAGCAAGTGTTGCCATCATCGATTACATACCAGGAGTTGAAGAAGAGGATGAAGAGGGCGTTCAAGAAGGCGCAGAAAGTTTAATTGTGAATGAGATAATTATTGATGATACTGAAGAATTAGTTGATGATTTAATCGAAGAAGAGGAGGAGGAAATTGAGGAGGATGAGGAGATGGATGATGATGATTCATCAGATACTGACGAAAAATAAGTTTAAAAGCCCCTGCAATTGCGGGGGCTTTTTTATGATTATCGCTTTTATTTTGAATGAGTTATAATTTCTTGTTAATTTTTATTAGAAATTTCAGAAAAATAACTTTTGTAATTTGAAAAGATTAATATATTTGCTACATAACTAAAATAACAAACTGAATTTATATATGAAAAGAGTTATTACTACAATCGCTTTATTGATGTCCCTGGGGGCTACGTTATACGCTCAGCTGCCGACATTTGAGTGGAGATTAGAAAATGAGCAGTTGACAAGTTCAACCACCTACCAATTTGATGTAAATATTTATAATACAGGTTCTACTTCTTTTGAGATTCGAGGAGGTACAATTGCATTTATGATAGATACCGCATGGGCTCGCAGAGGTACCTTAAGCATTACCACTCCTTCTAGTGGTTTGGTTGCAGGTCAGCAAGGAAGTACGGCTAGTTTTGCTCAGCAAACAGCCACAGCCGCTGCTTACTTTAGAAAAATTATTACAACAGTTGGATCGGGTGTTGGGACGACAATTCCAGCTAATTCTATGATAAAATGTTTTACAATAGTTTTAACAAATACTGTTGCTTATTCAACCACTGTTCCGCCAAAATTTGCTTGGAAATACACCTCAGCTGCTCCTGCAGCAGGATTTAATTATTCCGATGGTTCAGGTAACAGTGTGACTGTAGTGTCTAATACTGGAACAACTGCAGTAATAGCAAATCAAGCATTTTGTTATACTCCTATATATTGGACTGGTTCTGCATGGGCTACAGCTAATCAAACAACTAACGCATTAGTTACACCTACTCCATCAACCTCTTTAGATGCAGTTGTTTTTAATGGTACTTTAACAGATGGCCTTAATTGCCGTCATTATAATTTGCAATCTGGAAAGACTCACACCTTAAATTCTGGAATATTAAATGCATCAGGCAATGTTTTGGTAAACGGCACTTTATCTAGTGCTTCTGGTACTTTAAACCTAACAGGTTCGGTATTTACAGCAAATCAAACAGTTAGTGGCAGTTTATCTAGTCTTTCAGTTACTAATTTAGGTTTTGGCCTAGCTGCAAATGCTGGCACAAAAACAATTAGTGTTCCTGCTATTATAACTGGTGCAGTTACCCAATCAGGTACAGCTACATTAGCAAGTTCTGGAATAACGTTAAAATCTTCTTCAACCTCTACAGCTAGAATTGCTGCTCTTTCATCAGGTTCTGCTATCACTGGAAATATTACAGTTGAAAGATTTATTCCTGCAAATGGACGTAGATGGAGATTCCTATCTTCACCAGTTGTGAATGGTACATCGCTTCAATGGAGAGATAACGCAGGTAGCACTGCCGGTAAAGGAATCATCATTACAGGTGTTACAGGAACTGTAGATGCAAATGTTACCAATCCATCTGCTGTTTCATATAATGAAGCATCTACTAATGGTGGTACTAATATAAATGCAAAATGGGAAGCCATAGATGGAAACACTACTTTGGTTAACGGTAAAGGATATCGTGTATTTGTAAGAGGGGACAGAACTTCTACTAACCTTAATACAACTAATACCGTAACAACCGTTTCTGTTACTGGAACATACCCTCCTACCCCTGTAAATATTCCTGTGACATATAATCCTTTATTAGGAAATGGATGGAATTTGGTAGGTAATCCTTTTCCAAGTCCAATCGATTGGAATGCCTCATCAGGTTGGACCAAAACAAATGTTTCAAATACTGTTTGGATTTGGAATCCTACAACAAATTCATACGGATCATTTGATGGCACTACAAATACAAACTCAGTTACCCGTTACATAGGAAGTAGTCAAGCATTTTTTATTCAAACTACAGGTGCAAGTCCAGCATTAACAATAGATGAGGCTGTAAAAGTTTCAAATACCCCTTCTAATATGTTTAAAGCTGCTGAGAGGAACTCGTTGAGAATGCGTCTGATTAAAGATGATTCTGAAAGTGATGAAGCGGTTGTTCGTTTTATGGATGGTAAATCAGATGAGTTTACCTACACGGAAGATGTTGCAAAACCTTTGATGAATCCAAATGTAAATATCAGTTCATATTTTGGTGCTGATAAATATAGTATGGTTAACTATTTGGAACTAAAAAGCATGAATGCTAAAGTAGTTCCTTTAGCAGCTTGGGTTTCAGGTGAAGGAAATTACACTATTAAGTTCAATCAGGTTCAGTCATTTGACAATGATATTAATGTCTACCTAAAAGATAATTATAACAATACCATTACTGATTTGCGTGTAAATGATAATTATTCATTTAACATTGATTCTAAACCAGAGTCGACTTTAGATGGTAGATTAGAATTGATTTTTGTTAATAAAACTAGTTCTGTAGAATCAGTATTAGCAGGAAGAAAAGCTAGTCTAAATGTATATCCAAACCCTGCAACTGATGTTTTAAATATAGAAGTGTTAAATGCAAATTTTAAAAATTCAGTAGTAACTGTTTACAATGTATCCGGTGTTGAAGTAATGACAGTTGATATGATTGGTAACAAGAAATCTTTAGATATTGAAAAATTAACCAGTGGAGCTTATTTAGTTAAAGTGAGTAACATGGATAATGGTTATACCAATACCGTTAAATTTATTAAATAATAACATAATATAAATGTCTATGAAAACAGCAAAACAATTACTAAGCGCATCAATCATGCTATTATTAGCAGTTGCTGCTCAAGCTCAACCAGGCGGTGGAGGAGGAGGATTTGGAGACGATCCTATTGATGTGCCAGTTGATGGTGGCCTTTCAATTTTAGCAGTAGCAGGTATCGGTTACGGTATCAAAAAATTGAAAGAAAGAAACAAAAAATAATTATTGCATAATAATTCGAAGCCCGTTCAATGTTTGTTGAACGGGTTTTTTGTTTTACATTGATTTTAATTAAAACAAAATAGGTTTTAAAAGATTTATTAAATAATGAAACAAGAAATCGCCATATTTTGGTTCCGTAGAGATTTAAGATTAGAGGATAATGCAGGCTTATTCCATGCTTTGAAGGGAGAGTATCCTGTTTTGCCAATATTTATATTTGATAAAGAAATTTTAGATAAACTTGAAGATAAAAAGGACAAGAGGGTGGAATTTATCCATCATCAATTGGCCAAATTGAAATCAGAGTTAAATGCTATGCATTCTGATTTAATTGTTGAGTATGGTGATGTGAAAAGAGTTTGGATGAAGTTATTAGAGTTTTATTCAATTAAGGCAGTTTATATAAATCATGATTTTGAGCCTAACGCAATAAAACGTGATAAATTAATTCAAGAATATTGTGAAAGCAATAGACTACTCTTTAGTACTTATAAAGACCAATGTATTTTCGAGAAAAATGAGGTGTTAAAAGATGATGGTAAACCATACACTGTATTCACTCCATACTCAAAAAAATGGCGCTCAAAACTGAGAGACTTTTATTTGAAATCCTATCCAACTGAAAAGTATTTTGAAAGGCTACTAAGGGTTGAATCATTTCAAAAATTACTAAGTTTAGAAGAAATTGGTTTTGAATCTACCTGTTTTATTTTCCCTAATAAAGAGACCACCCTTGGATTGATTAAAAATTACACCCAAAATAGAGATTTTCCTGCATTAAAGGGTACTTCAATGTTAGGTGTACATTTTAGGTTTGGAACCATAAGTATCAGAGAAAAAGCAAGGAAAGCTTTTAATGTAAACGACACATGGATAAATGAACTTATTTGGAGGGATTTTTATATGATGATTTTGTTTCATTTTCCACATGTAGCACAATCGTCCTTTCGTCCAAATTATGATAGAATTGAATGGAGAAATGATGAATCTGATTTTATAGCTTGGTGTGAGGGTAAAACGGGTTATCCAATTATAGATGCTGGCATGAGAGAATTGAATGAAACAGGTTTCATGCATAATAGGGTTAGGATGATAGTAGCAAGTTTTCTTACAAAGCATTTGTTGATTGATTGGCGATGGGGAGAAGCCTACTTTGCTAAAAAATTACTCGACTTTGATTTAAGTGCAAATAATGGTGGTTGGCAATGGGCCGCTGGATCTGGTACAGACGCAGCACCATATTTTAGGGTTTTTAATCCTCAATTGCAAACCGAGAAGTTTGATAAAGAATTGAAGTATATTAAAAAGTGGGTTCCAGAAGTTTTTAGTTTATACTATACTAAACCTATTGTCCAACATGATTTTGCACGTAAACGTTGTCTCGAGGTATATAAAAAGGCCTTAAAGGATTAGGTTGTTTCAAACATACAAAATATAGAATTCTGCTAGTGAAGCTGTTCGGAATATCTTCTGGTTATCTAGTAATTTTCAATTAACTTTTCCGTTTATATAATTCATTTGCTTATCAAGCAATCTTTATAATCTTTGCATTAAACTTATAAAACAAATACATGCCAAATCCAATAATCCTTTGGGCTGACGATGAAATAGAATTTTTAAAGCCTCATATCATTTATTTACGCAATAAAGGCTTTGATGTAGAAACTGTTACCAGCGGTGTAGATGCTGTTGAATCAGCTAAACTAAAACGCTATGATGTTATTTTTTTAGATGAAAATATGCCGGGCATAAGTGGACTTGAAGCCTTGGCACAAATTAAAATGATTCAAGCTGAAACTCCAGTGGTGATGATAACCAAAAGTGAGGAAGAAAACTTGATGGAAGATGCCATTGGTAATCAAATTGCTGATTATTTAATAAAGCCAGTTAACTCGAGTCAGATATTGCTTTCATTAAAACGAATTTTTGATAGTAAGCAATTGGTTACTGAAAAAACAGCGCAAAACTACCAGCAAGATTTTAGACAAATTGGAATGGAGTTGAATGATGTTAGGACTTTTGATGAATGGTTTGCTTTATACAAAAAATTGGTTTTTTGGGAATTGGAATTAGCCAAGAGTGGAGATACTGGTATGGAAGAGATATTAGCAATGCAAAAGAAGGAAGCAACTAACGAATGGTGTAAGTGGGTAGCTAAAAATTTTGTTAACTTTTTGAAGAAACCAAGTGATCAAACTCCTCTGATGAGCCACACGGTGCTTAATAAAAAATTAAGTGCATACCTCAAAGACGATAAACCTACTTTTGTTATCATGATTGATAATTTCAGGTATGATCAATGGAAAATAGTGCAGCAGCCACTTAGTGAACATTTCAATTTGGTGAGTGACGAAGCCTATATGACCATTTTACCTACTACTACGCATTATGCACGTAATAGTTTTTTTGCAGGGATGTTGCCAAGCGAAATAGAGAAAATTTACCCTAATTTATGGGTGAATGAAGAAGACGAAGAAGGTAAAAATATACATGAAGAAGATTTGTTAGGTCGTAATTTGCAGCGCCTAGGATTCAATGGTAAGTTTTCTTATAATAAAATCACCAACCTAAATGCAGGTAAAGACTTGGTTGACAAAATTCCTAATTTGTTCAGCAATAAACTAAATGCAATAGTTTACAATTTTGTAGATATGCTTAGCCACGCGAGAACTGAAATGAATGTAATGAAGGAATTGGCTGAGGATGAAGCAGCATACAGAAGTATTACCGCTTCTTGGTTCGACCATTCTCCTTTGTTTGATGCAATTAAACGTATAGCTTCAAAAGACGCACGTATTATCATTACAACGGATCACGGCTCAATTAGGGTGAAGAATGCAGTGAAAATTGTCGGTGACAGAAGTACTAGCACCAACCTAAGATATAAACAAGGACGTAACCTTAGTTATAAAGATTCAGAATTGTTTAGCATTAAAAATCCATCTGACGCTTTTCTTCCAAAGCAAAACGTAAGCACTAGCTATGTATTTGCAATGGGTGATGATTTTATGGCTTACCCAAACAACTATAATTACCATGTAAATATGTATAACAATTCATTTCAACATGGTGGAATTAGTATGGAGGAAATGATTGTGCCTTTCATTGTTATGGAGACCAAATAGAGAATCTGTATTGACTTGTGGCTTGACTCACAAAATGTATTTCACATGAATAGATAAAACAAATTTTGTCAGATGTGAAATAATCTTATTTTGCGACTAAGAATTATTACTATACCATGAGTTTATTTAGAAAAAAATCTTTACACGACATGCTTGCTCATGCTGCAGACTCTGAGAAGGGTTTAAAGCGCACGCTGACGGCAGTTAATTTAGTAGCTTTAGGAATTGGTGCCATTATTGGTGCCGGTTTATTTGTTAGAACAGCAGCTGCTTCAGCCGAAGCCTCAGGTGCGGCCGTAACATTATCATTTGTTATAGCAGCCGTTGGTTGTGCGTTTGCAGGCTTATGCTATGCAGAGTTCGCAGCCATGATACCCATCTCAGGCAGTGCTTATGCATATTCTTATGTAACCATGGGTGAAGTGGTAGCTTGGATTATTGGTTGGGCATTGGTTATGGAATACGCCCTAGGTGCAGCAACGGTTTCCATTGCCTGGAGTGAATATTTAAATAATCTTTTGGGTGGAGCCATACCTTATGAATGGTGTCATTCACCCTTTGAGAGCTTGAAAAAAGTAGTTGGTCAAGTCAATATTGATCAAATAGCCTTGTTTAATCCTGATTTTGTGAAAGCTGCCAAAAATGGTGCTCTGCTTTTAAGCGATGAACAATTTGAAAGACTACCATCAAATCTAGGTAGTTTGGTTGAAATAACCCATGGCTTTGTGAATGCACCTGCCCTTGTCATTCTTTTCTTACTAACTCTTTTATTAATCAAAGGTACCCAAGAATCGGCAACGGTGAATGCCATTATCGTTTTTGTGAAAGTAGCCATAGTTCTATTATTTATTGCTATTGGTTGGCAATTCATCAACCCTATTAATTATACCCCATACATGATTCCAGATAACACTGTTGGGCATGAAGGATTCTTTAAACATGGATGGGGAGGAGTTTTAGGAGGTGCTGGAATTGTTTTCTTTGCTTTCATCGGTTTTGATGCAGTTAGTACCGCAGCACAAGAAGCTAAAAATCCTAAGCGCGATATGCCTATTGGTATTTTGGGTTCATTAGTTGTTTGTACCATTCTATATATTTTATTTGGTCATGTTTTAACAGGTGTGGCCAATTGGTCGGAATTTAAAACTGCAGGAAAAGAAGCTTCGGTGGCTTATGCTATTCAAACCTATATGAAGGGTTACGAGTGGTTAGGAACTAGCGTTACTGTAGCCATTTTGGCTGGATTTTCATCTGTTATTTTGGTGATGTTAATGGGTCAAAGTCGAGTGTTTTACAGTATGAGTAATGATGGATTGATACCCAAAGCATTTGGTGAATTGCACCCTAAATATAAAACACCTTACAAGGCTAATTGGATTCTTTTTGTTTTTGTTGGTTTGTTTGCCGCCTTTATTCCAGGCAGTGTAGCAGGTGATTTAACCTCATTCGGTACTTTATTTGCCTTTGTTTTGGTGAGTTTAGGTGTTTTGATTTTACGCAGAAAATCTCCAGAGCTTGTAAGACCATTCAAAACTCCATTAGTTCCATTGGTTCCAATTTTGGGTATTATTATTTGTTGCGGTATGATTGTAGCACTTGATGCACAAACCTTAACAGTAGCAATGGTTTGGATGGCAGTGGGTCTAGCTATTTACTTTTTATATAGTAGAAAAAACAGTAAACTACATAAATAGATATATTCGAATACAAACATAAAAAGAGCTGACGAATATTCGTGAGCTCTTTTTATGTTTTACTGATAAATAATAGCCTTAAGTGTTCGTTTGAATATCATAAAAATCGACTTAATTTGCCATAAAAAAACAAACTACTAATCTTACAATTATGAACGGATTTTTCAAAGTACCTTCTCCAGTTAATGAACCCATTTTAAACTATGCTCCTGGTAGCAAAGAACGTAAAGACCTTAAAGACGCTCTGCAAGAAGCTCGTTCAAAGGTTTTAGATATTCCTATGTATATTGGTGCCAATGAAGTACGAAGTGATAAAACGGCCGAACTTCGTCCACCACACGATCACCAGCATTTATTGGGTCGTTTCCATGTGAGCGATGCGAGTCATGTTAACCAAGCAATTGATGCGGCTTTAGCTGCTAAACCTCAATGGGAAGCTTTAACGTGGGAGCAAAGAGCTGCAATATTTTTAAGGGCGGCTGAATTAATTGCAGGTCCATACCGTGCCAAATTGAATGCAGCCACCATGTTAGGTCAATCAAAAAATGCTTTCCAAGCAGAGATTGACAGTGCATGTGAGATAATAGATTTTTTGCGTTTCAATGTTCATTTTATGAGTCAGATTTATGCTGACCAACCACAATCGGCCAAAGGAGTTTGGAATCGTTTGGAATACAGACCGCTTGAAGGATTTGTATATGCATTAACGCCTTTCAATTTTACAGCCATAGCTGGAAATTTGCCAACAAGTGCAGCCATGATGGGTAATGTGGTGGTTTGGAAACCATCAAATACGCAAGTTTATAGTGCCAATGTATTGATGGAAATTTTCAAAAAGGCGGGTGTTCCTGATGGCGTAATCAATTTGATTTATCCAAGTGGACCAGTGGCTGGTGAGGTTATTTTTAACCACCCTGATTTTGCTGGTATTCACTTTACAGGTAGCACGGGTGTTTTCCAAGATATTTGGAAAACCATTGGAAACAATATACATAAATTTAAAACCTACCCACGTATTGTAGGAGAAACTGGTGGTAAAGATTTTATTATACTTCACAGAACAGCTTTAGTGGATGAAAGCATAACCGCTATTGTTCGTGGAGCTTTTGAATACCAAGGGCAAAAATGTTCAGCCGCTAGTCGTGTGTATATTCCCAGTAATTTATGGCCTGAAGTGAAAGAGAAAATGGTGAAAACCATCAAGACTTTCAGTATGGGACCAACAGAGGATTTTAGAAACTTTATCAATGCAGTAATTGATGAGAAATCATTTGACAAATTGGCTAAATACATTGATGCAGCTAAACAAGATAGCGAAGCAGAAATTATAGTAGGAGGGGGTTATGATAAATCAAAAGGTTGGTTTGTTGAGCCAACAGTAATTGTTACTTCGAACCCTAAATACACTACTATGTGTGAGGAGTTGTTTGGTCCCGTTTTAACAGTATATGTATATGATGAAGATAAGTTTGAAGAGACTTTGGATATTGTAAATACAACTTCTGAATATGCATTGACAGGTGCTGTGATAGCTCAAGACAGATACGCGATAGAATTGGCAACATGGAAATTACGTAATGCTGCAGGTAATTTTTATATTAATGATAAATGCACAGGTGCTGTAGTTGGCCAACAACCATTTGGCGGAGCCAGAGGAAGTGGAACCAATGACAAAGCAGGTGCTATGCAAAATTTAATGCGTTGGGTTAGCACCAGAACCATAAAAGAAACATTCGTTCCACCTACAAGTTACGAATATGATTTTATGAAGGAAGCCTAGTAGGGGCGAATAAACATTCGCCCAACTGATGAAGAAGCATTTTAAAAGCGAATCAATATTAGCCCAAATGGAAAAGAAGCCAAGTATGGGCGAATTAACATTCGCCCTCAAATTTTAACAAACATAACATTTTCTATTTAATGTCGATCGATTCAAGACATCGTAAATCAATTCGATTGGTTGGATATGATTATTCGAAAGCAGGACTTTATTTTGTTACCATTTGTTGTCAAAATAAGGAATGTTTCTTTGGTGAAATCGTGGGTGATAATATAATTTTAAGTGAAGCGGGGAAAATTGCGAATGAGTGTTGGTTTGAAATACCTAAGCATTTCAAAAATGTGGTTTTGCATGAACATATTATTATGCCTAATCATGTGCATGGTATTATTGAAATAACAACCGATGATGTAGGGGTGAATCAACATTCACCCTCAGATATTGCAAACATTGAGAAGTCTAATGTTGATTCGCCCCTACGGAATGAATTCAAATCACCATCAAAAACCATTGGTTCGATAATTCGAGGTTATAAAATCGGAGTTACAAAGTGGTTTCATTCAAATACCGATATTTCAAATGTTTGGCAGCGTAATTACTATGAACATATCATTCGCGATGGCGATTCGTATCAGAGAATTTCAAATTATATAATTAATAATCCTAAAAATTGGAAAGACGATAAATTCTTTCACTAAACATTATCAATAATTACGTAATTCGAATTTTTAAATCAAAAAAATGGGCGTATGTTTATTCGCCCCAACGAATTCAATGAATAACTATACTTTAATACAACTCCATACTTTCACCAAAGAAGTTTTTATCAAATGTGGAATGCCCCCGCATGATGCCATTCAAGCTGCTGATGTGCTGTTAAGCGCTGATATGCGAGGCATTGATTCGCATGGTGTTGCCAGATTATCAGGGTATGTGCGTTTGCATGAAGCTGGTAGAGCCAATATGAAAGCTAATTGGAAAATCATTCATCAAACGCCATCCACCGCAACAGTTGATGCTGATCAAGGTTTGGGTTTGGTAGTGGCTCCACATGCTATGGATATTGCAATAGAAAAAGCCAAGCAATTAGGAACAGGTTGGGTAGCCATACAAAATAGCAATCACTTTGGTATAGCGGCCTATCATGCCATGAAAGCCTTGCCAAATGATATGATAGGAGTGGCCATGACCAATGCCAGTCCATTGGTAGCACCTACGCACTCAAAGCAAAGAATGTTGGGAACCAATCCCATTTGTATGGTTTTTCCTACGGGTAAACACCTTCCTATTGTGGCAGATATGGCCACCTCAGCAGCTGCAAATGGAAAATTAGAAATTGCCCAACGCTCCGGAAAAGAAATACCCAAAGGATGGGTGCAAACCAAAGAAGGTGCGGAAAGTGTGGATGCGAATGAGTTGAAAAAAGGAGGCTCTTTGTTGCCTTTAGGAGGGCATAAAGGTTATGCCTTGGCTTCTATTGTAGATATAATGACTTCGGTATTATCAGGTGCAAATTATGGACCTTGGGTACCGCCATTTGTAGCCTTTTTAAATCCACTTGAAAACTTGCCTGGAAAGGGAATAGGACATTTTGTTGGGGCAATGCGTATTGATGCATTCAGACCTGCAGAGGATTTTAAATCGCATATTGATAATTGGATTGATGCTTTTAAAAATGCGGAACGAATTGACGCAAAACAAAAAGTAATTATACCTGGAGAGCCCGAGTTTTGGATGCAAGCAGAAAGAGAAAAAAATGGTATTCCATTAAATGATTTGGTTGAAAAAGACTTGCTTGAACTGGGTGAAAAATTGGGTGTAAGCTTGAAATAAAACTAATAGACCAATCGACCTATTCTGCCTTTGCCCCCTGCTAAAAATACAGCATTGCCTTTTTTAGCTTTTCTGACCACGTTATAGGATTGATTTGATATGTTATTCCAAATTTTGTTTTGGTATGTATCAACGCCTGAAGTGCCGCACGCGACAAATGAATTAAGGTTAATTGCTTCCACACATGAGCGATATCCTTTTACATCATCCTTATTTTTATCAAATGTTTCATCTGATATTGATGGTGGAAGATATTTGATACATGAATTGTGTTGAACCAAAGTGTCAATTTTATAATCTCCACCAACAATAATTTCAGCAGACTTGTTGTTAGCAAATGAAAATGCTCCTTGAGAGGCTTCGCCTTGGTTAATATTAGTTTGAAATGATTTCCAATGAATATATTTTCTACTTAAATCAACTCCAGTTACTCTTGAATATTTTCCTCCAGTAACAAATGCAACTTTTCCATAACTTCCTATACATCTCAAACTAGTACCACTGGCAGCAAATACGGCTTCTCCTTCCATGGCTTTTGATGTATGGTTGGTATCCAATTCTTGCCAGGTTTCACCTGCATCTTTGGTTTGTAACAACACAAAATGCCCATGTATAGGGTCGCCCACCAAGATACCTCTTTTCTCATCCCAAAAATCCATGGCATCTAAGAAATAGGCTGTATTAAGGTTTTTGTAAACCTCTTTCCATGTTTGTCCACCATCAATGGTTTTTAAAATATAAGCAGGTGTGCCCGATGACATCATGATTGCCCTTTTATCGTCAAAAGCTTCAATATCTCTGAAGTCGGATTTCTCATAGCCCTTAATCTGCGTGAATTCGAATGTCTTGCCACCATCAAGGCTTTTAGCAAAAGTTCCTTTGCTTCCGCTCACCCAAATGGTTTGATCATCCACCACACTGAGCCCGCGAAAAGAGGTTTTACTTAATACTACTCCATCACCTAATTTAAAGGTATTGCTATCAAGCAGCTCGATTTTATATTGTGCTATGGCAGCATTGCATAAAAATAGAAGGATAATATTTGTGATAATGGACCTAATCATTTTTGAGTTATTTAAACAAATATAAGCTAGATGAAATGATTTCAATAGGTAGGTTTGACTATTTCAATTGTTTTGATTTCTTCCATTTTCTAATCCTCGCATGGGCATTTTTATATGCGGAAGAGGTATTGAGTTGAATCATTCTACCAAGCGTATAGCCTTCGTACCATGGAATTTCATATAGTTCATGATTACTTTTACCATCAACTATTTCGAGCAAACTGTTTACTGTTGAACACAAATTGTTTTGCATTGAAACAAAATCCTCGTCTTTGTAGTCTTCATAAAATTTTTGAGCGAGCAGTCCTAATTCGTTCCATTTATAGCCTGTTTCAGGAAAATCAACAAGTAAGTTTGCCGATCTTCTTTCATTCCATTTTATCACCAATTGTCCCCAACCAACCAAGTATGCCACGAGATTATGAACACTCATGAGTTGGTTTTTAGTATGAGCCTCAAGTTCTTTTAAATGACTAAACTCTATTGGTATAGATTGGAGTTCTGCATCCAACTTTTTGTAGTCATGCTGAATAGCAAATATTAGTTGATCCTTGTTTGCAGGTATAGCCATGAAAATGTTGCTATTTCAAACGAGGAAGTAAATTTCCTCTAAGATCAAGGTATAGGTTAATGTCTCTGAAAATCACTTCAGCGATACCATCTTCATAGTTTCCAATAAATTCAAAATCAAAAGGAGCAACAATACGTCCTTCTTTATTTATGGTGCCCCATTTGCCTTTGTTTTGAACCGGGCAAACGCCATCATTATAATACCCAACATTTTCATAAAAAGGGTTCATCATCAATTTACCTGTTTTGTCTATAAAGCCCCACTTGCCCATTTGTTGCATGGCTGCCATGCCTTCCCCAAATGGTTTTACGCCATCATACAGGGCGGGAATAATAACTTTTCCTGACTTGTCAATGAAACCCCATTTGTCTTTTTCAGAATATCCGGCTAATCCTTCGCTAAACAAGGCTGCGAACTCAAATTGTGGTTTAATTGCTTCTTCTCCTTGTTTGTTGATATAGCCATATTTGCCATCTAACTCAACAGCGGCTAAATCTTCATTAAATTCGGTAATACTGCCATAAGTTGGGATTACTATTTCCTTGCATTGTGCATTTATCAAACCAAATTTTTTGCCTACTTTCACCCTAGCTGTTCCTTCATTCAAGTCTTCTGCATCATCATACTTAAACTCGCATTGGTATTCGCCTTTATTATTGATATAGGCAAATTTGAAGCCCATATTGGTAATATCAACCCCAAATTTTTTCTCCACTTCATCAACCTTTTTGCTCACTTTGGCTAATCTACTGTTGAATGCACCTGCGTCATAAATTTCTTTGTCAAGTGTGATTACTTTTTCGGCCTTCAAGTTCACATAGTAACGTTTGAATTTATAATCCATCACCGAGCATAATCCTTCAGAGTATTTTCCAATGTATTGGTACATCCCCGTATCTATGTATCTTTTTTGATTGGCATCAATCAAGCAGGGTAAATTGCCCAAAGCCACCACAGCATAACCCTCATTAAAATCATCCGCATAGTCGTAAATTGGGTTAATCACTATGGTTCCTTCTTGGTTCATATAGCCCCATTTGTCTTTCTTTTCAAAAGGGTATAATTTCTGAGCCAAGGCGATATTGCCCACTAAAATTGCCGCCAAAAATATCAGTATTCTCATGCCGCTAAAATAGAAGTCCATTTGTTTTTTATAGATAAAATATTTCAACAAAGTGTTTTGGAATTATATTGCTACCCAAAAAATAATCGATATGCCTAAGTTTCGTTGGTATTATATCATAATTACAGCCCCCTTGTTTCTATTGTCTCTGCTGCCTATGTGGGTGCTGTTTTGTATTTCTGATTTCGTGAGGTTTTTGATTTACCATGTTTTTGGTTATCGCAAGAAGGTGGTATTTGAGAACCTTCGCAATTCATTTCCAGATAAATCGGAGGAATGGATTGAAAAAACAGCTTGGGCATTTTATCGAAATTTGTTTGATGTGACTATCGAAACCATAAAAATGGCAAGTGTTCGGAAATCCTTTTATAATAAACACTTGAAGCAAGAAGGTTTAGAAATCATTCATGCATTAAATAAGAAGAATCAACCTTTTATATTGGTTTGCGGACATGCTGCCAATTGGGAGTGGGCTGGACAGGCATTACAGCAAAATTCAAGCCAAGTGGATGTCCTTTATCATCCATTAAGCAGCAAGTGGTTCGATTGGTTTATGTATCATATTCGTACTCGATTTGGTGTATATCCCATGGCTATGAATAATTCGCTGCGTGAGATGATAGCTAGGAAAAATATTCCTTCAGCCATAACCTTTATTGCCGACCAAACACCAAGTTCAACAAATTGCCATTGGATGAATTTCTTGAACCAAGACACACCAGTGTTTCTAGGAGTTGAGAAACTCGCTAAAAGATTTAATTATCCCATTGTTTTCGGTGAAGCCTATAGAACCAAGCGAGGTTATTATGATGTGAAATTTTGGATGATGTGCGAAGAACCCAATAAAACAGCAGAATTTGAAATTACCGAAATGCATACCAAAGCTTTGGAGAAACAAATCATTAAACAACCTGAGTTGTGGCTTTGGAGTCATAGAAGGTGGAAGCATAAGAGAAACTGAGAGATTGTTTGTTGGTTGTTCCTCTTTCTTGATGGAGTTGAATTGTAGAGTATTTTATGATGGTATTTTCAAAATAAAAATGCTTTTGCATGAATATTTTTTTAATATTTGTTAAACTGATAATGGTGAGATGAAGAAAAAACTAATAATTAATACTACTTATGTTTTAATTGCTATTGCTTCCTTGGTTTTTATAAGTTGCTCTAAAGATAAAGGATGCGATGGCACTACTGTACAGTATGCAAATATTCTTCAATCAGATAAAAATTTAATACCCTATAAAGGAGGAGAAACGCTTACATTCCTTCATGTAAATGCGGGAGATACTCTAACTTTTATTGGAGAGCCAAAATGGACAAGCTACTCTAATAGTTCATTTGGAGGGGCTGATTGTGTTATTGAAACTAGAAGAGAAGGTTGAGGAATAGGCTTTTTTAATAGCTCTAAAAATAAGTTAGTATTAAATCAGCATATTCTATCAAATGGATTCTATGTTTCATCTTTCGAGATAGATTTCGATGATATGTATATTAAATCCACTTTGTTAGATAGCCCCTACGAGAAAGTATTGGATTCAATTAGCATACAAAAAAATAAATACTATGATATTTATTTTTATTCAAATGACTATATAAACCCTAAGCCCCAAGACTTTGGCTGCTATTATACAAGAAAAGATGGCATCATAAAATTATTTTCCAAAACTGGAGATACATGGGAATTAATTAGTAAACACTAAAAAATTTAAATATGATGCCTCATGGTGGTGCGGTGTGCGCAAGTTCCTTTTATCAGAATTGCGTTCCCACAAATCGAATAATTTAAAACTGAAGAACCATTCAATTGAAACAACAGGTAAAGCCTAGCTTATCAACCTTTCATCAACAATCCTAAAAAAAGCGCTATCAAATTTTAAAAACTGTTTGCCAAGTATTACATTTGCCATTCAAGTAAGGTAGTTGAAAATTCAATTATTCCTGCTCACTTGAACATGAAAATACTCATCTTAAACACAGTTGTTTGTTGCCCATCGTCAGCCTATCATGGCAAAACCTGCGATATTTTAGTAAACGACAAACTTATCGAAGACATTCAAAGTTCATCAAAAAAAGCATTTTCAGCCAGCAAAGGCATTAAAGTGTTTGATACCAAAGGTGCATTTGTAAGCACTGGATGGTTAGATATGCGCAGCAACCTTTGCGACCCAGGCTTTGAATACAAAGAGGATTTAGAAAGTGCTGCCAAAGCAGCCGCAGCAGGTGGTTATACCGCAGTAGCCGCATTGCCGTCAACCTTGCCAGTTATTCAAAGTAAATCCGAGGTTGAGTATGTGATTAATAAATCATCAAATCTGCCTGTAAGTATTATTCCCTTTGGCTGTATCAGTCAGAATAGGGAAGGCAAGGAAATGGCCGAGCTATTCGATATGTTTAAGGCTGGTGCGCTTGCTTTTACAGATGCCAATAAACCCATTTCTCAAGCTAGTCTTATGCTAAGGGCATTGCAATACGCCAAAATCTTCAATGGCTTAATCATCAGTCATGCTGAAGATACCAGCTTGAGCGCAGGTACATTTATGCATGAGGGTTTTACGAGTACCAATTTAGGTTTGAAAGGCAACCCGAATATGTCGGAAGAGTTGATGGTAACACGTGATATTGAATTGGCTAAATACGCTGAATCGCGCATTCATTTTGCTCATATCAGCAGCAAAGGTAGCGTGGATATTATCCGCAGAGCCAAGAAACAAGGCGTTCAAGTGACCTGTGATGTGTCGGTTGCACATTTGTGTTTTACTGACGAAAACCTAAAAGACTACGATAGCAATTATAAAATTAATCCTCCATTGAGAGGGAAGGAAGATAGAAAGGCGCTTTGGGAAGGTTTGATTGATGGCACCATAGATTGCATTGTTAGCGATCATCATCCAGAAGATAAGGAGCATAAAGTGGTTGAGTTTGAATATGCCAATAAAGGTATGATAAACTTGCAAACATGTTATTCTCTCATCAATCAATATAAGCCGAAAACCTTTAGCAACGAGCGATTACAAGAAGTGTTGAGTAGCAATCCTCGTCAGATTTTAGGTTTATATACGCTTAAAATCGAAAAGGGGGCTGAAGCCAATCTCACTATTTTTAATGATGATATGACTTGGCTATATGATGAAAAGAGTAATTATTCTCGCTCTCAAAATAGCCCAGTACTTGGTACAACCTTTAAAGGAAAAGCCCTTGCAACTGTTTGCAAAGGAAATATTTATATACAATAACAAAATACACCATGTTAAGCACACAAAACGAAAACACACCTGTTCAGGATTCAATGCAAGCCTTATTAGAAACTTATGCTAGACTGAAAGGTGCCAACAATATAATGCCCAAAATGCTTGAGATTTTTAATAACAAGCATATTGATTTTTTGTCGAGGGTAAAAAGACTGGATGAAATAATGGCTGAAGAGCCAGCTTATGAGCCACTAAGTGAAATCATTTTTGATTTGTTGATGGTTCAGTTTTTAGCAGCAGAGCCGCATAAAGAAACCTATTTTGATAGCCAAGAATGGCAACATATCGAAGATGAAACCATCAGCAGAGGAACAGAGTTGTTAAACTTGTTGTTATACATAAGTGATGCCAACGAAGCGGATGCTGAAATTTCATTAGATGATTTCTTGAATGAATTTTTGTTGGTTGATACCGATGAATTTCAAGACGAATATAAAATTTATGAAGAATTGATTCGTAATACAGAATTGATGGAAGCTGAGTTGAGTTCAGTAAAACAAATACAAGCAGCCATGAAAGAGGATGCTGAGTTGAAGGATATTTTTACGCCTTTGGTATTGTTTTTCCAAAACCCTTACAATGAATTGCCACCACCTGCTGAGAGCAATTTAAGCGCTTATGAAGCATCGGTATTGAATTGCCTTTGGGGTTATAACAGAGGGTAATTTATGATGATGTTTTGTAAACGATATTTGATTGTGTTATGCTTTTTAGCAATCAACTTTCAAGCCTATTGTTTATCAGATACGAGCATCATTAAATCCCATTTTGTTTCATTAACTAAAACACCTCAATTTCGAACCTATGATAACTTGGTTCAACTTGAGCAAACTGCTAATTTTATTAAATCTGTTTTCAGTCAATATGCTGACAGTGTTTATACACAAGAGTTTATTGCCAATGGCAGCAGGTACAAGAATGTAATTTGTTCATTTGGGACAATGCATTCGAAAAGAATTATTGTTGGAGCGCATTATGATGTCTGCGATGAACAGCAAGGGGCAGATGATAATGCAAGCGGTGTGATTGGGTTGCTTGAATTAGCAAGAATGTTAAAGGGACAAAAACTAAATTACAGAGTTGATTTGGTTGCGTATTCTCTTGAAGAACCTCCATTTTTTAGAACTGAAAGTATGGGAAGTTATATTCATGCAAAATCATTATTTGAAAATAAGACTAATGTATATGGCATGATATCCCTTGAAATGATAGGGTATTTTAGGGATGAGAAGAAGTCTCAAAACTATCCACTTGGGATACTCTCTTTATTTTATGGCAATAAAGGAAATTATATCACTCTAGTGAAGAAATTTGGTGCAGGAAAATTTGTTAGAAAATTCTGTTCTAAATACAAATCCGCAAAAGCCATACGTACCAAGAAATTTGCTGCACCCATCATTGTTCCGGGTATTGATTTTTCAGACCATTTAAATTATTGGAGTTTTGGATATAGCGCATTGATGATAACGGATACATCATTTTATAGAAACAAAAACTATCATCAAGAAACAGATACCATGGATACGATAGATTTTAGAAGAATGGCTAAGGTAATTGATGGTGTGTTTGCTTCGATTGTTTCAATCAAATAGCAATATTTTTTGATTAAGATAATATGGTGTTGACTTCTTTACCTAAACTGATAATTAACTCCTGTTACTTGCGTTAGCAAGGTGTCGGGAGCATCTAATATAATTGCATTTTTCTCAGGGCTTGGTGTAAGTGGACTGTTGGCTTTCACATATTCAGTCATCAAAGAATGCAGTGTGGCATCTGTGTTTTTTGCATCCGCTACGCCCTTCATTCTGCATAGCATGTCTGCTGGGTCACCATCTCTCTCACAAGCTAAAATAGAATATTGTTTTTCCAACTCAAGGGCTTGTTTATTTACCGTAATGCTTTGTATCCTTTTACCCATTTCTCCAAAAGCATTAAAGCTTACCACCATGCCTTTAAACTTTACCACCCATCCGCCAAAACGCATGGAAGCATCTTTGGCAAATACATTGTTTAGTTCTTTTTCTAACCAATCTTTGATTTGTTTGCCACTTGCCTTTGCTGTTCTTACAGTACTATCCACAGGCAGCATATCAAAGATGAAGCCATTTGTTATAGGTATGTTTCCTGAATTATCGGCTGTTGTGCGTGGTGGGCAAAATCTAAATCCATTTGATAAAACAATGTCAACTTCTGGAAATTTCCAATGAAGGGCGTTTGTTATCATTGTATCTATTGGATTTTCAACCACAAAATACCTGTACAATGGAATGGTACTATAACCTATTACTTGATTGATATGTTTCTTAAACATGGCTTCATTGTCATTGACAATTTTTTCAATCTTTACATCAGGTTTTATTTTTGAGGGATTTACTTCCAATAAGGAATAATTATCCGTGATAACTTTTCCATTTTCTACGGTTAAATCGAGCTTTCCAATAAAAGAACCAAAGGCTCCGGGTTCAACTACCTTGGCATATTTACATTCGATAGGCTTACGAACTCGTTCGTGTGTATCACCACCTAAAATATAATTTACCCCTTCACATTCTTTCATGTTTGCCAACGCAATTTGTTGCGACAAACCCAAATGTGCAATGATGATGATATAGGCACATTGCTCTTGATTTTTTAACACATCCACATAGTAGGCTAGGTTTTCTTCGGGCTTGGTATAAATAATACCTTTGCTATAATTAGGACTTTGTCTTATGGGAACCAAAGGGTCTGTATAGCCCAAGAAACCAATTTTTATACCTGATACTGTCCATGTTTCATAGGGTCTGAAAATCAATTCTCCCTTTTTGCCATCGCCTAAATCATGATACATATTGGTACAAATTTTTGGTGCATGCAAAGAACCCATAAGAGTTTGCATGTTTTTTTTACCATAAATCACTTCCCAATTACCAGGTAAAAATAAATCGTAATTCATGGCATTGAGTATGGGAACAAGGGCCTTTCCGGTGGTCTTTACACTCAATTCGCTGCCTTGAAACATATCACCAGAATCAATGATGAAGGTGTTTGGATTTTCTTTTTTTAATTGATTCAGTTTAGCCGCTATGTAAGAGTATCCTCCTGTTTTGCGAAACACTGTTTTTCCATTCTCCCAGAACAATTCATCATGAGGGTGAATTTGGCAATGCACATCCGTTGTTTGAAGTATGCTAATGACTTGTTTTGTTGGCTTGGGTGTTATCTTATCTTCATCCGAAATTTCAATTAGACTTTCATTTGCCAATACCGAATTTGAAGGCAGAATGGCAGCTCCTAAGCCCAATGAACTTAATGACTTTATAAAATTTCTTCTGTTATTATTTTGTTTCATCTAAATAATTCTTTATGGGTAAATAAGGTCCATACTTGTGTTGTTGCGCTGAAAAATTATCAGCAAAAGGACCAAAAGGATGATCAATAGGTTTCTCTTTTATCTTAGGCCAATCAGCACTTAAGTCTTTAGCAGGGCGATATTGAGAATTAACAAAAGCTGCAATATCCCATGCTTCTTCATCTGTCAATTGAGGCTTTTCAAATGTCGAACCTTGAGGCATATTGTATTTAATATATCCTGCAAACCTACTCATGCGATACAAACCTGCCCCTACATTATAAGAGTTGTTGCCCCACAAAGGCGGGTATTGGAATTCAATTTTGTTTTCGGCTAAAAGCCCTTCACCATTGGCTTGGTGGCAGCTTTTGCATTTTGCCATATACAATTCTTTTCCTTTTATAGTATCAATGGCTCTATCTAAATAATCCAATTCAAAAATGCCCGAACCTTTAGGCTTTTTGCCTTTCTTGGCATCTTTGCCAATGTATTCAATATAGGATTTGATGGCTCGCATCTCTTTACTTAAGGTGTCTAAAGCTTTACCGTTTAAACTTCTTTCAACGCAATCGTTTATCCGCTTGTAAATGTCTTCTGTTTTTGCACTTCGTGCTCTGTATTTTGGGTAAGTAGCATACACAGCGCCATAGTTATTTCCCCATATTTTTGTGCCTGCCTCTAAATGACAGTTTTGGCAATTCATGCCGTTGCTAACTTGTAAAACGCTTCCTTTAGGACCAATGTATTTTGCAGTATGGGTGATAAGTTCTTTGCCATATTCCACCAATTCTTTTTGTTTAGCATCTGATATCAAATTAATGTCTGCAGCCTTCCAAAAAGAGCTTGTGTCCTTTTTATTTTTATCTTCTGATTTTGTTAATTGTTTTTTATCAAACCAATTTGAAAAGTGAGGTTTACATACAAGCAAGATAATAATAAAAAAAATAGCTGCAAGCACAAAACCAACTAAGCCAAGAAGCTTGTGTATGGCTTTGATTAGATCATTGGGGTTTTGATTATTGGGTTCTAGCATTGAATATTTTTAGATAAAATGATATGTCCTTGCCTCTTATTATTGAATACATTTTCACGATGATATGTTTTATTTTGTTGTTTGCAAACCATTCTTTCATTTTAAATCCCTAGTCAAACCCGCTATAATTTAACTCACAAGACTATGGAAAGTTGAATAATTGATACTTTCTTTTATTTTGAGTTTTTTTGAATAAAACCAATAAGACCAATAATAATTATAAATACAATAATTCCTATCACTCTATTTAGCACAGAACTAGATAAATGTGAAGTTAAATCATCCGTTTCATCTCCTAAAAAACGTTGATTTATTTTGCCTTTGAAACCACTAAAGAGCCATCGTGTAATAGCTCCTATATATGCAAATATTATTCCTGCCATAGTAATTTTCTTCCTTTTACTAACTTCTTTTGTTGCATCAACTCTTTTACCTGTGTTTGGTGTTATCACCAGACACTTAAAATCAATGAGGTAATTTTTCTCTAATTAATCCATATACCCAAGTGCCTGCAATGGCACTTAAGAGGGTAACAATCACTACCGAAGCCCCAATACCAATCTGCGCAAATAATGGTCCAGGACAAGCCCCCGTTAATGCCCAGCCAAACCCAAATAATAGGCCACCATAGATTTGACCTTTATTGAAACTTTTAGGATGGAATTCAATGGTCTCACCATAGATGGTTTTCACTTTAAGTTTTTTAATAAGCCATACTGAAATGATACCCACCACCACAGCACAACCTATTACACCATACATATGAAATGATTGTAACCTGAACATTTCTTGTATGCGAAACCAACTGATAACTTCTGCTTTTATCAAAAATATTCCGAACATAATGCCCATGATTAAATACTTAATATCGTGATACCATTTATGCTCTATTTTGCTATCGTTAATGCACATGGCATCTAAAGAACGCACTTCAAAATCTGTATTTGTTTCCAAGTTTTTCAGTTTAGTACTATTATAAAGATAAAACAAAAGGTAAAATTAGATTGGCCATGATGAAGCCACCCAGCATAAAGCAGCATGTGGCAATAAGCGATGGCCATTGTAAGTTGGATAAACCTGAGATAGCGTGCCCACTGGTGCAGCCACCCGCGTATCTGGTGCCAAATCCAACCAGAAATCCACCTACGACCATTAGTATAAAACCTCTAAGGGTGAAAAGTGATTGCCAGTTTACTATATCTGTTGGAACAAGGTTGTCGAAATTTGTGATATGATATTGTGCTAATTCATTCTTTAAATTACCATCAACAAGCACAGGAGCATGGTTAGATAAAAATTGATTGGCAATAATGCCACCCAATAATGCACCTGTAACAAAAATCAAATTCCACTTTTCTTTTTTCCAATCATATTTGAAAAACGGAATGTTTGCAGGGAAACAAGCTGCGCAAATATGTCTTAACGATGAACTGATGCCAAAGGTTTTATTACCTAAAATCATTAACAAAGGAACTGTAAGTCCTATCAGTGGCCCCGCCACATACCAGGGCCAAGGTGATTTAATTGCTTCTAACATTTTGAATGTATTTGAGGTTTGTGTTAATTTATGTGGTAAGAATAAATATTTTTCTTTAAAAAAAATAGTGCATTTTGTGATTTCTTGTGTGAAAAGAAAATTTTTTCTGCTTTTCAATCTACTTAATTTGCTGACCTAATTTTGCTTGTTACCAAAAGATGTATGCCATTGTAGATATAGAAACCACGGGAGGCTCGGCTGCTAGCAGTAAGATTATTGAAATAGCGATAGTGCTTCATAATGGAAAGGAAGTGGTAGAGCGTTATAGCACTTTGCTTAACCCTCAGTGTCGTATACCTTATTATATTACCCAAATAACGGGCATTAATGATGAGATGGTAAGAGATGCCCCTGCCTTTTATGAAGTGGCTAAACATATTATAGAGCTTACACAAGATGCCACATTCGTGGCTCATAATTGTGCCTTTGATTATAGTTTTGTGAAAGCAGCCTATAAAGATTTGGGCTATGATTTTAACAGAAAAACCTTGTGTACAGTTAAGTTAAGTAAAAGCACTTTTAAAGGTTTGCCTTCTTATAGTTTAGGTAATTTGTGCGAACGCTTAGATATTCATATAAAGGATAGGCATAGAGCCTTGGGAGATGCTGAGGCCACTGCTGTTTTGTTTGGTAAAATATTGGCATTAAATAATTCAGTTTCTCACCAAAGCAGCCTATTGTTGGATACACCCAAACGAAATATTCCACCGCTGCTCAATGAATCTGTTTTGGATAAAATACCAAGTGGTATCACAGGGGTTTATTATTTCTATAACCAGACAGGAGATGTTATTTATGTTGGCAAAAGCAATGATATCAAAAAAAGAATTATGCAACATTTTGCCAGCAAAAGTGGTGGCAAGGCTTTAAGGATGTTGCACGAAATTGCAGATATTAGTTTTGAAAATACAGGAAGCGAACTTGTTGCTTTGCTGCTTGAATCGGATGAGATTAAAAGGATAAAACCCTTTTATAATAGGGCGCAAAAAAGGGCTACTTCCACTTCGTATTATGGTATTTATGAAAGTATGGACGATAAAAATTACCTACAACTTAAAATTGAAAGATATAGAGATGATAGGGAATCATTGCTCACTTTTGATAATTTGAATACGGCCAAAGCAAGTTTGAACAAAGCGGTTGAGAATTACCAATTGTGCTTAAGTAAATGTGATTTGCATGCATTTTCTGGTCCTTGTTTTAACTATCAAATCAAAAAATGCAGAGGAGCTTGTGCTGAATTAGAAGAGGCTGAAAGCTATAACAAACGTGTTACTGCGGCTATTGATAGTTTCAATTTTCAAAACAAAAGTTTTTTTCTAATCGGTAATGGGAGAACCCAAAATGAAAAATCAGTAGTATGTATAGAAAAGGGCCAATACATTGGTTTTGGCTATTTAGATATTAGATATGTTCAGACAAATTTGGACGAAATGGCCTCTAGTATCAAGCGGTATAAGCACAACCGTGATATTCAAAAAATATTAAGTGCTTTGATGAGTAAATATGTAAAGATTGAATACAAGCCCTCTGATATTAGTAGTTTATAAATTTATTGTTGATATTGCCACAAAGAGATTAACTAAAAATGCCTGTGATCCATTCCACATTTTCTGGAAATCGTTTGTTGAAAAATGGTCATGCTGAAACCATCATTCCCGCTTTGTTTAGGAAAGTGCAAACAGCCTATAAGCGAGAGCGTATAACTTTAGCCGATGGAGATTTTATTGATTTGGATTGGCAGAAACAAGGTTCTAAAAAAGTATTGGTTCTGTTTCATGGCTTGGAGGGTAGTTCTCAGTCTCAATATATCTTAGGCTTTTCAAAGTTCTTTTATGGCAAAGGATATGATACATGTGCTGTGAATTTCCGTTCATGTAGTGGCGAAATGAATAAATTACTTCGCAGTTATAACAGTGGTGTGAGTGATGATATTGCCGAGGTTTTGAGTCATGTTTCAAAAAACAATTTATATGATGAAATGTACCTATGTGGCTTTAGTCTGGGTGGAAATGCCTTACTTAAGTATCTGGGAGAACAATCTTCTAATCTTCCAAACCTTATTAAGAAAGCAGCAACTTTTTCTGTTCCCATTGATTTGGCAGCTAGTTCAAAAGTGCTAGCAAACTTATCTAACAAATTGTATATGCAACGTTTTTTGAATTCATTGAATGCAAAAATGAAGCAAAAATCCTTGATGTTCCCAGGAACGATTGATGTGAAAGGTATTGAAAAAATTAAAACATTTAGCGAGTGGGATAGCAAATTTACAGCCCGCATTCATGGATATAGAGATTCAGCAGACTATTATGCTCAATGCAATGCACTTCAATTTTTGCCAAAGATAGCCATCCCAACCATTTTGGTAAATGCCAAAAATGACCCTTTCTTGTCAGAATCTTGTTTTGCATATAATGAAGCAAAGAGTAACCCGAATTTTTATTTCGAAGCACCCAATTATGGTGGTCATGTAGGATTTTCAATATCAGTGCCTAATGGTATATATTGGAGTGAAAACAAATGCCTTGATTTTTATGAAGGATAGAAAATTAGAGTTTTTTATTTTAAACATGAGTAGGGGCGCGATTAATCGCGCCCCTACTCATGTTTGTTCAATCTACTAACTTGTAACTCAAATTGAATAAAAATTTTGTACTTTATAATAAATATTTATTTTTGATAAAACTCAATTTAGAGCAAAAACCGAAAAAAGTATAAATAAAAATAACCATATATCATGCAACAAAACAGCAAATCTCAACTTTACACCCTTATTACCGTATTTTTCTTTTGGGGCTTTGTGGCCGCATCTAACGGAATTTTCATTCCATTTTGTAAAAGTCATTTTAATTTAAGTCAGTTTCAATCTCAATTAATTGATTTTACATTTTACGGGGGGTATTTTATAGGTTCAATCTTGTTGTTTGTTTTGTCACAAGTTGTTAAAGTAGATATACTTAACAAAATTGGGTACAAAAAAGGTATTATATATGGACTATTAATTTCTGTGATAGGTGCTTTGGCTATTATCCCATCTGTAAATGTGGGTTCATTCCCATTGATATTAGGCTCATTCTTTATTGTGGCTTTAGGTTTTAGTTTACAACAGACCGCTGCGCAGCCTTTTGTTGCTGCTATGGGTAGTCCTGAAACAGGTGCACATCGATTAAACTTAGCAGGTGGTATTAATTCACTTGGTACCACACTTGGACCCATTGTGGTGGGTGTTGTATTGTTTGGAACAGTAGGCAGTCAAACAGATGTTTCTATTACTTCTATCAATTCATTATATTTAATTCTAGCGGGAGTGTTTGCTGCTGTAGCAGTATTCTTCTCGATGGTCGAACTTCCAAATATCACAAGTCAAGAGGCTTTTGAACCAGGTGCAGGTGCTTTTAAATACCCTCAGTTGGTTTTAGGTATGATTGCTATCTTTACCTATGTAGGTGTTGAGGTGTCGATTCAAAGTAACATGGGTGCATTGCTTAAAGATGCTGCTTTTGGAGGCTTTGATGAGAGTCATATTTCTCACTTCATATCATTGTATTGGGGTAGTTTAATGATTGGTCGTTGGACAGGCGCTATCAGTGCTTTCGAATTATCCAAATCAACTAAAAAAATATTGGGTGTGGTTATGCCATACCTTGCTTTTGGACTTATCTTATTTGTAAACAGCATGGGTGGCAAAGATGTGAGTGATTTATACATGTATGCTGTTTGTGTTTTAGGTTTAATCATCGCTAATTTTATTGGTCAAGAGAAGCCAGCTAAAACCCTTATGTTATTTGCCATTTTTGGTATTTTGGCTATGGTAATAGGTTTGATGACAACTGGACAGGTAGCTTTATATGCTTTTATCAGCGGAGGTTTGGCTTGCAGTATCATGTGGCCATGTATTTTCTCACTATCTATTGCAGGTTTAGGAAAATATACCAGTCAAGGTTCTTCTTTCTTAATTATGATGATTTTAGGTGGTGCTATCATTCCGCCACTACAAGGTAAATTGGCTGATAGTATTGGCATTCACATGAGCTATATTATACCGGTATTTTGTTTTGCATACTTAGCCTTTTTTGCTTTCAAAGCCAAAGCTGTTTTGAAAACTCAAGGAATTGATGAAGACCAATTAGAAGCTGCAGGAGGCCATTAATTATTAACTACCCCAATTGTTTGCCTATGAAAACAACATTTTTATCCATACTTTTATTCATCTTATGCTTACAAACAAATGCTCAGGGCATAGATACTTTGCAAGAAAGAATTAACCTCATAGAAGGATCATTATCTTATCAAACAGGTGAAATAGCGCTTAAAGCAGGCGATGCAAAATTGAAAGTGCCTAGTGGTTTTCGTTTTCTTGATAGAACCCAAAGTATTTATGTATTAACTGAACTATGGGGTAACCCCGCAGATAGCAGTGTTTTAGGTATGCTTGTGCCCAATGGTAAAGGGGTGCTTGATTTTAATTCTTGGGTATTTACCATTAGTTATGATGATATGGGTTATGTGAAGGATGATGATGCAGATGATATCAATTATGATGACCTTTTGAAAGAAATGCAACAAGAATGCACCGATGCAAATCCTGAACGCGTAAAACAAGGATATCAAGCCATTGAGATTATAGGGTGGGCATCTCAACCCTATTATGACAAGGATAAAAAGGTACTGCATTGGGCCAAGGAAATTAAGTTTGGTAAAGACAGCTTGAATACCTTGAACTATAGCCTTAGGGTACTAGGCAGAAAAGGGGTATTCATGCTAAACGCGATTGCCACTATGGATGAATTGCCGGAGGTAAGAACCAATATCGGCAAAGTGATAAACAGTGTGGAGTTTACAGATGGTAATCGCTATGCTGATTTTAAACCAGATGTTGACCAAGTGGCAGCATGGACCATTGGTGGTTTAGTGGCAGGTAAAATATTGGCTAAGGTTGGATTCTTCGCAGTGATACTGAAGTTTTGGAAATTGATTGCCATTGGATTTGTTGCTGGAGGTAGCGCCATTTGGAAGTTTATTACTGGCCGAAGAAATAAGGAAGAAGGCACTGAATAGACAGATAATTCTCGATTGTTTTCCAATCATCAAACAAAAATTACTTTTATCAATTATTATTTAATGCAACTTAGTATTTGCTAATTTGCTGAAAAAATATTTATGAATAACATACTAAAATCGTCAAGGTTATTAAACATATTTGCCATATTAATTCTATTTTCTTGTCAACAAAATCAAAACAAAATGACTGAACCCGTTCGTGTTATCCCTATGAAGGATTTTTTTAGAAATCCTGATATCGCTTATTTTTCTTTATCGCCAAATGGAGATAAAATTTCCTTTACCAAGCCATATAAAAACAGGATGAATATCTTTGTTTCTGCCCTTGGAAGTGATGATACAACACAAGTTACTTTTATTGAAGATAGAGATTTAGAAGCTTATTTCTGGAAAACTAATAAACGCATCATTTATGTGAGAGATAATGATGGAGATGAGAATTACCATTTGTATGCGGTTGATGATGATGGCAAGAATCAAAAGGATTTAACCCCATTTGATGAAGTAAATGTGCAAGTAGTAGATGAGTTAGAGGAGAATGAAAATGAAGTGCTAATAGGCATGAATAAGCGCAACCCCGAATTGTTTGATGTATATAGATTGAACATTAATACAGGTGAATTGAAAATGGAAGCCGAAAATCCGGGAGGAGTTACCAATTGGGTTACTGATCATAATGGAAATATCAGAGTTGCTGTTCAATCAGATGGTGTTAATACCAATTTACTTTATCGTGCTGATATAAAAGAAAATTTCAAGTCGGTTTTGACTACAAGTTTCAAAGAAAGCGTAAGTCCTTTGTTTTTTACTTTTGATAATAAATACCTGTATGCCGCTTCAAATCTTGGAAGAGACAAGGCAGCCATTGTAAAGTTTGATATTGCCAATGGTAAAGAAATAGAGGTGATTTATCAAAATGATGAAGTGGATGTCGAAGGCTTAGATTATTCTAAGAAGCGTAAAGTTTTAACTGCTATTACTTACACAACCGACAAAGAACAGGTGAAATATTTGGATAAAGATTATGAGGGGATGTATGAAAAATTGAAAGAGTTGTTGGGCGATAAATATGAAATCATCATTACCAGTCAAAATAAAAATGAAGACAAATTTTTGGTAAGAACCATTAGCGATAGATCGCTTGGTGCAAGCTATTTTTATGATGCCACCAAAAAAGAAATAAGTAAAATTGCTGATAGAGCACCTTGGTTAGATGAGAACGAAATGTGTGAAATGAAACCTATTGTTTACAAAGCTAAAGATGGATTAACTATTCACGGTTATTTGACTTTACCTAAAGGCATAGAAGCTAAAAACCTGCCAGTGGTTATTAATCCTCATGGTGGTCCTTGGGCCAGAGATGAATGGGGTTGGAATGCTGAGGTTCAATTCTTGGCCAATAGAGGTTATGCAGTTTTGCAAATGAATTTTAGAGGATCAACGGGTTATGGTAGAAAGTTTTGGGAAGCAAGCTTTAAGCAATGGGGATTAATCATGCAACAAGACATTACAGATGGCGTTGAATATTTAGTTAAAGAGGGTATCGCAGACCCTAAGCGAGTGGCCATATATGGAGCAAGTTATGGTGGATATGCTACCCTTGCAGGTATTACATCAACACCTGAATTGTATGCTTGTGCTGTTGACTATGTGGGTGTATCTAATCTATTTACTTTTATGCAAACCATTCCTCCCTATTGGAAACCTTTTTTGAATATGATGTATGAAATGGTTGGAGATCCAAAGAAAGATTCAACCTTGATGCATGATGCATCTCCTGTTTATTTTGTAGATAAAATCAAATGTCCTTTGTTTATAGCCCAAGGCGCAAACGACCCTCGTGTAAATAAAGCTGAAAGTGATCAAGTGGTGGAGGCTTTGAAAAAACGTGGTGTTCAAGTAGAATACATGGTTAAAGATGATGAGGGACATGGATTTGGTAATGAAGAAAATCAATTCGATTTCTATGGTGCAATGGAGAAATTTTTAGCCAAGCACTTGGGCGGTAGAATAGGGGAGTAATGAGAAATTAGGCTTACAATTTTTTAGTCAAAAACTCAAAAATTTCTTTAGGTAATATTTGATGGAAAGCCTCTCTATCAAAGCCATCAGGGTCAGTTGATGGTGGAAAGTTTGGGTTTTTCATGGTGTCTGGAAAGGGAGTGATGAACGAATAGTGACCTGCATTTTTGATTTCTCGATGGATGACAAGTGATTTATCTTGAACGCCATCATTGATGATGTCTGCATTCCATGCTGGGGTGAAAATATCATGCTCAGCCATGTATAAAAGTATAGGGATATTCACATCATGCATTGAATGCTTAAACCAACCTGCTGCAGGGGCTAATAATACCAAGGCTTTTATCCTATCATCTTTATTCACTTCCACTTGAATGCCTTCTTCTGTATGAGGTATTCCTCTTGCTAATGCCAGTGCTGTATAACCTCCCATAGAATGTCCAATGATGGCAATTTTGTCCATGTTAATATGTTCTCCAATCAAAGGCTGAGATAACATATAATCAATGCTCAAACTTACATGTCGAGGTCTGTACTGAAGGTTGCTAATGGTATATTCCAATTCATTATTATTTCTGTTGTTACCATAATGTTCAATCATGGCAACTATGTATCCTTTTTTTGCTAAATAGGTGCTAATGCTTCGATAAATGAGATAAGATCCTCCATTGCCATGTGATATGATTATGAGTGGAAATTGACCTTCGCAAAATTGAGCATCAGGAGAAACATCCATGGTGTAAGGCCCAAATTTTATGGGTGAAGAAGGTTGGTAGCAGGGGTATTGAAGTAATAAGTTAAAGTATAATTTGTTTTCTTCATCAGGCACTATTAAATGCTTACTTCCTACAAATGTTTCTTGAGATGGGTTTGACATAAATTATCTCAAAAGTAAATTTTTTGTTTTCCCTTTTTGAAGATTTTTTTAACATATAGGCACATAGAGCATATGATAAAAGTAATTCGAATTAACTTTTTCCTCTTGCCTAACAACTAACGCTTCTTTAACCACAGAGAGCACTGAGAATATACAACATAGAGTTCACGAACAGAGGGTATTATTTCGTTATTTTTTTATCTATTTAACTTGGTCCTCTTGCCTTAATCATAGCTGCTAAATTATCCACACAGTGCATAGAGGAAATACAACACTGAGTTCACTAAGAAAAGGCGTTATTATGTTATTAGGTATTCAATTTTAGCCTAAATCCGTGCTCCTAAATTAACCTCAATGACACAAAGAATACACAACTCGAACTGCAAATAGGATATTTGTAAATATTGATTTTATTGGCCTTCTATTCAAATTTCACGAGCCAAAATCCCACATTTATAAATTAAATCTTTATTTTGCGGGTTAAATTATAGTATTCATACCCTTATATTTTATATAATATGCTTAAAACCAGTAAGTTCTGGATATTTGTTTTTGCCTTTATCTGTGTTATTTGTTGTCATTTTTCTCTGGTAAATGCACAGATGGCAAGTGGCATTAATATGCAAAACCTTGCTACTGTAAAGGTAGATGACCTAAGCGATGACCAAGTGTTTACATTTTGGTCAAGGATGAAATCTAGTGGATTAAGCATGAATCAATTGGAAGCAGAAGCGTCAAAGCGCAAAATGCCTGTGGCTGAATTTGTTAAACTAAAACAAAGAATAGAAAATATCAATAGCCAACAAAATACCCCAGCTGCTATGGGTGCAGGTGCTAGGTCATACATAGGAAATGCTCAAGAAGAGAAAGACAAAACAGCGGATATGGCCTTTGCTTCTCTTAAGCCGAAAATTTTTGGAGCAGAATTATTCTCTAATAAAAATTTGAGTTTTGAACCTAGCCTTAAAATGGCCACACCCCTTAATTATCAGCTAGGTCCAGATGATGAGTTGATAATTGATATATACGGTTTTTCGGAAGAGACTTATAATGTTAAAGTAAGTCCTGATGGGTATGCAAGGCTTCCTTATGCTGGTCCCGTGCAGGTTTCGGGTTTAACAGTTGACCAAGCCAAAAGAAAAATCATTCAAAACCTTAGTAAGACCTACGATAGAATAAATACAGGAGAGACCAAGGTGAGCGTAACTCTTGGAAATATCAGAAGCATAAAAGTAATTATAGTTGGAGAGGTGAACTTACCAGGTACCTATACACTTCCTTCATTGGCTACAGTGTTTAATGCTCTATATGCTTCAGGAGGTCCTGGGAACAATGGCTCTATGAGGAATATCAAAGTCATAAGAGATAACAAAACGGTTTCAACTTTGGATGTATATGAGTTTATGTTGAACGGTGATGCTAAGGGAAATATCCGTTTGCAAGACCAAGACATTATCAAAGTGGGTAGTTACCAAAATAGGGTAGAGCTAAAAGGCCAAGTGAAACGTGAAGGTTTATTTGAGATAACCAAAAGCGAAAGCATCAAAGATGTATTAAACTTTGCTGGTGGTTTTACAGATAATGCCTACAGAGAAAGGATAAAAGTTATACGTAATACAAGCAAACAAAAAAGTGTAGCTGATGTTTCTTCTGATTTGTTTGATATGTTCACCCCAAAGAGTGGTGATGTGTACATTGTCGATAATATTTTGGATAGATACGAGAATAGGGTTCAAATAAATGGTGCTGTGTTCAGACCAGGATTTTATGCCTTGGAAGAGGGTTTGACAGTATCTAAATTAATTAAAAAAGCAGAAGGCTTAAGAGAAGATGCATTTATGACTAGAGCCATTATCTATAGATTGAAAGAGGATAATACTCTTGAGGTTTTGTCTTTTAATACTGCGGATATTGTGAGTGGAAAAGCAAAGGATGTTTTGTTAAAACGTGAGGATGCTATTCAAATTGCATCTGAAAAAGAATTAAAAGAAGGCTACAATGTGAGTATCAGTGGTGAGGTATTACGTCCTGGTAATTTTGCCTATGCCGACAATATGCGCATTGAAGATTTGATAATAGCAGCGGGTGGTTTGAAAGAGTCAGCATCCATTAAAAGAATAGAAGTGGCTAGAAGAAAAAAGGATGCAGATAAGCTTTCTAAAACAGGTGACATTTCTATTATCAAGCAGTTTGATGTGGAAAAGGATTTGAAGGATAATGAGGCTTCTAAATTTATTCTAGAGCCATTTGATGTAGTTACTGTATTTCCTTCATCAGGATATGCTACCCAAAAAACCATTAGAATTGAAGGTGAGGTTTTATTTCCTGGGGTGTATACCATTTCTAAGAATGACGAAAATATTTCTGACTTAATAAAGAGAAGTGGTGGTCTAACTGCAAGTGCTTTTGCGGATGGTGCTATTTTATTAAGGCCAAAAATGCAAACCATCACTGATGAATACATCAAAGCAAACAAATTGAAAGCCCTAAAAAAACAGACCAAAGACTCAAATGATTTGTTTGATCAAATAGAAGAAGAAGTTGTGAATGGCTATGATGTTGTGGGTATTGATTTGGCGCAAATAATTAGAAAGCCCAATACAAAAATAGATTTTCTATTACGCGAAGGGGATGTAATCAAAATACCATTTGAAAAACAAACTGTGATGGTATCTGGTGAAGTTTTGTATCCTGTTAGGGTAAAATACAACAAGTCGATGGGATTGAGGTCTTATATTTCTAATGCGGGTGGGTTTGGAGCAAAAGCCATCAAACGCAGGGCTTATGTTGTTTATGCGAATGGTACAGCTAAGGCGACTAAAAATTTCTTAGGCATTAAATTCTATCCTAGAGTAAAAGCAGGTTCAGAAATTGTAATACCTCAAAGGCCTGAAAGAAAAAGTTTTACAACATTAGAATTGACCTCATTGATTACCGCCTTGTCAACTATAGGGTTAATAACATTTACGGTACTGAAGAAATAACTGGATACGTAGTATGAACGATTACAATGATCAAATACCTGTGAGCAAATTGAAAAGCGGACTAAAGGATTATTATGCCTATTTAGTTTCGAAGAAGATTGTGCTGACATCTGTGTCTATTGGTTTTGCTATCCTATTGCTTACTTATGCTTTTATAAAAAAACCTCTTTACACTGCTAAGACCAGTTTTATTATTAATGAATTTGATAAAGGTATGGGGAGTTCATTGCTTTCCTTGGCAGGTCAAATAGGAATTTCAACTGGTTCGGGAATAAGTTTAAATGATGATAAAATTACTTTTTTGATTGGGTCAAGAAGAGTGATGGCAGGTGCATTACTCAAAGAACTTCAAACAGAAGATGGAAGTAAAGTAATCTTGGTAAATAGATTTGTTACCTATTATAAATTGAAAGATGCTTGGAAGAATGATATCAGCATGGCAGGATTTGAAGAAGTAAAAACTAAAGAGTACGATAAACTAAGCTACCAAGAAAATGCAGCCATAGACAAAGTAATAAGCATCATTGAAAAGTCTAAACTGTTAAGCTTTGAAGCCATTAAGAAAAAATCCCTTGTCAGTCAATCGAGTGGTATCATCACCATCCAGTTTAATTTTAAGGATGAGTTGGCTTGTAAAGCGCTTATTGAAAACTTATACAGAGAGCTTACAGATTTTTATATCATTAACTCCACCAAAAGGTACAAAGAAAATTACGACCTGATTAAATATAGGGCAGATTCATTGATAAGCTTGATTCAAGAAAAAGAGAATACTTTGGGTGCAGTGGCTGACGAGAATTTTAAAATAATTAAAAGCATAGCCAAGGTTAATCAATATAGACTACAAAAGGAAGTAGAAATGCTATACATCATCTATGGTGAGGTTTTGAAAAATAAAGAGTTGGCGAAGTTTACCCTTGATCAACAAAAGCCTGCCTTTCAGGTGGTTGATGCTCCTACTTTGCCTCTTGAAAAGAAAGAAGCTTCAAAGATTGTGTATACACTAATTGGTTTGGTTTTAGGTGCTTTCGCTGGGTTATTATGGTTTAGCTATCGCTTTATAAGAAGTGCTAATCTACAATAAACAGTCTCTCTATTTTATCAACTGATTTATCCCAAGCAAAGTTTTTAGCAAGCTCTCTGCCTTTCTCTGATATGCTTAATTTAAGTGCATCATTTTGAATCAAACTGACTAGTTTTTCGTATATAGCTTCACTGTCTTTGATTGGAACTGTAAGTGCTGTTTCATTGTCAAAAGCAAAATCTTTATGCCCGTCAATATTTGTTACTATCACTGCGCAACCGCATGTCATGGCTTCTACTACTGGTAGCCCAAAACCCTCTTTAATACTAGGCGAAATAAAGATAGCTGATTGGTTATATACTTCCCTTAATGGTTTGTGTAAATGATAGTAATGCATCCATTCAGGAATATCATTGCTACGAGGGAAAACAGAAAATAATCTAACTTCTAAATTTGGGTATTTTTGTTTGATTTTAAGCAAAGCTTCAATTCCGTATTTCGAGCCTTTTCGTTCTTCCTCTGAATAGAGCATGCAAAGGCTTAACTTATTTCGTGATGAGATAGGTTCTGTTAAATAGAATTCTTTGCTCTCGATGCCATAAGGGATATAATGACCCTTATGCCCACATTTATCCAATAAAATATCATTTAAGAAATGTGAAACCACCACCTTGGTAGCCTTTAGTTTGTATGATTGATGAAGCAAATCAATATGACCATTCCAAGTTTCATAGTCTTGAATAAAATTGATTTTTTTCCCTTTCGTTTCTGATAGTTTATCCACTTCAAAAGCTGTAGACCACCAAGTCGAAATGATAATATCTCCATCATGAATAGTTTTATTACTTACTTCTTTGATGATGCTTGAATGGATTTGTTTGTTCAGTTGAAACCATTTTGGCCTTTCTGCCCCAATCATTTTATAGAAAAATAACCTAAAAAGGGCAGGCGTTTTATATTTTATATAAGTGGTAGTTATGGTGTGATAGATTTGAATTTCATGACCCCTTTCATGTAGCCTATTTGCATATTCATACATGGCTTTAACCCCACCAATAGGAACCCTAGCAGGGAAAGGAATAATCATGTTAATTTTCATTAAAACAGCCTGATGTTTTTCTTTCGCAAGATAATATAAACCACTGCTATTTCAATGATTTCGGCCATCACCCATGATAGCGCAGTTATATGACCACCAAAAAGAGGCAGTAATATAATATTGAAAAGTACACAGAATATTCCCAAGCCAAAGCCTATGTAAGGACTATATTTCTGTAAACCAAAATTGTATAATCCTTGTATTGTCAATAGGCTAGCTATAGAAACAAACAAGGGTTGGAAAGAAAATATTTGTAGATAAGCTATAGAGTCTTCGAATTTGCTGCCGAGTATAAAATGCACCAATGAAGGACTAGCAAAGAAAACCAAAACAGAAATACCCAAAGTGATGAAGAATACATACTTTACCGTTCTTCTTAAAATAATAATCCCCTCTTCCTTCGAGTCTTTGATTTTCCTTGATAATGCAGGGTAAAGAGAGGTGTTTAATGGCACACTGGTTAACATCAAAATCGCCATGATGATTTTGTGAGCACCAGAATAGTACCCTATTTCAGTATTGTTCTCATAAACGCCCAATAGGGTAAAATTGAGAATAGTGTAGGTACTTATAGCAACTGATGAAACGAAAATAGGTAGTCCTTTGATGAAGTGGTTTTTGAGTAATTCGTATCTGGGCATGAGCCTAAGCTTTATCTTTTGTCTTGATACAACATAATAAATGGCCCAAATACTAAAAAACAACTGTATGACAAAACTAATAAGTGGCACAAATACATAATCGCCTTCGTTTTGGATAAATAAAAACAATGCTAAAACACCCGAAAATTTAATCAAGAAATTTACCACTGACATGATACGCATTTGCTCTATTCCTTGGAAATACCAATTGGGGAAGAGCAATAAACCCAAGTTTAAAATAAAGGAATATATATATAATAAATAGTCTTCTGTAAGCTTTTCTGAAAACAAAAAGAGGATTGAAAACACCACACATGAAACGATAAATAGGATGCCTTTTAATTGTAATGTGGCGTTAAAAGTATCTTGAATTTTCTTCTGATCATTTCTGTTTTCTGCAATCTCTTTTGTAGAAGTATATTCAAAACCAAAGCTGATTAGAATGGTAAAATAGGAGGCAAATACTTGGGCGTAGTTGATTTTACCATAATTTTCAGCACCTAGAATTCTAACTAAATATGGTACAACTATTAAGGGAATAATGTAATTTGCAAACTGAAAAAAACTCAAGGATATGAAGTTTGAGAAGAAGTTTGTTTTAGAAACTTTGTGCAAACCGCTGAACCTTTGTTGTAATTTTTCTTTCAATGAAATATTATTTATGCATAATTAATAAATTAATCTTACTTAACTACAAAATCGGTGAATTTTAGCTTGAAAATATTTCATTTTTATTTCTATGCCTTGGTTATTTACTTGTTTTTTAACGTTTTTGTCATTGTTCAAGGCAGCTTTTTAGGATTAGGGATTTTCAAGATTCAAATGGTTGAAGCCTGCATTTTTGGGGCAGCTGCTCTCCATGTTTTACAGTTGGCTTTAAGCAAAGATATTATTCTAGTTCAGAAGAGGGTTTTTAGCACACAATTACTCTTTTTAGCTTATTCGGTGCTGAGTTCGCTTCTGCTAATTAGGTTCGACTACCAGTTGGTTTATATTGGATACATAATCTATTATATGCTCTTGTTTTTTGCCATTAATTTATCCCTATTTTTTGTTGATACAAAGGCATTTAAATCATCCATCGAAAGTGTATTTAAAACTTGTTATGAGGTATTTGGATGGTCGGCCATAGTGCTTTTCTTTTTAGCCTTGTTACAATTTACTCTTAAAAGTCCCTTATTTGAGTTAAAGGGTGAAGGCGGTAAGGAACTGTTGGTGAAGGCTGAATTATTGGGCACTTTCAGACCTCCAGCTATTTTTAGGTCCTCTTACGAATATGGAATTTTAGCCACATTTGTTTTTAGTCTTTCATTGTCCAAATTGTTAGGTTCGCATAAAACCATTAGTGATTATTTATTTTTTGTATTTGCCCTGTTAGGTGTTCTTATTTGTCAAACCCGAAACATTTATTTTTATTCATTGATGAGTGCTTTCATCATTCTAGTTATTCAATATTACCAAAGCATTCATAAGGCTATCATGAAAGCGCTCCCATTTTTATTTTCCATATTCTTACACCTATTGCTTTTCTATTTGTCGTTTGATGCCATCTATGGAGATAGTGCCTCCACAGGCTTTGCAGACAAATCTTCCACCATTGTTAGGTATACCTATTTTATCAGGCTTTTCGAGGGTTATATTTCTACATCACATTGGTATGATTATTTTTTAGGTTGGGGCTTGATTCAACATGCGGGAGACTCTTCTCTTATTAGTATTTTTCCTGATGTGTTTAATGATGACGATGGCACCCTTGGCTTTGATAACCTGATTTTATCTGTGTTTATGTATAGTGGCATTATTGGGGTAGCCTTGTATCTTTTTTTGTATTACCGCATTTGGTCAGTGATAGTAAATATGCTAAATAAGTCTAAACCAAGTTTTATTTTAGGCTTTGCGGGATTCTTTGGTGCGTATTTGGCTGCGGGTGTGTTTAACCTTATTAATATCGGTCCTTGGAGTGTATTTACCTGGTTTATGGCAAGCATGGTAATCGTGTATGGCTCACTAAAAAATGAAATATAGTTTGCAGCAAACCAATCAACATATCCGCGAAACCATTATTGTATTGATTAACTACAATAAGTTTGAAGACACCCTACATTGTCTAAATAGCATTTCTCAATTCAAAGAGAATAACTATAAGATAGTTTTGGTCGACAATGCCTCGCAGAATGCATCTTGTGAAAAGATTATTGATTATTTAAAAAAGGAAAACATTGATTTTTCAATTACAGATTATGATTGTCGAGAGAAATCATATCAAGGTATTCCCTCAAAATTATATCAGCTTAGTTTTATTAGAAGTAACCACAATGGTGGCTTTGCTTATGCCAATAATATTGCCATCAGGTTTGTGCATGAAATTATGCAATCTATAGCACATGACTACTGGTTGCTTAATACCGATGTGGACTGTGATGAAAAGTCTTTAAAAGCGCTTGTAAAGGCACGAAATGACAAGGCTAATTACTCAATAGGAATCTTTGGCAGTCTTATCTATGATTTCGATAATCGAACACAAATACAAGCCATAGGTGGCAGCATCAATAGATTTTTTGCAACAAGCAGTAATCTAACCAATTTGAGTGATAGGGCTCGAATTGATTATATCATCGGAGCCTCGTTTTATATCACACATGAATGTTTTGAGAAAATAGGCTATATGTTTGAGGATTATTTTTTGTATTTTGAAGAAACCGATTATTGTTTTATGGCCGCTAGAAATGGCTATGGAATTAAATTGGTAGAAGATTCCATCATCTATCACAAACAAAGTGGCAGCAGTGCTTCCAAGCAAATTGATATCATGCAATTGCGCAACCGATTATTATTTGCAAAAAGGAATGGTCTATCCACTTTTGGCGTTCGTTTGGGTTTATTGGTTTCTGTCATAAATCGTTTGCTTCGAAGTCAATTTGATAGGATATTACCTATTCTAAAATTGATATTTACCCAATCTATTTCCTAATATTGAAGCAATGAAAGTATTACTTGACGGGCGCTTATTATCCAATAAAATCACAGGTATTCACAGATACTCTGTTGAGCTCATCAAAAGTTATCAGGCAGAATATGGTATAGAAAATGTGCAAGTGTTAGTGATGCCTGACTTGATTGAAAAGCCCGCCAATGCTATTGTTTGCCATTATTCACCTTTTCATTTGCTACACTTTTTTCGCTTTCATACATTCTTACAAACCTTAGATTTCGATATTTACCATTCGCTTTATTATGCTAATTCATACAAGAAACTAAAAAACAAAAAGTACATCAGCACCGTGCATGATTTGATGTTTACAGTGGTACCACATTTTTTTAGTACCAATCCCATTGTGAATACCTTTGCGGTTTGGTATTACGATATGATTGTGAAAAAAAGTTTAAGAAACAGCGATTATATTATTTCTGTTTCAAAAACCACCCAATCAGACGTGAGTGCTATGGGCTTTTCATCCAAAGTGTTTTATGAAGGTGTAAACCAGTTAAGTGCCAGCTCAAGTTCATCAGAGATGCTATTGCCTCAGGCCTTTTTTTTCTATTGTGGTAATTTAAGAAAGCACAAAAATATACGTTGGATGATAGATGTGTTCTTACAATCAAAAACCGATAAGAAACTAATTATCTGCACCAAGGATGATGTATCTGTTTTGGGTGAGATGCCTAATGATAAAATCATCACCATGAACTATGTGTCTGATTCGTCTTTAAAGGAATTATTTAGTAAAGCCTCTGCATTTGTTTACCCTAGTATTTATGAAGGATTTGGCCTTCCTGTGCTTGAAGCCCTACAGAACAATTGTAAGGTGATATGTTCTGATGGAGGTGCTTTGAAAGAATTTGACAAGGGCACCGTGCTTTCTTTTTCTTTGTATGACGTAACACAATTGAAGCACTATTTTGAAAATATTGATGACTATGGTTTTGATAAAGCCTTGATAGATAAAATGTTCAATCTGTATAATTGGGATTCTCAGCTATCCCTTATGCACGCTGATATGCAAAAGACTTTGGGCCTAAAGAAAAACTAAATGCAATATTTATTAAATCATGCCCCAAACATTCATTTTATTTCTTTAGTTTGCCGTAAATAGAATTTTGGATGATTAGGTTTTGTAATTTATGTAAGTTTCCGATAGTCAAAATAAACGCAAGTGTTTTTGGTTTGCGCTGCATAAAATGTCGCTCATCGTTTATTCATCGTGCGATGGGTAAGGTTTTGGATGGGATTAATTTGGCTGATAATGCTTATGTGCATGAGTTTTCAAACCATGGTGCTATCTATAATTACCTCAGAAAGAGATTCAAGTGCTTAACTACTTCAGAGTATTTTGATAATGTGGCCTCGGGTGAGATTGTGAATGGGGTGCAATGCCAAGATTTGCAACAGCTTAGTTTTGCTAACAATAGCTATAAATTGTTCACTTCAACCGAAGTGTTTGAACATGTACCTTATGATGCCAAAGGCTTTTCTGAAATATACAGGTGCTTAAAACCTGGAGGCTATTTTGTGTTTACAGTTCCTATCATTGAAGTTCCTGAAACCGTTGAAAGAGCTAAAATTGAAAACGGAGAAATCGTTCACATGCTTGAGCCCGAATACCATGGTGATCACATGCGTTCTAAAGGGATTTTGGCTTTTAGAAATTATGGCTTAGATATCGAAGACAAACTTGAAAAAGCTGGTTTTGTTAATGTTCAATTGCATTTGATTGAAGATGAAAAGCATGCGATAGTGCCTGCTAAGAGGGTTATCTCTTGTCAAAAATAATACTCTGCCATGTCTGTATCCTTAACTTGTTCCATTGTTATTTATAATCATGATGCCGACATGATTGATAAAGTAATAACTGAACTTAAGCATGCAGACATCGTTTCTGATATTTATATCATTGATAATTCACCTATAAGTCGCTTTGATGCAGCCTATTTTAAGAGTAATAAAGTTCAGTATATTTTTAATAATGCCAATCTGGGTTATGGCAAAGCGCATAACATCGCACTTCGCAAATCCCTTGATGCCAGCACTTATCACATCATTCTGAATCCAGATATTGAAGTGACTTTGCAGGCAGTATTAACTTGTGTGGAATATATGAACCAGCATAAAAATGTAGGTTTGTTAATGCCTAAGGTCTTATACCCAAATGGCGAAACCCAGTATCTGTGTAAGCAAATACCTACGCCCTTTGATTTAATCATGCGCAGGTTCATTCCTAGCTTTTTAAAACCCATGTTTCAAGCCCGTTTAGATGCCTATGAATTGAAGTTTAAAGATTTTTCGAAGAGCATGGAAATACCCAATCTTTCTGGCTGTTTCATGTTTATACGATGCGAGGCCTTAAAAACAGTGGGTTTGTTTGACGAAAAATTCTTTATGTACCTTGAAGATACCGACCTTAGCAGAAGGATAAATAGCCAATACATAACCATGTATTATCCTGAGGCCAGCATCATTCATCATTACGAAAAGGGTTCATACAAAAACTATAAATTGCTCAAATACCATATCCAATCGGCATTTTACTATTTTAATAAATGGGGTTGGTTGTTCGACCCAACTCGCAATACCATTAATAACCTATTGAAATAAGACATTGAAAGTATCCGTTATCACAGCCGTTTTGTCAAACCGCAGGTATCTCAGTGATGCCATTGAATCGGTATTGGGTCAAACGCATGCGGATATTGAGTATATCATTGTGGATGGGGGCTCAACAGATGGCACCATTGAGCTTGTGCAATCGTATGGTGATAAAATTGACAAGTTCATTAGCGAAAAAGACAAAGGTGTGTATTATGCCTTAAATAAAGGCATTGCCATGGCTTCTGGAGAGGTAATTGCCCTTTTACATTCCGATGATTTTTATGTCAATCGCTTTGTGATTTCACAAGTTGTAGAGGCTTTTGAGCAACAAAAATGTGATGCTGTATATAGCAATTTGTATTATGTAAGTAATAACAACAAAGACAAGATTATCCGCACATGGAATGCAGGCATCTACAAGCAAGATAGCTTTTATTATGGATGGATGCCCCCACACCCTGCTTTTTTTGCTAAACGCGAAGTTTACCAAAAATATGGGGCCTTTAATACCGAATTGAAATTTGCAGCCGACTATGAGTTGATGCTGCGCTTTATTTTAAAGCGCCATATTCATATTTGTTACCTGCCCAAATACTTCATCAAAATGAGGGTAGGAGGGGCCAGCAACCGCAGTATGGGCAATAGATTGAAGGCTAACATTGAGGATAGAAAAGCTTGGAAAATTAACCAGATGAAACCCCGATTATTTACTTTGTTGCTCAAACCTTTCTCTAAAATTTTTCAGTATCGTTTTAATTAAATTAATTTGCGGTATGAAAGGAACAGGCTTAGCACTTATCACACCGTTTAAAAAAGATTATAGCATCGATTTTGATGCCTTGTCAAACCTTATTGAACACACCATTTCAGGTGGTGTTGAATACCTTGTAGCCCTTGGTACAACAGGCGAAAGCGTTACCCTGAGCAAAGACGAGAAAAAACAAGTGTATAGCTTCATTGCACAACAAGCCAAAGGCCGAGTGCCATGCGTGGCGGGCATTGGTGGAAACTATACCCAAGAAATTACAGACTATATCAAAGCTTTTGATTTCAATGGCTTTGATGCCATTCTTTCGGTAAGTCCTTTTTATAACAAACCTTCACAAGAGGGCATCTACCAACATTTTATGTCCGTAGCCGAGGCTTCACCTAAACCCATTATTTTGTATAATGTGCCAGGCCGCACCATGAGCAATATGACTGCCAGCGCCACTTTGCGTTTGGCCAATGCCAGCAAAAAGTTTATTGCCATCAAAGAAGCTTCGGGTAATGCCGAACAATTCATGGATTTGTTGCATGATGCGCCTTCACATTTTGCCATCATAAGCGGAGATGATAACTTAACAGTGCCTTTTATTGGCATGGGTATGCAAGGCGTTATTTCTGTTATTGGTCAAGCGTATCCTAAAGACTTTTCAGACATGGTAAGAGCTGCCTTGGCCGGTGATATGAGCACAGCACGCAGCTTGCATTTTAAGTTATACAGCATCATGAAATCTATCTACCTTGATGGAAACCCAGGAGGTATAAAAGCACTCCTACACCAAATGGGAATATGCGAAAATGTATTGCGTTTGCCATTGGTACCTGTTAACGAACAAGCCTACCAAAGCATACAAAAGCAGTATGAGGCGTTGAGGTAATATAAATCCAGAAGTAAAACTATAATGAAAATCCTGAGCCTTTGGCTTGGGATTTTTTGTTTATGGTATTCGTTTTGAAAATTGTATGTTTGGTGGGTAGAGAAATTTAATATGGCAGTAGACAGAATAGCAAAACCTTTTTTGAAATGGGCTGGAGATAAATGACAGTTGATTAATGAATTGAAAAATGAGACAAAATGAAGCAGTATTAGTAACTTTGGAAAAATTGGGTGGAGTTGCTACACTTGGTCAATTAAATCAAGAAGTTTTTAAAATAACCGATTGTGAGTGGAAAACTAAAACCCCATTTGCAAGTATTAGACGGATAGTTCAACTTGATAAAAATATTTATAAAATAAAACCTGGTTTATATGGTTTACTTAAGGCTAAAAAATTACTTGAAAGTAATGGTATTCTTGAAGAAACTGAAACGAACAAAGATTCAGAAGAAATAAAAGAATTCAATCATTCATATTTTCAAGGCTTATTACTTGAAGTTGGGAAGCTAAAAGGTTTAAATACTTTTGTTCCTAATCAAGACAAGAACAGATTATTTTTAAACAAAAAACTAGGTGAAATTAGAACAATTGATGTATTACCACAATATTCGTTTTTACATATTGTTCAAAGAAGTTCTACAATAGATGTGATATGGTTCAATGAAAGAAATCTGCCACATTCTTTTTTTGAAGTTGAACATTCAACTGATATTCAAAATTCGTTGTTGAAATTTAACGATTTGCAAGATTTTTATTCTAGAATGGTAATAGTGGCTGATGAGAAAAGAAAAGAAGAATATTTAAACAAAATCAAATATTCTTCTTTCAAAGATTTATACGCAAACAAAAGAGTAGAGTTTTTAAATTATGAAGACTTAACTAAGCAATATGAAAATCAAATTCAGCAACAAAAATTTGAATTTATTTTATGAAAAAGTATATAGTTGTAACGAATGAAGGCTATACCGAAGCACCAAATTCAAAGGTAGTAGTAAACAATATGCAGGTAATTGGCATTGTAGAAAATGTATCTGACGAAAAGGAAGCTATAATAAAACTTCTAAAAGAAAATCTTTGGATTATTGATGCAGAATTCAATGTTGCTGAATTCATAATTTATCAAATTTTATAATTTCAAATTTATAAATCTACCTTCAATTCCACTTTCTTCTAGTGCAATTGCATTTTCTTTACCATAAGCAACAAAAACACTTGGTGGGCCTGGTGTTCCACCTTGAACACCGCTAACATGATAGAATCGAATTCTACCTTTCACAAATAAGAGTGCATCCGCACAATCCCATACGTTTTCAAAAAAACATTTTGTTTCTGTCCTTGCAAATATTAACGCGATTCCATTGTTATGGTTTTGAAGTTTAGATAGCCACAAATGCATATCTTTTCCATAAGGAGGATTACAATATACCCTGCCAAACCAAGGTTTAAGAAGCCCATTGTCTTCGATGGTGTAGTTGGTTTTTGCATGATGAAAAGGCGCATTCAAAGGACTGCATGGGTCTAAATCAAATTCACCTAATTTGATTACTAGGTCAGGTGGTGTTAACCATTCAACTTTTGTTAATTCAGAGCGCTCGAAAGATGTATTCATGACTTAGTTTTAGATCTAATTTGAGATCATTTTTTGTTATAACCAAAATATTCCTAGAATATTTTTTCAACAATAGTTTTGTGCGGACTTGACTTTTTACAGATAACCTAAAATCACATAAAAGAACTTGAATTGTTCTTGTTTGAAGAACCCAAACCTGAATATGGTTCAGAGTTAATTTTGTAATTTGATTTCTGCTTACGGTTGGTATTATTACCAAATGCTCCCTATATGTTTGGTGACGCTGCGCTAAACACCAAGCACAGGCAAAGAATGAGTATACATCAACTAGACGCTAGCGAATGCATGTATACTTGCAGGCGAGGAAGCCTGCAAGGGTAATAATGTCGGGTGCAATGCAATCCGAATGCGAAGCCCGATTTTCGCAGTGCTGTGCAAAAAGATTTCAAGCTTGGGTTTGAGCAGCCTTATAGGTTTTGCTATGTGAAGTGGATTTAGCCATGATGCAAAACATATACAGCGGCAAGGGGAAATCTTTTTGATTGAAACGTTCATTGAGCGGAGTCGAAATGGCGTTTCGACTCCGCTCAACGACCATATGTCACTTTGAAAATCAGAGCATTTTTGTTTCCTTTTGATGCTTCAAAAGGAAAATGAAAAACAATTAGATAG
>JBBALJ010000013.1:0-53681 GCA_040403075.1 Bacteroidia bacterium
GTTATGAAATAGATTTGATTTTGACGGAACTAGGCGTTTGTGCAAACGATTGAAGATAGTCTTAAACTAGACCAAAGAATAGTATATTGCATTATATAAGTATTAGCAGGAGTCAAACCTAAGGTCTCTATTGAAGCAATGAACTATAATTTAGTAACTTTTAATGTGAACACAGAAGAAAAGAATTAACAACTCCTAAACCAAAGCATTAGTTTACTACAGAGTTATTTTTCATAAGAGGAAGATATTTGTATTAGACTCTAAACAAAACATCCAATTTTAATACCTGTGGTATCAACAATTCACTCCCATCATTATTGATGATATAATCAGCCAATTTTTCCTTTTCGTTTTGTGGCATTTGTTTGCTCATGCGGCTGCTTACTTCTTCATAGCTTGCATGGTCTCTTTTCATACTTCGCTCTATGCGAATGGCATCAGGTGCAGTTACTATAATGACTTTATCTACCTTTTTGTATGAATCGCTTTCAAACATAATGGCAGCTTCTTTTAGTATATAAGGTTCAGATTGGTGGCTCTCAAGCCAAGTATCAAAATCTGCAAAAACAACAGGGTGAACGATGGCGTTCACCCCATTGAGTAATTCTTTATTATTAAAAATCTTAGATGAAATAAATGTCCTATTTAATTGGCCATCGGGTGTATAGGCTTCACCACCCAACAATTGTGTAAGACCACTAATAATGGTAGTGTTATTCACCATCAATTGCTTGGCCCTTTCGTCAGAACTATACACAGAAACACCCAATTGCTCAAATATCTTGGCAACGGTAGTTTTGCCACTACCCATGTTTCCTGTAATGCCTATTTTTTTCACTTTAATTCACCCTGGTTCAGTTAACCGTTCACCTTGGTTCAGTATACAATACTCTGTGAACTGAACAACCGTGAACCGTCAAACTATGAGACTATTTCTTCTCTTCTTTGGCAGGCGCATTCAATGTTTGAGAAGCCTCCATAGATACGGCAGTCTTATCAATACGAATGCGAGTTCCTTCAGTTTCGATAATAAAATAGTTATCGTTAATTTCTACTATTTTACCATGTATACCACCAATGGTTACTACCTTAAATCCTTTGTCTATAGATTCGCGGAATTTCTTTTGGGCTTTCATCTTTTTTTGTTGAGGGTAAATCATAAAAAAATAGAAAACCACCATGATTAAAATAAGTGGTAAAAAACTCATAATTGGATTGCTACCAGGAGTTGGTTGCGACATTAAGATGATATTGTAAATGTTCATTGTTATATAATTAATATTTTGATTAATGACTGTTGTTATTGGTTTTAGGTGTTACCTCGCCTTTTATTAAAACAATGGTTTCGACTGGGCGTGTGTTGGCAGTAACAGTTACTGTTTTCTCAACGTGTCCTGGTTTACCTTCACTGTTAAATGTTACATCAAGCATAGCTACTGCACCAGGTTTGATGGGTTCTTTTGGCCAAGTTGGCACAGTGCAACCACAGCTTGCTGCAGCGTTGCTAATTAGCAAATCGCTTTTGCCAGTGTTTTTAAATACAAATTGATGTGTAACCTTGTCTCCTTCATTAATGGTTCCAAAATCAAACATATTTTCAGTAAACGTAAGAGCAGGACCATTCTCATCAAAAGCCTCTGGATTTTCGGCCGTGGCTGCATTGTTTACTGAATCTGTAGATGCTTTTTTATCAGAATTACCGCCACATGCTGCAACTGAGAAAACAAAAATTGCGATGATTATTTTTTTCATGTTTTATATGATTAGTTATGCTATTATTATTCGACTAAACCCCTACCCGCTTTGGCTATTCTACCAGATTTTTGCAGGTCTATTTGAATTTTATCTAAAAGACCATTAATAAAACCATGACTTTGAGGGGTGCTGTATAATTTGGCTAGTTCCAAATACTCGTTGATGGTTACTTTCACGGGTATTTGACTAAAATACATCAATTCGCATAGCGCCATTTTCATCAACAACAAATCAATCATAGCTATACGATCGCTTTCCCAATTTTGCGCCTTTGCCGAAATCAAAACTGTGAACTCTTCATCGTGTTCAATGGTTTTATAAAAAAGATCCTTGGCAAAACGTAAGTCTTCTTCTTTATCTTTATAAAAGCTTGATTGAAAATCTGCCCCGCCATTTTTATGACCAATAATGGTTCTTTGTAAAGCTTGAGTAACCATCACCATATCGTCTTCCCAATTGGCGTAATTTTCTTCAAGAAAAAAATTGAAAAATTCGCTATCGGCTATCAACTCTTCGTATAAAGCCAACAAAGCATTTTTGTCATCTTCTATACTTGGATTAGACAAGTTTGAATATTGAACAAAAGTATCCATGTCTTTTGTCTCTAAAAAAACTTTCCTTAGTGTATCCGATGAATTGTTAAATTTTACTTTATAGTCCCTAAGTTTTATTTTTAAACTTTCAGTTCTTTCAAACTGTGCTATAACTTTATTGTTGATGAATGCTTTTAACAGACTAATGGTTTCAGCATTTGGGTAATGCCTTGATTGTTGAGATTCAAGCTCCTTCTCTGCAAAAAATTTATACTCTAAACTGAATGATATTAAATACAAATAGAGCTCGTAGCTTTTATCTAAGCTTTTAACTAAATTTTTCTCATATACCGCCCTACTGGCATTCTCTTCCTGCCTAAAAGCATATATGCTTTGGAATACTTTTACTCTTAAAAATCGTCTGTTGAACATTTAATTTTATTAATACCTATATAAAAGCAGGAACACGTTTTACGTATAATTTAAAAAATATTAAAGAACGTTTGCGTATTCCCGCTTTATTGAAATCTTATTTGTATTAGAAAGTAGAGCGTACTTTCAGAATAGTATTTATTCTTGCCTCAGCCATTTCGATAGCAGCTCTTTGTGTGTGAATTTTTTCTGCTTCCGATTTTTTAAATATTTCTAATGTCACATCGTAAATATGTTGAGCCTTGCGGTAAGCAGTTTCTCTGTTATATCCAATATGTTCTTGGTAAACATTAATCAATCCACCTGCATTAATTAAAAAATCAGGGGCATAAGCTATGCCTTTTTCGATAAGCATATTGCCATGCAAGTTTTCATCAGCCAATTGGTTATTAGCGGCACCAGCTACCACTTTACATTTTAATTTATTAATGTTTTCAGTATTCAACACTGCGCCTAAAGCACAAGGAGCGAATACATCCACATCTAATCTGTATATTTCATCCCCTTTTACAACTTTAGCTCCCATGGTGTTTGCATAATGTTTCAAAGTCTCTTCGTTAATGTCAGAAATGTAAATCTCAGCACCTTCATTTTTCAGATGCTCTAGCAAGTGTCCACCTACCTTACCGATACCTTGAACAGCTACCTTTTTACCACTTAATTCATCAGAACCATAAGCAAATTTTACAGCTGCTTTCATACCCATATATGTACCATAGGCGGTCACAGGACTTGGATCTCCTCCTCCACCCATGCTTTCAGGTAATCCAACCACATGGCTAGTCTCCATGTGAACGTATTCCATATCTTTGGTAGTTGTATTTACATCTTCTGCTGTTATGTACTTACCATTCAAATTTTCAACAAAACGGCCAAATTTACGCATCAAACCTTCTGTTTTGATTTTAGTAGCATCACCAATAATAACGGCTTTTGCACCTCCTAAATTTAATCCTGAAATTGCCGCTTTGTATGTCATACCACGACTTAAACGCATTACATCATTGATAGCCTCAGCCTCATTGGTGTAATTCCATATTCTAGTTCCACCTAAACCAGGTCCTAAAACAGTGTTATGAATTGCAATAATGGCCTTTAAACCAGTGCTTTGGTCTTGGCAAAATACTATCTGCTCATGATCATGTGTAGATAGTTGGGTGAAAATGTCAGCGTTTTGCATAGTGTGGATAATATTAAAACGGCTGCAAAAGTATGCTAATATTTCACATTTCATAACCAACTTTTTAAGAGTAGTTTTTACGAGTATTTCTTCTAAAATTGCAAAACTTCAAATGGGAGCATTAAGCCACTTAAACAAATACTTTTATAAATACCGCTATAGACTCATATTGGGCATGTTGTGGGTGGCACTTTCAAACTTATTTGCCATATTTCCAGCACAATCCGTAAGAATTGTTATCGATTTAATTAAAGAAAATTTGGCAACCTACAGGCTATTTGATGGTAGTCAACTCAATACGGCCTTGTATCATTTTATAGGAATAACTATTCTTTATTTCTCAATAATAATAATTGGTTTAGCTCTTTTGAGAGGATTTTTCATGTATATGATGAGACAAAGCCTCATAGTAATGAGCCGTTTGGTGGAATATGATTTGAAAAATGAAATATTTAATCATTATCAATTACTTGGACAAAATTTTTATAGACAAAACAATACGGGGGATTTGATGGCAAGAATTAGTGAAGACGTTGGTAGAGTAAGGATGTATATTGGTCCTGCTATCATGTACACTGTTAACTTGGCCGTTACTTTTATTGTAGTTCTATGGGCTATGTTTTCAGTAAGTGCCAAATTAAGTTTTTGGGTTTTGATACCTCTACCCTTTTTATCGTATAGTATTTTCTATGTAAACACGCTCATAAACAAGCGCAGTGATGCGATTCAATCAAAACTAAGCGACTTAACAACATTTGTTCAAGAAGCCTTTTCGGGAATAAGAGTCTTAAAAGCCTTTGCTAGAGAAAATGCATCACAACTAGATTTTTTTGCCGAAACCGATGAATACAAACAAAAACAATTGCATTTAGCTAAGGTAGAGGCTCTCTTCTTCCCTCTAATGTTTTTCCTTACTGGCTTTAGCTCCATAATAACCATTTTTGTCGGTGGATTAATGGTGATTGATGGTGAGATAACCATAGGAAATATTGCTGAATTTACCATCTACATTAACATGCTTACATGGCCTGTGGCCTCTCTTGGTTGGGTAAGTTCACTTATCCAAAGAGCTGATGCTTCGCAAAAAAGAATCAATGAGTTTTTATTGACCAAACCTGAAATCCTCAGCCAATCTGCTGATGAATTTAGTTTCAAAGAAAAAATTGAGTTTAGAAATGTGTCATATACCTATCCCGGAAAAACAAAAGCAGCCATTGTGAAGCTTAATTTCACTATCAATAAAGGCACTCGATTTGGCATTCTGGGGAGCACAGGCTCTGGGAAAACAAGCTTAATAAGCCTAATTTTAAGAGTCTTTGATGTTAAAAATGGTGAAATTCTGATAGATGGTAAGGACATAAAAGACATTGATTTAAAAAAATTTAAGCAGCAAATTGGGTACGTTCCACAGGACGTGTTTTTATTTAGCGACAGCATTTATAACAATATTTTATTAGGGGTAGAAACTATAGATAAAAGCACCAAAGACAAGGTTGAAATAGCTGCTAAGCAAGCAGCTCTGAGCGACAATATTGAAGGATTTAAAGATAAATACGAAACCATGCTAGGAGAAAGGGGCATTACCTTGTCAGGAGGACAAAAGCAAAGGGTTGCGATTGCTAGGGCTTTCATTAAAAATCCTGAAATCTTTATTTTTGACGATTGCTTGAGTGCTTTGGATACCAAAACAGAGGCAGAAATATTGGAAAATATCAAGGCCATTGGCAACAATAAAACAGTGATTACAGTTAGTCATAGACCCTCAAGTTTAAAAGATAGTGATTACATCCTTGTGCTAGACGAAGGCGCTGTAATTGAAGAAGGTACGCATGACAATTTGATAATAAAACAAGGAGTCTATAAAGAAATTTATTACAAACAACTTAGTGCTGAAAATGTTTCAAATTGAAAATCTTATCAACATTGAGCTTTATTCAGGTAATTTTTATTTTGAAATGCAACTTCCTACTAATATTTTGCGACAATTAAATAAACCAAATAAGATGTAATATTTATGGAGGACAACGAAAGAAGAGACGGACAGGAAGAAATTTTCTCAAAGAAAATAAGAGCAGGAAAAAGAACTTATTTCTTTGATGTGAAATCAACAAAAGGTAATGATTATTTTATAACCATCACTGAAAGTAAGAAAAGGATGGAAGATGGAACTTACATCAAGCACAAGATTTTTCTTTACAAAGAAGATTTTAACAAGTTTGCCGAAGCTTTAAATGAAACTGTAAATCATGTTAAGACTGAGTTGATGCCAGAATACGACTTTACAGAATTTGAAAGACAAAGCTATGATAGTTGGAACGAAAGCAGCAATGCATAAGTTTTACATTTAGCGTTATTGTATTAAAAATAAACAACTTATATTCGTAAAAAAATAAATAAAACATATAAAATGAAAAAAACAATTAAATCAATAGTGGCAGTGCTAGCTTTAAGCAGCATTTTATTTGCTTCTTGCGGTGACGACAAAAAAAATGATCCAGTTAATCCTGCAGCATCTGTAGTAACAATTACGCTTAATAATGGAGTTCGTACTGAGATTCAGATAAGCCAAATTCCTGACACCATTAAAATTACTGGTAATGTTTCTATTACAGGTGGCGATAAATTAGCAAAAATAGAAGTAAGACGCAATATTTCTTCTTCAGCCGGAGATTATAAAGTAATAAAAGTTGATTCAACTTTAAATTCTACCTCGACTGAAGTTAACATTAATGATATTTCCACTGCTACCAATTTGAATTCATTAGCAATTGATGATAAACTTACTTATTTGGTATTGGTTACGGACTCTAAAGGTGTTCTTACTAAAGATAGCGTAATTTTTATCGTTAAAGGAATTTCTGTGTCTGGACAAATTATTTTAGGTGCGAGCGCAAATGGAAACCAAAACAATAGATTTTTAGGGTATGCTGATAATTTTCAAGCCTACGCTATTGGAACAGATAAGACCAAAAAAGATCCGGTAACTGGTAAGTTATACTTACCTGCAAGAGAAAATGCCAGTAAAATTGATTTTGTATTTTTCTCTAATTTGCAAGATCCAAATGTGAAGGGTGCTATATATTCACCTGATTATCCATTTGCTACAGGTCAAGGCTATCAAGATGAAATTTCTAAATGGCCAGCAGGTTCTCCAAGAACTACAAAATTTATTAGATTGGCGAACGCCTTTTCTATTTCGCAATTTAATAATGCAAGTGATCCAAGTAACCAAGCAGTAGACAAATTGTTAAAAAGTTTAAAATTTGATGGCAAAGACGTTGATCCAAATACTTCAACTCCTCTTTCAGCGCCAACAAATAGATTAGCAAAACTTATTAATGAAGAAATTATAGCTTTCAAAACTGCAGATGGCAAATTAGGTTTAATGCTTATAGCCGTTACACCAGGAGCAGACTTGACAGGTAACTTCCAAGTTCAAATAAAAATGTTACCATAAACAATTTATTATTAATTTAATTAAGCCGTTTTACAAAAAGTAAAACGGCTTTTTTTATTTTCGCATTCAAAATGAAAAAAATAGGAGTATTTACATCGGGGGGTGATGCCCCAGGAATGAACGCATGTGTTAGAGCAGTTGTTAGAACTGCTATCTATAATGACATGGAAGTAATTGGTATTATGCATGGCTACAACGGCATGATAAAAGGAGGCGAGGAGTTTATTCCAATGACATCGAGAAGTGTAGGTAACATTATTCAAAGAGGTGGAACTATTCTTAAATCATCACGAAGTGAAGAGTTCCGCACCAAGGAAGGTAGAAAAAAAGCCTATGATAATTTAATGGAACATGGCATTGAGGGTATTGTATGTATTGGCGGAAATGGAACATTTACTGGAGCTGAAATTTTTTACAATGAATTTGGAATTCCATCTATTGGCGCACCTGGAACTATAGATAATGATTTGTATGGAACAGACTTTACAATTGGTTTTGATACAGCCATCAATACGGCAATGGATGCCATTGATAAAATTAGAGATACCGCAGATTCACATGGCCGTATCTTTTTTATTGAGGTAATGGGACGCGAAGCTGGTTTCATAGCCTTAGCATCGGGCATTGCTGGTGGAGCAGAGGTGATTTTACTTCCTGAAATAAAAGAAGATATTGCGGAAGTAATCCAGTTTTTTAAAGACAGACAAACAAGCAAAAAATCTTTTTCAATTGCCATTGTAGCTGAAGGAAACTATGAAGGTGGAGCATTTGCAATATCTGATAGATTGAAAAAAGAAATTCCCGGTTTCGAATCAAGGGTCGTAATTTTAGGACATATTCAAAGAGGGGGATCGCCAAGCGCTTATGACAGGGTTTTGGCTTCTAAGCTAGGAAATGCTGCAGTTGAAGCTTTAATGAAAGGCGAAAAAAATAAAATGGCAGGTTTAATTAACAATAAAGTCGTATTGACTCCATTTCATGATTCAATATACATGAAAAAAGATTTAAATCCTGACTTGTTAAAATTAATTGACATATTCAATTCTTAAGTTTGATTTACCTTTATATCCTTTTCGTTGTTAACATAGTAATAAGAATGTAAAATCAAGCAGATTTACTATTAGCAAATAACAAAAATCATTATTTCAAATATTTAAAGCCTCACATAGTGCGGCTTTTTTGTTTTAAAATTTTTTAAATTTTTACATGCAATTCGAGCATATTGCAGCATTATTATGGCCATGGATAAAAGAGAAAAATTACAACAACTAAGAGAAGAATCACAATTAGGTGGAGGTCTTGACCGTATTGCCTCACAACATAAAAAAGGAAAACTTACTGCCAGAGAAAGAATACATTTTTTATTAGATGAAGGAAGCTTTGAAGAAATAGGTGCTTTTGTTACACACCGAAGCAAGGATTTTGGAATGGAAAATCAACAGTTCCTTGGTGATGGAGTAATTACAGGTTATGGTACCATCTCCGGAAGATTGATATATGTTTTCTCACAAGATTTCACTGTGTTTGGCGGCTCATTATCTGAAACACATGCTGAAAAGATTTGCAAATTAATGGACTTAGCTATGAAAAATGGTGCTCCATTAATAGGCTTAAATGATAGTGGTGGCGCTAGGATTCAAGAGGGGGTTGTTTCGCTTGGTGGATATGCTGATATATTTTTCAGAAACACCATGGCTAGTGGCGTTATTCCTCAAATCTCTGCCATCATGGGACCATGTGCAGGTGGAGCTGTGTATAGCCCCGCCATCACCGACTTTATTATGATGGTTGAAAACACCAGCTATATGTTTGTTACCGGTCCTAATGTTGTAAAAACTGTAACACACGAAGAAGTATCAAGTGAAGATTTAGGCGGTGCTTCGGTTCATTCTACAAAAAGTGGTGTGGCACATTTTACAGCAGCAAACGAAATAGATTGTATCAATCAATTGAAAAAATTGATTAGCTATATTCCTGAAAATTGCGAAGAAAAAACACCTGATTTTGCATACGAATCGGGGGATGAAATGCGTCCTAAATTGGCTGAAATAATTCCTGAAAATGCCAACCAACCTTATGATATACGAGATGTAATTAGTGAAACTGTAGATGAAGATAGTTTTTATGAAGTTCATAAAAATTACGCTGAAAACATTGTTGTAGGATTTGCTCGCTTAGCAGGTAGAAGTATCGGTATAGTAGCCAATCAACCAGCCTACTTAGCTGGGGTTTTGGATATTCATTCATCTCAAAAGGCAGCACGTTTTGTGCGTTTCTGCGATAGTTTTAACATTCCTTTATTGGTGTTTGAAGATGTGCCAGGTTTTTTGCCTGGTACCGATCAAGAATGGAATGCCATTATTACCAATGGAGCTAAATTGCTTTATGCCTTCTGCGAAGCTACAGTACCTAGGGTTACGGTTATTACACGTAAAGCGTACGGTGGAGCTTATGATGTAATGAACAGTAAACACATCGGTTGCGACATGAACTTTGCTTGGCCAACGGCCGAAATTGCAGTGATGGGAGCTAAAGGAGCTGCTGAAATCATCTTTAAGAAAGATATTGATAAAGCCGCAGATCCTGCTCAGGCTTTGATAGACAAGGAAAAAGAATACGCTGATATTTTTGCCAATCCCTACAGAGCAGCCGAAAGAGGATTTATTGATGAAGTAATTTTACCTGAGGAAACAAGAAAAAAGCTAATAAAAGCGTTTAAGATGCTAGAAAATAAAGTAGCTAATCTTCCAAGAAAAAAACATGGAAACATTCCTATGTAGTATTTGGTTTTGCTCATGAATGTTTCGAGTTATTCTTAAAATAAATAAGTATAGTATATGAAAAGTAAAATTCATTGTTTTTTTGTGATATCCTTGATAGTATTAAGCATGAATAGCTTTGCCCAAGGTGTTACTGATGATTTTATTTATACCCATCAGAAATCAACCGAAAAAAACATTAGTAACACCATTACTAAAGTTACCATTTTCCGTTCACAAGCGCAAATTACAAGGCTTGCTAGCATTGATGCAAACGAGGGTATTTATAATGTTATTTTTGATAAGTTATCCCCTTATATCAATATGAATAGCGTTGAGGTAAAGGCTGACCAAGCAATAACAATTTTGTCTGTAACGAATAGAAACCAATACTTAAACAAAGAAGAAAAACCTGAATCCATAAAGTTGTTGGAAGATTCTTTGGAAAACGTAAATGCATCTTTGGCCGATTTTAAAGCCGACAAAGAAACCATCGTATTTCAAAAAGAATTGATGCTAGCCAATAAAAATGTGGGCAGTAACCAAACAGGTGTGAAGACTGATGAGCTTGAAGACTTAATGGCATTATACCATAAAAAGTTAAACGAGTTTAAAACAGATTGGTTTAGACTGACAAAACTTGAGAATAAATACACCGAAATTAAACAAAAAATTGAACAGCAATTGGCAGAATACAACAATGGTCAAATGCAACTGACTAATGAAATTGTGGTAAGCATAAAAGCCAATAGAGAATTGCAAAACGCAAAAATTGAATTGAGTTATTTGGTGTCAAATGTAGGGTGGCAGCCATTCTATGATATAAGAGTAAAAGACACCAAAAGCCCTATAAACATAATGTGTAAAGCAAAAATTACCCAAGGCACAGGTGAAGATTGGAAAAACGTAATGTTAAAACTTACCACAGCCAACCCTGCAGAAGGTGGAAATAAACCAGAATTGCAAACCAATTGGTTAAGGTTTTATGTGCCTGAACCAGTTCAAGTTTTGAGTAAAAGTGCAATGCCAAATATTAGAGGTGGTCGCGCTGAATCTAACGCATATTATGTAGATGCTCCAAGGACAACAGTAGCTGAGGATGCAATTAATGTTTCTGAAACAGCTATCAATACTGAGTTTATTGTCAATACACCCTATTCAATACCCAGTGATAATGCGCCACACTCAGTTGATTTAAATGTATTGAGTTTGCCTGCAGAATATATTTATCAAGCAGTTCCTAAATTGGAAAAAGATGTTTTTGTTACAGCGCGCGTGGCTGCTAATGATTTAGTAAATAATTTACAAGGAGAAGCCAATGTGTATTTTGATGGAACTTTTACGGGTAACACCTATATAAACAGCACTGCTGAAGACACATTGACACTTAGCTTAGGAAGAGATAAACGCATTCAGATTGAGCGTAAAAAATTAAAAGAATTAAGTTCTAAATCTTTCTTTGGTAGCACAAAAACTGAAAGCAATACTTGGGAAATTACCATTCGAAATACCAGGAAAGAACCTATCAAAATATTACTTGAAGACCAAGTTCCAGTGAGCACTGATAAAGAGATTGAAGTTAAATTATCGGATGCTGGCACTGCCAATGTTGATGATGCTAGTGGCAGATTAAAATGGATATTTAATATGGCAGCCGAACAATCTCAAACAGCAAAATTCTCTTTTGAGGTAAAGTATCCTAAGGATAAAAAAATCAATAGCTACTAAACAAAAAAGACTACCGATGGTAGTCCTTTTTGTTTCTATATTTTATAGTAGTCCTTGAATGATTTTTTCAATTTTCATTCCTTCTGCCTCAGCCTTATAATTCTTAATCAATCGATGGCGAAGCACATTTACAGCCACGGCTTTCACATCTTCAATATCTGGTGATAATTTTCCTTTTAGCACCGCATTACACTTAGCACCAATTACTAAAAACTGACCTGCACGCGGGCCAGCACCATAAGAAATAAACTCCTTAACTTCAGGCGTGGCAAAAGGTGAATCAGGTCTTGTTTTGGAAACCAATTTTACTGCATACTCCACCACATTATCAGCAATAGGAATACGTCTAACCAATTGTTGAAATTGAAGTATTTCAGTAGCATGTAATACCTTTCTTAAACTTACTTTATTTTCAGTAGTGGTGTTTTTTATTACTTGCAACTCATCTTCAAACTTTGGATAATCTAAAATCAAATTGTACATAAAACGATCAAGTTGTGCTTCTGGCAAGGGATAGGTACCCTCCTGCTCAATTGGGTTTTGAGTGGCAAGCACAAAAAATGGTTCTTCCAAACGATGTAATTTTCCATTTATGGTAACGGTTTTTTCTTGCATGGCTTCCAATAAAGCAGCTTGTGTTTTTGGTGGTGTTCTGTTTATCTCATCAGCCAATAACACATTACAAAAAACAGGACCTCGCAAAAATTTAAACTCTCTTTTTTCGTCTAAAATTTCACTTCCAGTAATATCACTCGGCATTAAATCTGGTGTGAATTGTATGCGATTAAAATTCAAATCCAAAACCTCTGAAATTGTTCTTACCAATAGTGTTTTGGCCAAACCAGGCAGACCAATTAATAGGCTATGTGCATTGCTAAATATTGAATTTAACACTGCATCCACTACATCATTTTGTCCAATGATTACTTTTCCTATTTCTTCTTGAAGTTCCTTATATTTTTGATGAAGCGCTTTTGCTGCTTCCACATCATTGTTATACTGCATTTTGCTTTTGTTGGATTAAAAAAATTTCTATTTCAACATTCCTTATTTTTAAGGTGTGGCGAAGTAAAGAAAAAAATGTGTATTTAACACTTCATATTATTTTATCTTCGTATGCCAAATGGATTTTATCAATCAAGCCATACAAGACTATTGCGACCGAAACACAACTCCAGAAAGTGCCGCGCTGCAAAAAATAAATAGACATACACATGCCAATGTCTTACAGCCTAGAATGTTAAGCGGTCATTTTCAAGGCCGTTTCTTAGCAATAATAAGCCAAATGATTAAACCAAAATACGTGCTTGAGATTGGCACTTATACAGGATATTCAGCCATTTGCCTTGCCGAAGGATTGCAGGGAGGAGGTAAACTCATTACCATTGATGTGAATGCAGAGCTTGAGGAGCTTGTAAATTACCATATCTCACAGGCTCATATGAGTGAGAAAATTGAACACTTGATTGGTGATGCTACGGAAATAATAAACACATTAAACTATCCATTTGACCTTGTGTTTATAGATGCGGACAAACCAAACTATCCTAAATATTATGAATTGGTAATAAACAAAATCCCAAGCGGGTCATTTATATTAATTGACAATGTGCTTTGGAGCGGTAAAGTAGTTGTTGAAAAAGACTTGGCCAAAGATAAAGATACACAAATATTACACTCATTAAATGAGACTATTCAAAAAGACGAAAAGGTTGAGAACATTTTACTTCCCATACGTGATGGTCTTATGCTATTAAGAAAACTTTAAAAAATTGAATACAGATATATGATTAAAACCTGGATTTCAGCCTTTCGTCTACGTACGCTTTTTTTGTCATTGGCTTGTATCTTGATGGGCTATTTTTTGGCTTCATCAAATGGCTACAAAAACATAACTATTTTTACTTTTTGCATGCTAACTGCCTTGTTTTTACAAATCCTATCCAATTTAGCAAACGACTACGGAGACAGCATTCATGGAGCAGATCATGATGGTAGAAAGGGCCCTAAAAGAGCTGTTCAATCAGGTAAAATCACCAAAGAGCAAATGAAAAAAGCTATTGGAATTTTGGTTGCCTTAAGTTTAATAAGTGGCATTTCATTATTGTATTTTTCTTATGATGCGATTGGATTCTATGGCGTGATAACACTATTTGCTTTAGGCATTGCATCTATCATAGCCGCAATAACCTACACCAATGGCAAGAGGCCTTATGGATATGCCGGACTTGGCGATATTTCCGTTTTCATTTTCTTTGGTTTGGTAGCTGTTTGTGGAACTTACTATTTACAAGTTGGTGCGTTAGATGATGATGTAATATTACCTTCCATAGCTTGTGGTTTATTCTCTGTGGCTGTTTTAAATGTAAACAATATGCGCGATATTGATAGTGATATAGCTGCAGGAAAAAAAAGCATACCTGCTAGAATTGGATTTAGAAAGGCAAAAATCTATCATCTTATCATCATATTAGTTGCTTTCATGTGCTTATTCAGTTATTCATTTATGCATGATGCTGAGATTAGCAATTATGTTTATTTAGTTACAGTGATCCCATTTGCACTTTCATTGCTTAAGATTTTCAAAACAGATGACAAACAAAATTTAGACCCTCTTTTAAAAGTTACCTCACTTTCGACATTTATTTTGGTAATTCTTTTTGGGATCTTTTCATAAAAAAACATGTTACATTACCGATACTTCAAGCACACCTTAGAATTTGCTTTTGACGCACGAACTTCAAGAGGAGAAATCAAAAAACATGCTGCATTCATTATTGAAGTGCATAACACCATTAATCCCTCAGTTATTGGAAGAGGAGAAGCTTCGCCTTTAAGCGGCTTGAGTATTGATAGCCATGATGATTTTGAAAATCAACTTGTTCTTACCCTTCAACAATTAAATGATGGAATTCGACATGAAGATATCGATTTATCGATACTTCCGTCCATTCGTTTTGCTCTCGAAACTGCAATAGCTGATCTGCAATTTGGTGGCAAAATGAAAATTTTTGAAAACGAGTTTATTCAAGGAAAAGCAATACCCATCAATGGTTTAATTTGGATGGCAGATAAGCAAAAAATGCTTCAAGAGGCCAAAGAGAAGATTGATAAAGGTTTTAACTGTATAAAACTTAAAGTGGGTAACTTAGACTTTGATGAAGAATGCAGATTGATTGAGAGTATCCGAAAAAATCATTCCGCACACAAACTTGAATTAAGACTAGATGCCAATGGCGCTTTTGAGCCACATGAAGCGTTAGAAAAACTTAAGGAACTGCATCGATTTGAAATCCACTCAATTGAACAACCAATAAAACCCAAACAATTTGATTGGATGGAAGAAGTTTGTGCAAAATCGTCCATTCACATAGCTTTAGACGAAGAATTGATTGGAGTAAATATTGACGAAATAGGCCATACTCTTATTAAAAAGATTAATCCAAAATACATTATTCTTAAACCCACATTAATTGGTGGATTTTCTGCATGCGATAAATGGATAAATATAGCGAACAAAAGTAATATAGGCTGGTGGCTAACATCTGCATTGGAAAGCAATGTAGGCTTAAATGCCATTTCACAATATGCCTCCTGCTTAAATGTTAAAAATCACCAAGGATTAGGGACGGGGAGCTTATATCAAAATAACTTCCCATCCCCTCTTATTGTTGAAAATGGCTATTTGTATTTTAATGATATTAAAAAATGGATTTTCGAGGAAAATGACCTTTAATTATATACTTTTGTCATTTAAGTTGTTTTAAACCGCATCCTAAATTAGTGGAAGTAGAAAAAAAATTTGTAAACACATTTTGTATTGTAGCTGTATTGTGCAGTTTTGCATTAACTGGTTTCAAATTAATTTCTGGAGTTACACCTCAATATTATTTAACTGTTATTACATTATTGGTTGCTTCTACAACCTACCTAATCAACAGGAAATATAGTAAACTTGCTTTCTTCCTTATCAAAATACCTGGACTGCTTGTTATTTATTTGTTTGATGATGGTGTAAGCAGCAATGCAGGTTATTTTCTTTATTACTTCCCCTACATTTTACTCAGTTTCCTATATGGAAAAAGTAATAAGAATGTTCTTTATTACGTAGATATTTTTATCATTATTACAATATTTTGTTTGGTAAATTTTACGGATATCCCACCCAAACTTGGACTACAAATTCCAAAACCACAAAACCATAATCTATACCTATTAAATCTATGCATCTCCATTTTCTTAAGTTTGTATTTACTTAACTTATTTCTTAACAATGTAATAAAATCAAAGCGCGAAGGCACATCAAATGAGGCAAAACTGCTTACTCTTATAGGCAGTTCGAGCAATATGATTTGGAGCATTGATTTGCAATACAAATTAACAAGCGCTAATGACACCGTACTTTCTACTTATGAAATAGAATATGGTCGAAAAATAAATTTAGGTGAAAATGTACTTGAAGGACTGCCTAAGGATGACTATAAATTTTGGAGAATATACTACGATAAAACCTTTGCAGGAGAAACCTTTAAAAGTGAACGGTTATATAATGTAAAAAAAGGAGTTCGAATACTTGAATACACATTTACCCCAATAAAAGAGAATGAATCTATAACAGGATTATTTGTTACTAGTAACGACATAACCGCATTCAAACAATATGAAAAGGAAATTCTTGAAAGAGAAAAAAATCTATCCTTAATAATTCAATCGTTTGACGACATTCTATTTGAGATCGACTCGAATCAAACTATTATTAATGTATGGAGCAATGATAGCTCTAATTTAAAATACCCATTAACTGAAATTATTGGTAAAAAGATAAAATATTTCAATGCAGAAGGATTAGGTATCATTTTTGAAAATTTAATAAACAAGGTTTTTATTTCTGGTGAAACCATTAGGCATGAATTTGAAACGACAATAAAAGATAGTAGGATGTGGTTCTTGGCGAATATTTCATTGATAAACGATGAGGAACCTAGGGTTACAATTAAGTTGGAAGAAATCACTTCAAGAAAAAGCAACGAATTAGAAACGATTAGACAAAAAGAATTTTTAAATCAACTCATCAATAACCTGCCTGTAGGAATTTTTGCAAAAGATGTTTCGGATGATCTAAAGTATACGATTTGGAATGATGAATTGGAAAAAATGTTTGGTTTGAAAAATAATGATGTTATTGGAAAAACAGACTTTGACATTTTCAAAATTAATGAGGACCTAGATGATTTTGTGGATACTGATTCGATAGTTATTGAATCTAAAGAACCACTTATAATAAATAATCTAAATGTTAATACTCCAAATGGTGTCATAATAGCTAAAACAATAAAGATACCTATATTTAATGAAGCTGGAGAGCCAGAACAAGTAATAGGTATTCTTGAAAACATTACTGAAATAAAACGCGTTCAAGATGATTTAATAAATGCAGAAAAAAGATGGAACTATGCTTTAACTGGTAGCAGAGATGGCGTTTGGGATTTAGATTTATCCTCAAACGTTATTTATTACTCCCCAATATTTAAAAAAATGTTGGGATACGAGGAAAATGAGTTTGACAATTCTACATTAGAATGGGAAAACCACGTACATCCAAAGGACATTAAAAAAACTTTAGAAGAATTCAAAAATCATATTGAAGGAAAATCAGAATTTTATCAAACCGAATATCGAATTAAATGTAAAGATGGGAATTACACATGGGTATTAGACAGAGGGAAAATTGCTGAGTACAATCCAAATGGAACACCAATTCGTTTTATTGGAACTATTACTGATATTAACCATCTTAAAGAACTCGAAGAGAAATCAAAAAACAATGAAGAATTATTAAGATCTATAAATCAAAACATTACAGAGGCCATATATAGAAGCACCAACAAGGAAGGATTGATATATATTAACAAATCATTTATTGACATGTTTGGCTTCAATTCATTCGATGAGGCAATAAAAACACCTATTCAGAATCTTTACGATTCTAATCACGACAGAGAAATTGTCATCAATGAATTACTTGAGCAAAAAACAATACATAACAAAGAGGTTCTGTTACGAAAAAAAAACGGAGAAACTTTTTGGGGACTTATCAGCACAATTTGCGTTGAAAACGAAAATGGAAATTGCTATTTTGATGGAGCTATAAGAGATATCAGCAGCATAAAGCAAATTGAAGAACAATTGATTCAAGCTAAAGAATTGGCCGAAGCGGCAGCTAAAGCAAAGGGATTGTTTCTTTCCACCATGAGTCATGAAATTCGAACACCAATGAATGCTGTCATTGGAATTGCCAATTTACTACTAAATGAAAATCCTACAAAAGAGCAATTAGAAAGTTTGCAAACCTTAAAATTCTCTGCTGAGAGTTTAATGTATTTAATTAATGACATTTTAGACTTCAGTAAAATTGATGCTGGTAAAATTGAACTTGAAAGCACTGAATTTCACCTTGGCCAATTATTAGTAAATATTAAACAATCATTTATTTCAAAAGCTGATGAAAAGGGGCTTAAACTTCACTTACAAGTGGACCCGGAATTGCCCCAAATTTTAATTGGTGACCCAATAAGGGTTGCTCAAATCATAACCAATTTAATTAGTAATGCAATTAAGTTTACAGAAATTGGGGACATTAAGATTGAGGCAAAAGTAAAAGAAAATACATCTGAACGTACCATTATAAACTTCAGTATCAGCGATACTGGTATAGGTATTCCACCTGACAAAATACCATACATATTTGAACATTTTATTCAAGCAAGTAGCGATACTACCAGAAAATATGGAGGAACAGGCTTAGGATTAGCCATCACTAAAAAGTTAATTGAACTATTTGATAGTCAAATTTCAGTTGAGAGCAATGTTGGGGTTGGTACAAAATTCTTTTTTGAATTACGATTCATTAATAGTGATCAATTAAATCTTATCATTGAACCTAAGAAGCACCTAAAGATAGAACCTCTTACAGGCATGAAAATACTGTTAGTAGAGGATAATGATATTAATACCTTCGTGGTTGTTCGTTTTTTGAAAAATTGGGATATTGCATATGATGTGGCCCAAAATGGCGCCATAGCTGTAGAACTACATCACAAGAATAGGTATGATTTAATCTTAATGGATTTGCAAATGCCAGTGATGGATGGATATGAAGCTACAATAGCTATACGATTAAAAGATAAAAAAACACCTATAATCGCATTAACCGCCAATGCCTTTAGCGATATTAAGCAAAAAGTATTAGAGGTAGGTATGAATGATTACATTACTAAACCTTTCGACCCAGATGATCTTTATAAAAAAATTAAAGCTTGTCAAAATTTAAAAGACCATAGGCCTTTAAAATTATTTTAATACTCAGATTTTCAAATTCCATATATATAAGACATACTAAGTAAAAATTACTAAATTTGAAAACAAAAGGAATTCATTGAAAAAAATAGTTTACATAGTCTTCTGCATCTTGCTGTATTTGGTAAATACAAATTCGGTAAAATCACAACCCTGTGTTGATTCACTTAGAATATCTCCATATTACCCATGCCCAGATCCAACATTCTATCCAGTTTGCGGATGCAATGGCAAAACATATAGAAATGACTGTGATGCAAAATACAAAAATGGTGTAAACACTTGGACAGCAGATGGGCCTTGCAGTGGTTTCGAATTTGATATTTTACCAACAATTGTTACAAATGATAACTTTTTGAACTTTGTTTTGGTTCAAAATATTGACTACGCAGCAACCTTAAATATTGTTGATACATATGGAAAAATAATGTATTACAGAACTTTACCAGCGCAAAAGAGAATTGAGCTCCAAATAAATGAGTTCATGAGCTGGCAAGTTGGGGTTTATATCATGATTGTTTACAACGGAAAAGGGGTCTATCGTTACCAAAAATTTGTAAAAGTCGGCTATTAGAACTTTATTTGCACCTCATAATCAGGCAAAAAACAAGTTTATCAACTTTTTTAACATTTTGTTGTGAATTAATAAATCATCACCTATTTTTGCCACCCCTAATTAAAAGAGAATAGTAGTGGATTCATTAAGTTACAAAACAATATCAGCTAATAAAGCAACAGTTACCAAAAATTGGTTCGTTGTTGATGCTGAAGGATTAACCTTGGGTAGATTTGCCAGCAAGGTAGCAAGTATGTTGCGCGGTAAGCACAAAGCTAGTTTTACACCACACGCTGACTGTGGAGATTGTATTATAGTTGTGAATGCTGATAAAGTTCGTTTAACAGGAAATAAATTAGCAGAAAAGGAATATAGTTTCTACTCTGGACATCCTGGTGGATTGCGCACTGAAACAGCTAAACAATTACTTAGCCGCAGACCTACTTATGTAGTAGAGCATGCAATAAAAGGGATGTTACCTAAAACCAAATTAGGTAGCGAAATGTTCCGTAATTTACATGTATATCAAGGTGCTGAGCATCCACATGGGGCACAACAACCAAAACCATTAACATTTTAATAAAGACAAATGGAAATCAATAACGCATTAGGAAGACGTAAAACCGCAATAGCTCGTGTATATTTAACAGCCGGCACTGGCAAGGTTACGATTAACAAAAAAGATATTAAGACGTATTTTGCATCATTAACTTTGCAAAATGCAGCTTTAAAACCATTTGAAGTAACTAACACAATGGGTCAATTTGACGTAACTGTGCACGTTAATGGTGGTGGTACTGCTGGCCAAGCAGGTGCTGTAAGTTTAGGAATTACCCGTGCATTGGTTAAATACAATGCAGAATTAAAACCTGCCTTGAAAGCATCAGACCTAACAACTCGTGATCCACGTATGGTTGAGCGTAAAAAACCAGGTCAGAAAAAAGCTCGTAAGCGTTTCCAATTTGTTAAGCGTTAATATTTATAATATAAAAAGATGTCTAGAATTAGTACAGAAGAATTGTTGGAAGCAGGTGTTCACTTTGGTCACCTTACCCGCAAATGGAATCCAAAAATGGCTCCTTATATTTTTATGGAGAAAAATGGTATCCACCTTATAGATTTACAAAAAACAGCTGTAAAGCTGGATGAAGCTTCGCAAGCTATCAAAAATATCATTAAAAGTGGACGTAAAATAATGTTCGTAGCTACAAAAAAACAGGCTAAAGAAATTATTGAAACAGAAGCAAAACGTGTAAATATGCCTTTCGTAACTGAGCGTTGGTTAGGTGGTATGTTAACCAATTTCCCTACTGTGCGTAAATCTATCAAGAAGTTACAAACTCTTGATAAAATGAGCACAGATGGAACTTATGTAAACATCAACAAAAAAGAGCGTTTGATGATTGAGCGTGAAAAGGAAAAACTACATAGACTTTTAGGTGGTATTTCTGATATGAATCGCCTACCTGCAGCTTTGTTTATTGTTGACATCAAACGTGAACACATTGCGGTAGCAGAAGCTCATAGATTAAACATACCTACTTTTGGTGTGGTTGATACCAACTCTGATCCAACAGTGGTAGATTACCCAATTCCAGCTAATGACGATGCGGCAAAATCAATCGCTTTGATTGCCAAATACGTTACTGATGCTATTGTTGAAGGCATGAGCGAACGCAAAAAAGAAAAAGAAGAAACTGACGCTGAAAAAGGAGTAATAGCTGAAGAAGCATAATAATTACGAATTTACAGTTTGATATAAAGAGAATTTGAAACTTACATTCTGTAAAATTTCAAGTTCTCTTTTTTTTAATACAAAATCAATAAAAACAAATAACAAAAAAATAACATGAGCATAACAGCAGCAGATGTAAATAAACTTCGCCAATTAACTGGTGCAGGTATGATGGATTGCAAAAAAGCATTGACTGAAAGCAATGGAGATTTTGAAGCAGCCATTGACTACTTAAGAAAAAAAGGTGCTAAAGTTTCAGCAGCACGCGCTGACAGAGAAGCAAAAGAAGGTGCAGTAATTGCAAAAACTTCAGCTGATAAAAAATATGGTGTGATTATTCAACTTAGCTGCGAGACAGATTTCGTTGCTAAGAATGAAGATTTCGTGAAATTTGCTAACCAAATAGCTGACTTAGCTTTGGCTAACAAACCTTCATCCGCAGAGGCTTTGAAAGCAATTGAATTAGATGGCCTTCCATTATCTGAAAAACTAATTGAGCAAGTTGGTAAAATAGGTGAGAAAATTGACGTTGTTAAATACGAACTAGTAGAAGGTGACAATGTTGTTGCTTATATACATGGTGCAAACCGCCTAGGTGTATTAGTTTCATTGAATGCAGCTCCTAGCGAAAACAATTTTATAGCTGGTAAAGACGTGGCTATGCAAATTGCAGCTTTAAATCCAGTCGCAATCGATAAAGATGGTGTAGATGCTACAACTATCGAACGCGAATTAGAAATTGCAAAAGAGCAAATTCGTGCAGAAGGAAAACCAGAAAACATGGTTGAAAAAATTGCTCAAGGTAAATTGGGTAAATTTTACAAAGAATCAACTTTATTGAACCAAGATTTTGTGAAAGACGGCAGCAAAACTGTTTCACAAATGTTAGATGGTGTTGAAAAAGGATTAACTGTAAAAGCTTTCAAAAGAGTAGCTTTAGGGTAATTCCCTAAATATTTAATTAAAGAAGCCCAAAACAGATTGTTTTGGGCTTCTTTGTTTTATTAAGGAAGGTTCATCAATTAAAATTATTTGATTTCATAAATCTCAACAAAATTATCTTTCACAAGATATAATCTATCCTTCTCTATACTAAAATCCGAAATTGTAAGACTATCAGGCAGCTGAATAGACTTTTGCAAAAGACCCTTTAGGTTATAAGCGAATAGGACCTTGTTTTTACAGTAAAATAAATCATCCCCTAATATCTTGAAATCAGCAATCCCTTTAAGGGGAATGGTTTTGATGTAATTGGTAAATACATCAAACACTAAGATACCCAGAGAAGAATCATTTACGTATAACCTTTCATTATTGTCATACATAAAAGTAGGCATGATGGTGTTAGCTTGCGTAAATTGCCTAACATTGGCACTTTGCAAGGTTGTGGCACCGTCTTTATTTAACTTCTTTACTTGCAAATCTGCCACATCAAAAACCCAAATACCATTGTCGTAGCTTCGAGCTATGCTTGAAGCTTGACCGATACTAAAGTTACTTAGGTTAATATCTCCGCGAAAAGCAAGGTTGTTATCCAAAAAAACGATGCTGTTTAGCTCTCTGTAAAATACATATATCTCTAAAGGATTACTCACATCAATAAGACTAATATTTCCTGAGTAATTGTAATTGAGGGTACTTAGCAATTTACCGCTTGAACTATATTTATAAAGCTGGTTCGTCTTAGAGATAACGTACAAATAACCCATCCGGTCTGTCTGAATTTCTTTAGCATCCACACCAATACTTGCAATTAATTTGAAAGTACTGGTTTGACACAGTGTTTTATTAGGAATTGAAATTAGTAAGAATGCAATGAGAATAGGTATTCTAAAATTGCGAAAGTTTTTGACTAACAAGAGAACGCACTCAATGATTCCAAGGGCTCTCATCCTTCAAAGGTTTTTAATTCCATTGAATTTCCATCAAAAACAGCATAGGAATTGTATCCAATCCAATCACCCAAATTAATATATTTAGAATGGGAATTTAGTTCATAAATCATAGGTAAATGTCTATGCCCAAAAACAAAGTAATCAATTTCCTCGATTGCTAACACTGAGCGGCAATGCTGAATCAAATGCTCTTTTTCTTCGTAAAAAGTAAAGTTACCATCAAAGGTTTTCTCTTTACTTTTCTGACTAAACCAATTGGCAGTTCCGATACCAATATTGGGATGCATAAAGGCGAATAATCTCTGAAAAAAATAATTGCGATATAGCCCTAATATAAATTTGAATTTCCATTGATTCGGACCAAGTCCATCACCATGTCCGATATAAAATTTCTTCCCTGAAAACTCTTTAATAATATGCTTTGATAATACCTTAACACCTATCTCTTCTTCAAAATATCCAAATTGCCATAAATCATGGTTCCCATGAAAGAAGAAAACGGGAATACCATTATCTACAAATTCAGCAAATTTTGCTTGAATACGGACAAATCCTTTTGGAACAACCGTTTTATACTCAAACCAAAAATCAAAAATGTCTCCAACAATATAAAGTTCGGCACAATTGCTTTTAATGCTATCTAACCACCTAATAATTCTCTTCTCACGTTCTAAGCTGCTAAGCTTATCTGGAATTCCTAAATGAAAATCAGAAGCGAAATAAATATGTTTATTTGATTGAATCAAATTAGTCTTTTTTACTGTCGTCAATTAAAAACAATATCATCTCATGAGGTCCTTGGGCTCCAATTACAACGTTGCTTTCATCAATAGGCCTATCTGTTGGAATAACCGTTGTACGGCTAGGTCCTGTAACAAAACTTAACATGGAAGGACTGTTTCGGCCATAATTATTTCGTACGATGGTAAAAGCATCTTTAACATCAGACACCACTTGCGATTTATAGGCAACAACAATATGAACTGGAGGCCAAATGGTAAGTACACGTGAATTTTTTGCTGAACTAACTAACACAGAACCTGAACGGGCAATGGCAGCTTCACAGCTTGTTATAGATGCTTGTATTTTCTCTAGTTGCTCTTTACGTTCAACAAATGGAATGGTAACATCTTTCAATTTTTTTTGCAAATCATCTTCCCAACAAAACATGAACTTCCATTTTCGCTGTTCTATAAGTGTAAGAAGTTTATCTATAAAATCAAACTGATTATCACAAGCAATAAACAATCCTTCATGGCTTGTAAAATTACGAGCAAAACACTCTACTAGGCTTTCATCATTGGGCAAAGGAGCAAACACATTGCTTTCTAAATCAATGTTTAAATAAGGGTTTTTCTGCTTAAAATTTAATGCAAGCCTTACCTTTTTAAGTATCTTTTCTTTGCTAGTTATTTGATCCACTCAATCGCAAGGTAAAAAAGAAAGCCATAGATTACAAAATGATTTGTAATCTATGGCTAAATATAAAAATTTACATTTTAAGAAGGTGTGTCGGTGTCAGGATTCGTTACTGCTTCTTGGTTTTCTGAAAGCGCCTTAGATTCTGCCATTTTAGCCTCTTCTTCTAATCTATACTGTTCTTCCATACCAGCAACCTCATGGTTCTTTATTTCATAGGGACGTTTGCCTAAAATTTCTTCCAAATCTTGTTGGAAAATGATTTCTTTTTTAAGCAAAATCTGTGCTAATTTCTCTAACAAATCGCGTTTCTCAATTAAAAGTTGCTTTGTTTTATGATAACAATTTTCAATGAATAACCTAACTTCATTGTCAATCATTTCGGCCGTTTTATCGCTATACGGTTTTGTAAAACCATATTCATTATTCGGATCATTAAAACTAACGTTGCCTACTTTGGCATTCATACCATATATGGTGACCATAGCATAGCTCATACGAGTTACACGCTCCAAATCATTTTGCGCTCCTGTTGAAATTCTACCAAAAATAATATCCTCTGCTACCCTACCGCCAAGCGTCATCATCATCATATTGGTTAATTGCTCAATCGTATATAAATATTGATCCTTAGGTAAATATTGGGCATATCCTAATGCTGCAACGCCTCTTGGTACTATAGATACTTTAACTAATGGGTCAACATGTTCTAAGAACCAACCTGCAATAGCATGACCACTTTCATGATAGGCTATAATTTCTTTTTCCTCAGGTGAAATAATTTTATTTTTCTTCTCTAAGCCACCAATTACACGGTCAATAGCATCCTGAAAGTCTTGCATATCAACTTTGTCTTTATTCTTACGTGCTGCAATCAAAGCTGCTTCATTACAAACGTTCATTATTTCAGCACCTGCAAATCCTGCAGTTTGAGTAGCTAATTTTTTTTCATCCACTGAACCCTCATCTGTTTTTATAGGTTTCAAATGCACTTTAAAAATAGCCGCACGTCCCTTTAAATCTGGCTTATCTATTGATATTTGTCTATCAAACCTTCCTGGACGCATCAATGCAGAATCTAAAATATCTGGTCTATTTGTAGCCGCAAGGATAATTACTCCAATATCGGTAGCAAATCCATCCATTTCAGTCAATAATTGATTTAAGGTATTTTCTCTTTCATCATTACCTCCTTGTATGGCACCTTTTCCACGAGCACGTCCAACAGCATCAATCTCATCAATAAAGATAATGCAAGGCGCTTTTTCTTTTGCCTGACGGAACAAATCACGCACACGGCTAGCACCAACTCCTACGAACATCTCCACAAAATCAGAACCTGACAAAGAGAAGAAAGGCACTCCCGCTTCACCTGCAACGGCCTTCGCTAATAACGTTTTTCCTGTACCAGGAGGGCCAATTAACAAAGCTCCTTTAGGTATTTTACCTCCTAGCGTTGTATATTTTTTAGGATTCTTAAGAAAGTCCACTATTTCCATTACTTCCACTTTGGCTTCATCTAATCCTGCTACATCTTTGAAAGTAATTTTCACATTGGCTTCTTTATCGAACAATTGGGCTCTTGATTTACCTATGTTAAATATTTGTCCTCCACCAGATCCACCTGACCCACCGCCCATTCTACGCATGAAAAACATCCATACCCCAATTAATAAAACAAAAGGCAATATGCTTATTAAAATATCACTGAAATAATTCCTTTGGGTAATATACTCAACGGAAACCCTTTCATTTTCAGGAAATGTTTTTTCTGCCTCACGCAAATCATCAGCAAATTGTTGAACATCTCCAATTTCAAAATAGTAATGAGGTCCAATCTCGTCTCCAAAAATACCACGGTCTTTAAGTCCTTTGTATTTTTCATTCTTCAATGCCTCTTTTTTAAGGTAAATCTCAGCACGCTCTTTATTAACCACAGTGATTTTTTGCACATCATGGCTTAATAGCATATCATTTTTCACATCAAACCAAGTGGTTTTAATGGCTACGTCATGGGGCATAAACTGTATGGCCAAAAATGCCACAGCTACAATCCCATAAATCCAATAAAAATTGAACTTAGGCAAATTGGGGCCTTTAGGTTTGCGGTTTTTATTTTGTTTCTCTTCAGGCAATAAGTCGTTAGAGTTTATATTATTATCTGCCATTTATATTTTTTAGTGTTTAAATTATTGTTAAGTCTCAAAGCTACAAATTGTTTCTGTATCTTAAATACTAATTTGTGATGGTTTGATAGATTTGTATATCCAAAGGTCTTTTATAGGAATGATCCATTTAGAATCAAATTCGAGTTTATTAGTTATTGTATTGTTGAAGGATTTTGATGTTCCGTTAATTTTACCCTCATTATAAAGACTTTGCAATTCAGTTTTATTAACTGTTACAACACTACCATCTACAGATAATAATTGCACTTTCAATCTATCAAAAAAATTAAGACCATATTTTTTCTCTAATTGCTTTACAAATTGAAAAGATTTATCGATGCTACAACCACCAACCTCATTCATGGTTTCATCTACCATAAAAACTATAAAGGTATTGTATAATACATCTGCTTCAGCCTTAACAGGATTATGGTGCGAAATCCATTCAGAAGCAAATTGCTTTGCTTCCAATTTGATTTGATCACAAATAGATGAAGATAAATGTTTATCTGAAGCATACACCCAAACACGTGAATGTGCTGGCATTTGATGTAAAGTACTCATGTGACACGAAATTACCAAAAATTAAGCCATTGACAGAATGGCACTAATATTTGGAAGTAAAAAAATATTTAGTCCGATTATTGATTAGCTGATTCTTCTTTTTTTGACTTGAAGAAACTTAAAGCTAAAATAATAATCAAAGAACCATACAGTATAGTGGAACTAGCCAAGGCTATTTTTTCACCTATAACGATGATTTTAGGTTCAAACTTAAATTCAATAGTATGTTTTCCCGCAGGCACCACCATTGCTCTTAATACATAATCTGCACGGAAATGAGGGGCCAACTGACCATCGATATAAGCATCCCAACCTTTGTCATAATAAATTTCTGAAAACACTGCCAACTGAGAACTACTTGCATTACTTTGATAAGCAAGCTTATTAGGCGCATAGCTTGTAAGTACAATACTTGCAGCAGTATCAGATTGAATAGTTAAGCCTTTAACTTCAGACTCAAATCGCTTGTCGATGATGGCTGTTTGCTTTGATTTGAAACCTGCATTAGGGTTTGTCCTATCTTCATTTAAAGCTACTATTTCTTCATCAGCATTATTAACTAACTTATAGTCATTAACAAACCAAGCATTACCGTTCGTAAATGGATTTTGCTGAACGTATTTTTGGTTGGTGCTATCAGCTACTATGAAATACTTCACGTTAAGCATATTTACACACTCCATATTGTTTCTACCCAATTGCCATTCTATCAATTCTTGGTATCTGCGCATTTTAGCACCATGATAACCACCAATAGAGTTATGGTAATAAGCAGTAATGGCATCTTTATCAAAATCAGTTGTGGTATTAAACACCCTATAATGAGGGTCTTTATCTTGTAGTATCACCTCGTCATAAGGCGTTTTTGCTACCGCAGCTTCAGCTTTTTTCTTTTCAAAATCACCATCATTTAAATAACGTTTGTCTACTTGCCACAAATCAACTGTGACCAATAATCCGAGGGCAATTACAAAATACTCCTTTTTCAATTTTCCACTCAAAGAATACCAAACCAATCCAAATGCCGAGGCAATAAATAATAGTGATCGCATAGCATCCACACGTAGCATACTTTCTCTATCTTTAACAAGTGCGTCAACCAATGCAGGGAAGTTTTGTCTCATTCTTTCATCACTCAATGAAGAAAAGTCGAAGAACATTCCAGGTATGATGGCAAAAACCAAACAGATTCCACCCACCAAATACATTGAATACTTCAACGCTTTCATAATTTCCTCCTTTTTTCTAATGCCATTACTAGCATCTCTTATGGCAAGAATGGCCAATAGCGGAAACATTACTTGTGCAATACAAAGGATGAAGGTAACTGAACGGAACTTGTTATATAGCGGAAAATAATTGAAAAACAAATCGGTAAAAGTCATAAAATTCTTACCCATTGATAGGAATATGGCTACCATAGCCACAGCAAAAATCCACCATTTTTCCGGTCCTTTTAGCAAGAACATTCCAAATACAAATAAAAAGACGATGATACTGCCATAATAGATAGGACCAGCCGTAAAAGGTTGATCACCCCAATACACTGGCATTTGTTTAACCGCATCTTTAGGATTAGGTATTCCGTTTTCCATAAGTACTTTATATGATTCACTTGAAGTTGATAATTCTCCACTTGAAGCCCCCCCATAAAAATTAGCTATCATTAGAGTAAATGGTTCAGCTATTCCATTACTCCAACTCAAAGCATAATCTTTATCTAATCCATCTGATGAGTTAGCTGAATTGCTTTCGCCACCAACAGTTTTGGTTAATTCTGATTTAGCTCTAATACTGTATTTTCCATACTCTTCTGTTGCAAGCAAACCAGTAATATTTGTACCAATACCAATAGCCGCAGAAATTGCTAAATACAAACCACAAATTAACAAATGAGGCAATTTTCCTGTTTTAATAGCAATAATGAATTCAGTAATCACCCAAGCCAAAATTATAAAAATAAGATAATAGGTTATCTGCACATGGCCTGCAGCCAATTCAAAGGATACAGCAATACCAGTTAAAGCTGCTCCTAGCAATCTGTTTTTCCTAAGACAAATATTAATTCCAGCCATTACCAGCGGAATAAAAGCGATAGCATTTCCTTTGGTTATATGCCCAGCATCTAAATTTATAAAATTAAAGCTGGATAAGGCAAACGCTAATGAACCAACTATGGCAAGCATGGGTGCTACATCAAAACTAATCAATAAAATATAAAAGCAGATGTATAATAGAAAGATAGTGTCAGCTGGGTTTTTAAGAACATTTGATAAATAGAAGCTAATGTTAGCGGTAAAATTACCTTTATAAGATGCTCCAATTAAGTAGGTAGGCATACCCCCAAAAATACTATTGGTCCAAAAAGTTCTTTCACCTGTGCGCTGCTCAAAATCGGCAATCTCTTGGTAAGTTGCCTTCCATTGTAACACATCATACTGCTTAAGCACCTTACCGCCTAACATGGGCATAAAATAAACTGCAATTACAATTAATATAATGCCTAAAGCGATGAAATGAGGGGTGGCTTTTTTGATGAATGAATTGTTCATTGTATATGATTTAAAATTGGTGTAATTTATAAATTTTTACCATACAAAGTAGGGGGCAATAAATTTATAGAAACGAAAAAAAGTAAATGAAACTATTAATTAGCAAACCAAAGTTCCAACGTCCTCACCCTCGCAAACACGGAGAAAATTACCTTCTTTGTTCATATCAAAAACTACAATTGGCAGGTTGTTTTCTTGGCAAAGTGTTATTGCCGTTAGGTCCATCACATTTAAACCTCTTTCATATACTTCAGAAAAACTAATTTTGTCAAAACGCTTCGCATTTGGGTCTTTCTCTGGATCAGCCGTATAAATACCATCTACACGTGTACCTTTTAAAACCAAATCCGCTTCTATCTCAACTGCTCGTAATGAAGCTGCTGAGTCGGTTGTAAAATACGGATTACCTGTACCAGCACCGAAAATAACAATACGACCTTTTTCCAAATGTCTCATAGCACGTCTTCTAATAAAAGGTTCACATATTTGCTCCATTTTAATGGCCGAAAGCAAACGTGTTTTCATACCATATTTTTCAAAAGCACCTTGCAATGCCATCGCATTAATAACGGTTGCCAACATGCCCATATAATCACCTTGCGCTCTATCCACTATGCCACCACTTACTCCTTGAACTCCTCTGAAAATATTTCCACCACCTATAACAACTGCTACTTGCACCCCTTGATCTATTACCTTTTTCACATCTCGGGCATATTGCTCAAGAATTTTCGGGTCAATACCATAGCTTTTTTCACCCATAAGGGCTTCACCACTAAGTTTAAGAAGCACGCGTTTATATTTCATAAAAGTATATTTTGTTGTGCAAGTATATTAAAAAGCAAGCATTAGTAAACAAAAGAAGCCATATCTTTTTACAGATATGGCTTCTCAATGTAGTTTTATTCGTACTATCTTAGTAAGGTAATCGAACCGCTGTATTGGTAGGTTTTTCCACTAAAGCTGGTTGCATTTACCTGATAAATATAGGCATCCTGCGGACAGGGTTCCGTATTATTGTTAGAAATTGTTCCATTCCAACCAATATTTACATCTCTTGTTTCAAAAACCTTCTGTCCCCAACGATTGAAAACAAATATCTCAATGCTCTCGAAACCATCAGCCACCACTTTAAATGACCTATTACAATCTCCAGAACAATTTGGATCATTTAAGGTAGAACTTGGTGAAAATACGGTTGGCACAAACACTGTAATATCAGGGTTAATTCTAATACTATCGCTTGTAGAATCAATACAACCTTTATCGCTAGTTGCCCTTAAAATTATTTGAACAGCAGATAATTCAGCAGCAAATTTTATACTTTGAGGGCTAATTTCACTCGATGATCTAGGCTTCTGAGTTTTAGGATCTATTCCTAAACTCCAGTTATAGGTCAATGGAGTTGCAAATGAGGTACTATTATTAAAGTTAAAATATGGATTAGCAATGGTTCTAACCCTTGGCATTGGCTCAAATTGAGGAACTGGCGTTGGATATGCCTCCACATTTTGACTTGAAGAAATGTCAACACAACCTTTGTCACTAACCACTTTTAAATAAACACTGTGTTTGCCGGCATTTGTATAAGTTTGAGACAATGAGTCGCTAACAAAAATGTCGGTGTTTGTATTCATACTAGAATCTAAATTTCCATCCACATACCAGTAATATTGGGTATTACTTTGTCCTGGATCTCCTGCTCTATAAATAGGACTTAGTACCAAATTGTATTTAGGATTAACACAACCATTGCAACTTTCACAAATAAAACTAGCCTTTGGTTGAGGATTAATGGTGACTGTTGAAGTTGCTGTAGCTACTGGACACTCATTACCAGAAATTGCCTTAGTATTAGCTGTAAAAGTAATACCTCCTTGTTTAATGTCATCAGGGGTTAATGTATAATTAGTTGATTTAGCCGCATCATCCACAATAACACCCGATCCTGTTGTGAACCATTCTAAAGTATAAGGTGCACGAGGTGTGTTATTTTGCGTAGAGATAGTCAAAACAGTATCATAAGAGCATGTAGAGAAATCATCAAAGATTTGGATAACAGGTGGCCCTTGGACTTGCACAGTAACATCCGCTGAGTTTTTGCAACCTATACCATTTGTATACTCATACTTAAATTTGTAGGTAGCATCTTTAATTTCAGAATTGTTCAAATCTAATTGCATTTGCGATTGACCATTTACAAGGCTTAGCGCTGTTAATAAAGGTGGGGTTGGATTATTAATATCCCAACCACTGTATGTACCAATATCACCCGTGCTTAAACTTCCTATGCTAGGTTGCATATCAATCAAAACTTTTCCCACTGTGCTACAAACTATATCTTGTGTTGGGTCATTTAAAGTTAGCTTTACTATTGGGGCTCCGTTAACAATAAGATTTGTACTATCGATGGCTGTACAACCTGTTGATTTGTCAATATAGTACAATTTATAGGTTACTTGGGCACCCGCAGCTACTACAATATCTGGATGACCAGGATCCAATATATTAGAGTCAGGAACAGCAATGGCCTTAAATTTATTGTTAGGTGGTGCAAAATACCATTTACTTGTTGTTGGATCCATAGCTTCTGTAGCTGCACTAAAATGAACATTTAAGTCGAAAGGCAAATCGCTTTTACAAACTTGAGCACCAGCTGACACATCCACTTTTGGAGTTTTAACCACCTCAAAAATAATGGTATCACCACTTGGACAACCTCCAGATGGACCTGAAATGGTAGGTCCAGTTGATGAAGGCAATGCAACCGCATATCCTAAAGGATTGTTATAAATCCTAGTAAAATTATATGAAATAATATTGGTGTCCTTTGGATTGGCTTTGCGCACATTTGCTTTTTGAGGATTGAAAAAATACTCATTAATTGTTCCTAATGGTAATACTAAACCATTAGTAACCGAATCTACACCTCTGCCTGACCATCTATCGGGGAAGGCTCCTTGGGTATTAAATTTAGCTGATAATGGTCTTAATGAAAATGGCTTGTCATAATCACAAATAATTTTTTGTGGACCCACCGTAACTTTAGGTGCAGGGAAAATGGCAATCACCAAATTGCCAGCAACCTTACAACCATGCTGATCATAAGCAACCAAGTCAACTTTATCTCCATATGGAGATGCAGTCGGCAACGGGATTGGAGTAATAATACTATCCACATAAAATATTTTATCGTTTATGGCAAGTGGTCTAGCTGGATAACTCCAAACTACACTCTTAATGGTTTTATTGGTAGACTTGATTGGTGGGAAAGTAACTATTGGTACATTATTACATATAGAATATGGGGTAATAGGACTCAACAATGGCTGAGGGCTAATAACCACTGTAATGGTATCACTTGCAGGACATCCAACGCCTCCAAAAACTGTATTACTAGTAATTACATATCTTTGAGAATCTAACACATTGGTAGGTATTTGAAAGGTATCCTTGTCAGATAAGGTTATTAATGGGGCATTAGAATTATACCATCTAATTCCTGAAACGGTTGCACCTGTTGGCACTACAGCTCTCATGGTTAATGGTGGATCATTCAAACAAGCACTCTGTCCAGACCCTCCTTTTATTGGGAAACTATTTACATTTAATCTGGTGCTATCCCACATTTTACAACCAAAGGCATCTGTTTTAATTAGCACAAAATCACCTGAATCCTTAGAAACAACACCTAAACTATTAAATGAATTCGCTATTTTAGTTGGAACAAATGGAACAGTATCCCCACTCATCACCTTATACCACTTATAACTTGCATTAGCTGAAATGCTATTATTCACCCCGTCAGCCCAAAAAGTAGTGTCATTAGATTGACAAATACGAATTTGGGGAAGTAAATTTCTAGGTGGCAATGCCCTTGTAAGTATATTAAAGTTTGCAGAACTTGTACATCCTTGAGTTGGCTCCGTAATTACAACTCTGTAAGCCGTATTATAAGGCGGTGTGCCTGTGGCAGGCGGGGTTAGAGTAGCAGTAGAGTCAAAACTTTTGGACCTAACTGATACATAGTTAGCCCCTATTAGCTGAAAATACTCAAACCTATTGGCGCCTGGTAATCCAAATTGTCCGTTAGACAAAACCTTTACTGGTTGTCCAAAACAATTATAGGTACTAGGTGGAACAACAGCTACAGGATTTGGCACATTTATAGTGAATGGGATACTATCATTAGGACAGCCATTTGGAATTGGAGGTGGTTGTGATGATAATCTTAAGTACACATTGTACTTACCTCCTTTTGAAAAGCTGGTACTCATTGTGGCGGTGTTATTAGGATCAGAAGTTTTTTGTGTATATACACCTGAACCAGGCACGGTCTCTACAAACCATCTTGTATAAGAATTATTTAGAGCCACATTAGAAGTTGCAGGGGTAAGTGTATATTTCAATCTGTAAAAACCACACTTAAACGAATCAACTGCGATGGTAGCATCAGGTGTTTGATTCACAGTAATACCAAATGAACGAGATGAACGAGCAGGCACAGGACACATCCTATCTCTAGCAGAAACTGTGAAATAATATGGTCGTTTATTAGGATTATATGCTGTTACACTTGGTGTCCAACAGAATCTCCATCTATCATATTTAATAACACCAATATGGTCGCCTGAATTTGGCCAAGTAAAACGGGGATAGGTTGGGGTCCATGAATAATTAAGGGTATTTGGAGAACCAACAATGGTAGGAGGTGAATTCCATGTCATGTCTGTAGTATCAGTTGTTGCTACTCCATCTCTGGCCTCGATAATAAAACATAATTGATTTTTTGCACACACCGACCAACTTGTTCTAGGAACATAATTACTAGGTATGGGATTGGGAGTAGGCACTATGGTTGCAGTAGAACTCACTAACTCTCCATTATCATTATAGGTAATAAATTTGGGTGGTTCATTAGGTGGACAACTTGTTATACTATAAAACTGAATATCCCTTCGTGTAACACCTACTTTGTAGGGTGCTCCTCCAGGCAAGTACCTCCATTGCGTTACCTCAATTACAAAATTAGATACGAAATTTCCAGTTGGAGTAAAGCGCACATCACCTGTAACAGGATCAATATTAATACCTAGTGGAGGAGGTAAATTTGGATTGGGTGAGCCTAAATAGGGAAATGGAAAATTAGTAGCATTATAGGGGACCTTGTATGGTGCAGGAGAGTTGGCACCAACCTGAGAAGAGCCAAATGAATAACTTAAAGAATCGCCTTCAGGATCGATAGCACCTAAATTGTAAGTAAACTCCTGACCAGCACATACCAATGCTACAGGGTCGTTGGTAAAAGTAGGTGCACCACTGCATGGGGTAGCGCATCTGTTAATGGTAGCACCCACAAAATAAGATAAACCACTAGGATTTTGAAGATTGGTGATTGCCGCATTTCGACAGCAATCACTCCAACCCACAACTACATTGCAGCAGGTGGCTGGTGTAACTGCATTCAAATTGATTGTACCCGTGAAAGTATAAACTTCAATACCGGGCGTAAATGTCCCAGGCGCGCGCGTGCCGCAATTGGTACAAATGGTTTTATCTGTACGACATAATTGTATTACATCAAAACCACTTACACTTCCTGGCACAATGGTCATTGAAACCGATGCAGGTAGATTTGAACAACCTGGATCAACGCCAGTTACAGTGACACCCGTTAAACTACAACCCGCCATACCAGGACAATTACACATAGGGATACCTTGACAATCGCGATACACCTTAAAGGTTAGTTTGTAAAGTCCACCACCCAAACATTCGTAACTCATGTCACCACCTGTTAAATGGGAAGCATTGGCCTTGGGCATTGCCAAGAAAAATGGCAATAACAAAAGCAGTTTTAAAAAATGCTTTTGCATATAGGTTATGTATTTGTTTTTCATAATACAGATATTTTATGATTCAAAAGTAGGCATAGGATTTCTAAATTTTTTCTTAATGCCCCTTTTTATGAAAGTTTTAATAGAAATTCGTATTTAAAATTTAGCAAAAAAAAAAGCTTTCTGAAACCAGAAAGCCTTTAAATATCTATTAGTAAACTAATTATGCTTTTTTCTTAGATGATTTTTTTGCTACAACAGTACCCGCTTTTTTTACCACTTTAGCCAATTTTGATTTTTGGTTTGAAGCTTTGTTTTTATGGATAACATTCTTTTTCGCTAATTTATCTAACATTGAAGATACCTCAACAAATAATTTTTCAGCTTCCGACTTCTCAGTTGAAGTTCTTAGTCTTTTGATTAATGTACGAGTTGTTTTAGCTTGATAACGGTTACGCAAACGCTTAGCTGCGTTGCTTCTAATTCTTTTAATTGATGATTTATGGTTTGCCATTTCTAAATAATTTACGCTATAAAAATTTCAATAGGGCTGCAAATATATATCTTGAAGTGTAATAATCAAATCTTTTCAACAATTTGTTAAATAATTGTATTACACCGCAAAACTTTCGCCACAACTGCAAGTACGTGAAGCATTGGGATTATTGAAAGTGAAGCCTTTTCCATTAAGTCCATCAGAAAAATCCAGTTCAGTTCCGAAAAGGTATAAAACACTTCTTTTATCAGTGACCACTTTCACGCCTACATCACCAAATACCTCATCTCCAGGTTTATCTTGGTTGTCAAAATCTAATTTGTAGGATAATCCAGAACACCCACCGCTTTCAACCCAAACCCTTAAAAAATAATTCTCATCAAAATGAGACTCGGTTTTTAATTCGGCTATACGATTTTTAGCTTTTTCGCTTATTGTTATCATTGTTTGAATATCTAAATGGTTTGCAAAACTAAATGAATTATAGTACAAATAACAATCTCAGTACCGAGAATGTTTTGTAGACTATTTGGCAGACAAAACTAGTAAATCAAGGTAGCTGAAATCATTTTATGATCGCTAAAATTGAGCTTTTGTGGTTTATAATTAAAAACTTCGAAAGACTTATCGCACAATATATAATCGATTCTAAAATTGGGCATTTTGCCAATATAAGTTGGACTTATTCCCGAGCCAGATTCAACAAATGCATCCTTTTTATCGCCCCTCAGCATATTATATGAATAGCTTGTTGGAGAGTCATTAAAATCACCACAAATAACAACTTTATAAGGCGAGTAATCAATAAAAGTCTTAACAATATCTACCTGTTTAGAGCGAGCCACAAAGGCATATTTAAGTCGAATAAAAATATTCAATATGCTTTTAAAATTAAACCTTGATTGGTTATCACCATTTTTCAATTCTGATATGGTTTGAAAATCCTTTTGCGAAAAACTAATGCTTTTTAAGTGAGTATTTACAAGCCTAATGGTATCCTTATCGGTAGCTACATCACAAAAAATGGTACAATTACCGCCTGCATTAATTCTTTCAACTATACCGCTTTCGATAATTTTGTATTTAGTAAAAATGGAAACGCTGTATCCCGTTGGAATTGAATCATTATCATCTACATTTACTTTATTGAAATGTTTATATTCTTTGAACAACTGCTTATACATTTTAGTATCTACATCTGTCCGTGTATCAACAAATTCTTGGAAACACATAATATCTGGTTTTAAATCTCGTAGTGTATTAAAAAATACTGAGCTGTCGTAAATATTATCGGGCTCAAATACACCAAAATTATGGGTATTAAAGGAAACAACATTAATTCTGTTATTTGTTTGTTCTGTCTTTTGGGTGCCAAATTGAATAAAATGATAGATATGAAAAGAACCTAAAAACAAAACTACAATGGCATACCAAATTCTAATGTCCCATTGCAGCAACCAATAAACCACTAAACATAGATTAACAATAAAAATATAAGGAAAGGCCAAACCTAAAAATGCTACCTGCCACCAAACGGCAGGGCTAATATATGGAGCCAGGTATGACCCAATTAATGCCACGAGTGCAATGATGTTAAATATAAAAACTATTTTATTAATATACTTCATAATGATAACTTTAGTCTTTGCTTGCTTTAAATAAAGTCTCCTTTTCAGTTTGTGATAAACTCTCGTAACCCGATTTTGAAATTTTATCTAAGATTACATCTACATCTGCCTGACTTGGCTTGGCATTAGTGGCAGTTTTCATAAAAGTGGTTTTATGCTGAATTTTAATTTTCGGTTTAGAACTAAATAGGTTCAAAAAACCATCAAACAATGCATCCAATCTATAGGAGAGGTTGTTATTAGCATAAATCAATTTGATAAACAAATAACCAAACAAAGCACCACCCAAATGTGCAATATGCCCCCCGGCATTTCCTTGTGGAATACTAATTAAATCAAGTAAAACACTAATTAAGGCAATGTATTTTAGCTTCACATTTCCAAAAAAAAGCAGCTGAAAATTATAGTCAGGTAGCAAGGTGGCTGCTGCACAAACTACTGCCAATACCCCAGCCGAAGCCCCTAGAGCAAAGGAATATGAAACATTAGCAGAAAAAACAGGCAAAAGGTTGTAAGCCAATAGGTAAAGTAAACCTCCAGAAATGCCACCAAGAAAATAAGCTTCGTAGGTTTTTGTATTGCCTAAGTACTCTTGAAGCAAACTTCCCACCCAATAAAGCCATAGCATGTTAAACAAAATATGCATAAAACCATCGTGAAGGAACATGTATGTAAGAATGCTCCATGGCTGAAACATGAGTTTTGACAGATTAGATGGAAGTACAAAATAGCTAATGATACCAGAAAAGACGGACTGATTGAATAAAAAACCCAATACCGAAAAAATCGAAAAAAATAAAAAGACAAAGACATTCAAAAAAATAATGCGAGTAATGGCATTGTTTTGTTGAAAGTGGAATTTTATCTCGTCTAATATTGCCATATTGAATATTTGGGTGCAAAATAATATTTCGACAGATGTTTAACACTTGAAATGCTGCCTTTTATCAAAATATTACTATAAATGAGTCGTTTAGTTAATTAACGTAAATATTAAACAAAAGGGTTTGATGCCTATATTTATTGTTTTAGGTTTGCAAACTTCAAAACATTATACAAATTGTTTTGATTTAATATTTATATGAAAATAGGAATTGTTTGTTATCCAACATACGGAGGAAGCGGAGTGGTAGCCACAGAATTAGGAAAGGCTTTGGCAATGCGCGGGCATGATGTGCATTTTATCACTTATAAGCAACCAGCACGTTTGGATTTTTTTACAGGAAATATTTTCTACCATGAAGTATATGTTTCAAGTTATCCATTATTCGATTTCCCGCCTTATGAAACGGCCTTAACGAGTCGCTTGGTCGATGTAGTGAAATTCGAGAAATTAGATTTACTGCATGTTCATTATGCCATTCCGCATGCCTCGGCAGCTATAATGGCAAAGCAAATATTGGCTAGCGAAGGCATACATATTCCCGTTATTACTACTCTGCATGGTACAGACATTACTTTAGTTGGAAAAGACCCTTCATTTACTCCTGTTGTCACCTATTCTATCAATCAATCTGATGCGGTTACTTCGGTTTCAGATTCTTTAAAGCAAGATACCTACAGCCATTTTCGAACACAAAAGCACATTGAAGTAATACCTAATTTTATAGATATTACCCGTTTTAGCAAGCAAGACCGCGAACACTTTAAGAAAGCCATTGCACCCAATGGTGAAATGTTAATTGTTCATACATCGAATTTTAGAAAAGTAAAAAGAGTAGATGATGTGGTGAAAACCTTTGCCAAAATAAGGGAGAAGATACCGGCAAAATTACTACTTGTAGGCGATGGTCCAGAACGCAGCACCATTGAGATTCTTTGCCGTGAGTTAAATCTTGGCAATAGCATAAGTTTCTTAGGAAAACAAAATCCAGTAGAAGAAATTTTATCTATCTGCGATTTGTTTCTTTTACCTAGCGAAACCGAAAGTTTTGGATTAGCAGCCCTAGAAGCCATGGCATGTGAGGTACCAGTGGTATCAAGTAATGCTGGGGGTATTCCTGAATTAAATGTGGATGGCGTAACAGGATTTTTGTGTAATGTGGGTGATGTATGTACCATGGCAGAAAAATCTATTTACATTTTGGAAGACAAAGAAAGACTCCAACAGTTTAAAAAATCTGCGTTGACAAGGGCTGAAGAGTTTGACATTAATAATATAGTACCCAAATACGAGAACTTTTATTTACAAGTTTTACAGGCAGCAGCTAATTAAATTTTATAGAACATGAATCCATTGCATACACGAATAGGTATTTTAGGGGGTGGCCAGTTAGGTCGCATGATGATTGAAGAAGGTTTAAGACTAAATTTGACTTTCAACATTCTCGAAAACGACCCAAATTGCCCATGTGCAAATATTTGTGATCAATTAATTTTAGGCAGTTTACAAGACGAAGACGCCATTAGAAAACTAGCTGAAATTTCAGATGTGCTAAGTTATGAAATTGAACATGTGAATACGGAAGCTTTGCTAAAGCTAGAAGCGGAAGGTAAAACCATTATTCCTTCCCCTAAAGTGCTTCAAATTATACAAGATAAAGGTTTGCAAAAGCAATTTTATCTTGAGCACGATATTCCTACAAGTGCATTTGTATTGGTTAATAATAAAAACGAGTGGGCAAGTGTCTTACAACAAATCAAAACTGAAAAATTTGCTGCTAAAACCCGCAAAGATGGCTATGATGGGAAAGGGGTTATGTTGCTTAATAAATCTAATATTTTAGCTGACTTAGATTCAATACCATTTGAACAAGCTTGTGTACTTGAAGAATTTATACCTTGTCAAAAAGAGCTATCGGTTATTGTGGCTAGAGATAGAAATGGAAATACCCTTTGCTACCCATCGGTTGAAATGGAGTTTGACCCTATTGCTAATTTAGTTACTTTTCTACTTTGCCCTGCCAATATCGACAAATCTATTGAATCAAAGGCAGAAGAAATTGCAATTCATGCTGTAAATGCATTGCAAGGTATTGGCATTTTTGCGGTAGAAATGTTTCTAACTAACGACAAAAACATTTTGATAAATGAAATTGCCCCAAGGGTTCATAATAGCGGACACCATAGTATAGAAGCATGCTACACTTCTCAATTTGAACAATTGGTAAGAATACTTGCCAACATACCATTGGGTAGCACCAAATCTATTCAGCCTGCAGTGATGGTAAACCTATTAGGTGCTGATGATTTTTCAGGAGCTTATCAATTAGAAGGCTTAGAAGAAATATCTGCCATGGAAGGTGTGTATGTGCATCTGTATGGTAAAAAAGAAAGTAAGCCAAAACGCAAAATGGGGCACATCACTGTATTGGCTGCAACAGCAAAAGAGGCTCATGAAAAAGCCCAAAAAGTAAACGCTCTTGTCCGTTTCAAACCGACCAAATAATTAATTCCCTTTTTGGATAGAAATTTTATTTATTGCTCTCAATATGAAAAAAACAATTACACTACTATTCATTAGCATTTGTTTGAATGCTGTTTTTGCTCAACAAAAAAACCTTGAGCAAAGCAAGTGGCAACAAACAGTTAATTACAAAATTGATGTGCGCTTAAATGATAAAAGCAATAGCCTTATAGGCAATATCAAGATGCAATATACAAACAACTCGCCTGATGCGCTAAAAGAAGTATATATACACCTATGGCCAAACGCTTATAAAAACAACCAAACAGCATACGCCAAGCAAGATTTAGAAAATGGAAAAACCGATTTCTATTTTGCAAAAAAAGAGGACAGAGGTTATATCGATAGCCTAGCATTTACCATTGACAACAAAGTATGTTCTTGGCAATTAACAAAAGATATTGACGTTGCCAAAATCACTTTGAGTCAAGACATATTGCCCAATCAAACGGTTGAAATAGCCACTCCATTTTATGTAAAAATACCAAAGGTTTTTAGTCGTATGGGACATGAAGACCAAATGTTTTGTATCTCTCAGTGGTACCCAAAACCTGCGGTATATGATGTTAATGGATGGAATCCTATGCCCTATTTAAACCAAGGTGAATTCTATAGCGAGTATGGTAATTTTGATGTGAGCATTACTGTTCCAAAAGACTACGTATTAGCGGCAACTGGTGATTTACAAAACAAAGAAGAGTTGGAGTGGTTATTTGCAAAATCGAAAATAGATAGTTCAACTAAAGGACCTGAAAACCCCTCGAAAACAGAAACAAAAACATTGCGCTACACCCAAAGCAATGTGCATGATTTTGCATGGTTTTGTAGCAAAGAATTTCAAGTATTACATGATGAAGTAAATTTATCACAAACAAAGAAAGTAGATACTTGGTTGTTTGCAAAAAAAGCAAGTAAAAGAGGTATTGAGTATACCAACGAAGCTGTAAAATTTTATTCTGAAAAAGTAGGCCAATATCCATACAATTTAGTGCAAGTTGTGATAACCCCTTTAGAAGCTGGTGGTGGCATGGAATACCCGACCATTACGAACTGTGGTAGCATGGATAGAACAACCATCATACACGAGGTAGGTCATAACTGGTTTTACGGGATACTTGGAAGCAATGAGCGCGAATATCCTTGGATGGATGAGAGTATCAATACCTATTATGAAAACCGATGTGGTGAAGAAAGAAAAGTGAACACAGAAGAGGTAAAAAACAATAAGAAAATATATGATTTATTTGGTTTTAACAACAAAGGTTTTGGTATGACAAAACTAACATATGCATACTCTGCTCGCAGAAATTCAGACCAAGCTGGTAACCTACGCTCAGAAGCATATACAGACAACAATTATGGAACCATTGTGTATGCCAAAAATCCTATGACCATTCAATATCTGCAATTCTACTTGGGTAGCGACCAATTTGATGCCATGATGATGGCTTATTTTGACAAATGGAAATTTAAACATCCTTTGCCTGGTGATTTCAGAAAACATGCTGAAAGCTTCACAGGTAAAAACCTTTCATGGTTTTTTGATGATATCATGGATAGCAATAAAAAAATGGACTATGAAATGCTTGGCATTAAAACGAAAGCAGTTGATGGAAAAGCCATAACATTTTTGAAAATAAAAAATAAAGGAGGTTTGAACACTCCTTTTGAGGTTCAATCTGTTTCTGAAAAAGGAATGGTTCTTTCTCGAAGCATCATTAGGGGTTTTAATGGTACTCAAACTATTGAATTACCTAGTCAAAACGGAGCAGTAAAATGGACTATTGATGGAGATGAAACCAGCTTAGATTTGTATAGACAAAACAATACGATTAGAACAAAAGGTTTATTCAAAACCTGCCATGGCATTGATATTAGATTTTTGCCATCACTTGAAAAAAGTAACAGCAAGCAAATTTTCATTTTACCAGTATATGGTTTCAATGTGTATAACAGAAGCATGTTGGGTGTATACTTAGCCAACGACATCTTTCCTGCACAAAAAACCGAATTTGATTTTGTTCCAATGTATAGTTTCACAACCAATGATTTGAATGGCTATTTGAAGGTATCAAGAAATATATTTACAACCGATAGCAAATTATTAAGAAAAGTAAAATTAGGATTTGCCTCATCCAGGTTTGGCTCTTACGGATTAATTAAAGATGGTTTTAAAGATGGCTCTGGAAATTCTTTCGGCATAAGTGCTCCTAGCACTTATGAAAAGTTTTCTCCATTTCTTGAAATTCACTTTAAACAAAAAACAAATAGAAGCTTATTTAGCAATGTGCTTACCATTCGTCATGTGAGTATCTTAGAAAACAAACAAAACACAAGTTTCTTCAGCAATTGGAGTAACCAAGCATTTTCTGCTTTGGATGTTAAGCACCAATTCAAACATGATTTAAAAACCTATCCAAGTGCTTTGAATCTCGATTTCCAATCAGGAACTTTTGATTATCAATACAATCGTTTGAGTGCTGAATTTACGCAAGGTTTACTATACAAAGACGGCAAGAAAACTGCACAAATAAGACTATTTGCAGGTACCTTCTTCAATACAGGCAGTGGCACTTCATACAACAATATTCAACTTGAAAGAAGCTACTTCCAAGCAGGTGGAACAACAGGAAAATTTGATTATATGTATGATGAATCGCTAATAGGAAGGGCAGAAAACAACCCTAAAGAGAGTATATACAGCCGTCAGGTTATTAATCGCGATGCAGGTTTCAGAAATTTTGCAAACCTTGGTAGCAGTAAAACTTGGCTTACATCTGCCAATATTACTATACCTTTTCCAATTAAATTACCTATTGGAGTTTATGCTGATATGGTTTATGGAGAAATGGTTTCATACAACACTAGCACTTTAAGTAACAAATATGAGGCTAAAGCCAACTACAGCGGAGGACTTTACCTTAGCGTTGCAAAAGGAATTTTCGAAATTTATGTACCTCTTTTTGCATCCACAGATGTTCTGAATGCTTGGGATAGCCAAAGCTTAAACCATCCTTTTGAAAGAGCAAGTTTCTTGTTGAATTTAAACAAATTGAACCCTGTAGATTTTGCTAGAAATTTCACCTTTTAATCATATTTAGCTAAGTGCTTAATTATCATGCAAAAAGGTAAAATAATTTTGTCTGATACCTGCAAAATAAAAACATTAATGCTCTGTAAAAGAAAATCTTATATAAAATATATTGCTTTTTTTCGTTAATGGCTTATCTTTTTGCGAAATTTGCAACCCAAATTTTAAACATTCACTTAACAATAGGAAATAAGAAGTATAGATGAGACAACTTAAAATAAGCAAACAGTTTACTAATCGCGAAAGCAAGTCGTTAGATAAGTATCTGAATGAGATTAGTAAAGTGCCGATGATTGATGCCCAAGAAGAGGTGGAACTAGCTCGTAGAATTCGTGAAGGAGATCAAGTAGCACTAGAGCGTTTGGTAAACGCCAATTTGCGCTTTGTTGTTTCTGTATCAAAACAATATCAAAATCAAGGGTTAACACTTGGTGATTTAATTAATGAAGGAAACTTAGGTTTGATTAAAGCGGCAAAACGTTTTGATGAAACCCGTGGTTTTAAATTCATTTCATACGCAGTTTGGTGGATTAGACAATCCATTTTGCAAGCTTTGGCTGACCAAAGTCGTATTGTTCGTTTGCCTTTAAACAAAGTAGGTTCGATTGGTAGAATTGGTAACACTGCTGCTAAACTTGAACAAGAATTGGAGCGCGAACCAACCGTTGATGAGATAGCAGAAGCAATGGATATTCCGGTACTTGAAGTGGAAAATGCCATGAGAAGTACAGGTAGACATTTAAGTATTGATGCCCCATTGACAGAAGGTGAAGACAATACCCTTTTAGGTGTATTGGATAGCAATGATGAACCAAGACCGGATGTTCAATTGATTAACGAATCGCTACAAAAAGAAATCAATCGTGTGATTTCAACTTTGAGCGAAAAAGAAAAAGATGTATTGAAGTTTTATTATGGCCTTGATGGAGGACCTGCACATACTTTAGAAGACATTAGCGAGAAAATTGGTTTAACCAGAGAGCGTGTACGTCAGATTAAAGAAAAAGCACTGCGCAGACTTCGCAAATCAAGTAAGAGCAAAATATTAAAAGCCTATTTAGGATAAATCACTAAAAAGCTGTTTCGTTTGAAACGGCTTTTTTTATGCCTTCAAAACTAATTAGGGAATTGTCAATCTTTTTCGTAAGATTTGTTGAAACAAAAGGACTATGGAAAACACAAAAATTTTGATTGTTGAGGATGATGCTGTAAGCAGGGGTTTACTTCGCAAAGCATTAGAAAACTTAGGCCACACAAATATCATTAGCACAGCAAGTGGCTTTGAAGCCATCGATATTGCAAGACTTGAAAAAATTGACCTGGTGATGATGGACATTGGCCTTCAAAACAGCATGGATGGTATCAATACATCCAAAATTATAGGCGATAAATGCAAAGTGGTATTTGTTAGCTCAATCAGTCAGGATGATTTCGCACAGCGCATAGGAAACCTTACCAATGTAGCGTTTCTAGCCAAACCCTTTACCACCGAAAGTGTAAAAGCTATATTAGAATCAGCGCTTAACTAGTAATTCAATAATTCGTCAATAGCGGCTTTTAGTCTTTCTTTTGGCAAGTAATTTTGCTCTAAATCTGTATTAAAAGGCACTGGGGTATCAAGGGATGCTACCCTCACCACAGGTGCATCTAGGAACTTGAAGCAATGTTGGGCAATGTGAGCGGCAATCTCTGCGCCTATTCCACCTGTTAGGGTATCTTCATGCAACACAATTACTTTACCTGTTTTCTTCACACTTTGCTCTACTGCATTTTTATCCCAAGGCATTAGTGTTCTTAAATCAACTATATCGGCATCAATGTTTTGCTCCTTGGCATATTTACTTGCCCAATGAACACCTGCACCATAAGTAATGATTGATATCTCATCCCCATCTTGCACCTTACGGGCAGGGCCAATTTCTAATTCATAATAATCATCAAAAACAGCCTCTTCAATTTCCGTATTTCTGTACAAGTTTTTATGCTCAAAAAATAATACTGGGTTAGGATCTGAAATACTTGCAGATAATAGTCCTTTGGCATCTCCTGGTGTTGATGGGTAAACTATTTTCAAACCCGGCACATGGAAAAACCAAGCCTCGTTGCTTTGCGAATGGAAAGGGCCTGCACCCATGCCTGCACCTGTGGGCATTCTCACTACTACATCGGCATTTTGTCCCCAACGGTAGTAACTCTTCGCTAGATTATTTACAATTTGATTAAAACCAACACTCACAAAGTCGGCAAACTGCATTTCTACCATGGCTTTCATTCCTTTGATAGACAAACCATATCCTGCACCCAGAATGGCACTTTCACAAAGTGGGGTATTTCTTACCCTTGCTTTGCCAAATTCTTCAACAAAGCCTTGCGTGATTTTAAACACACCTCCATATTCGGCTATGTCTTGTCCCATCAATACTAAATTGTCATGCTTGCGCATCGACAATTTCAATCCATCACTAATGGCATCAACTAAGCGTTTATCAGTTTTTTGAGAAGTCTCTGGTTTTACCGTTACGTGTTGTAAATTTTCAAAATGGCTAGAGGAAACTGAAGGTACTGCTTTAAAAACATCATTCATTTCTTCTTCTGTTACAGGAGTGATTTCAGGTTCGTTTTCAACCGAAATTACCCCAGCATCTATTTCCGCTTTAATCTCAGATTTGATGTTAGCAATTTGCTCCTGTGTAATGATGTTATTTTCTAATAGGTACTTTTCGTAATTGACAACAGGGTCTTTTTTGCCCCAAATTTCAAATAATTCTTGCGGCACATACTTAACTCCCGATGCCTCCTCATGGCCACGCATACGGAATGTCATACATTCCAATAGCACTGGTCTAGGATTGTTACGCATCGACTCTGCCAAGTTTTTTATCACATCATAGGTTTCTAAGATATTGTTACCATCAATGCGATAAGCTTCTATACCATAGCCAACGCCTTTATCAATAAAACTTTTGAAACGAAACTGCTCATTGGTTGGGGTTGATAATCCATAACCATTATTTTCAATCAAGAAAATAACGGGTAGTTGCCACACCGCAGCTGTATTAATGGCTTCGTGGAAATCTCCTTCACTTGCTCCACCATCACCACTAAAAACCACACTAATTTTTTTCTCTTTTCTGATTTTATGAGCCAATGCAATACCATCAGCCACACCCAACATAGCTCCTAAATGCGATATCATGCCTACTATATTGTACTCGTTAGTTCCGAAATGGAATGAGCGCTCACGTCCCTTTGAAAAACCATCTTTCTTGCCTTGCCATTGGCTGAAAAGCTTAGCAAATGGGATGTTTCTTCCAGTAAAAACGCCCAAATTACGATGCAATGGAAGTACGTATTCATCATCGTGTAATGCTTTCACACAACCTACACTTATAGCTTCTTGACCAATACCACTAAACCATTTGCTCACTTTTCCTTGACGAAGTAAAATAAGCATTTTTTCTTCGATAAGGCGCGGTTTAATAATGGCTTTATAAAGATCTACAAGGGTTTCGTCACTATAGTTTTTACGATTATAATTAAGCATATTTTGAATAAATAAGGCGCTGCGAAAATACGTCTAAAGTTTTTGAAATAGGTACAAATAATGTATGATTTTGTAGCTTGGAAAAGGCACTAAAACCTACGCTGAATTAGTTTCTCTAACTCGATAACAAGCTCATTTGTCGACTGCCAATTGTACTGTGCCTTCAACTCGGCAAAATAACCCATGGCTTCATTTATGTCTGATGCATTGTTTATTCTATCGATGTTTTTAGCATAATCCACCACATTTTCTTTGAAAAGTTCATTCACAAAAGCAATTTTCTTATTCAATGATATGGCTGTTTTAAGATTATCAATCTTAGGTTCAATGGGTTTATCTGATATTTGATACCTCTCAATGTTTTTGGCAATACGCTCATTAAAGCTAAGTTCTTCCTCGGTTTTTTCAGGTATCACCACTTTTTCAAAACTTAAAAAAGGCTCAGGTTTTGGCTCTTCCTTCGGTATTTCAGGCATCACCGTTCTGCCTATTTTCAATTCTGGTTTCCAATCAGAAGGTTTATGTGTTTCAATTTTATTTTCAACTATAGGGGCTTGAATAAAAACTGCAGGCTCTTCGACAACTTGAATAATCTCTGGTTCCTCTATCACTTCTTCTTCTACAATAATTTCAGCAATGCTGTTTAGGGTATGCTCCTCGCCTGCTGTCTCAATGATGGTATTGAAAGAAGAAATTTCTTCAATTACAATCTCTTCCAATTTAGGCATTTCTTTTACTACTTCAGGGGCAAGACTACTTTTTATTATAGGCTCTTCGGCCTTTGGGGCCTCCATTTTGGGCGCAACATTTTCAACTATTTGCTCATCATTGGTTTTTAGCTTTAGCAGTAAATCATACAATTCTGCACAGTTTTTCTTTAAAACTTCCTTCTCAATGGCTAGCAGATTTTTGTTATGAGATAAGATATCATCACTCAATTCGGTCATCTCTGCCAAGCGGCTCTTAATTTTAGTTATCAGTTGCAATGAATTCATAGGGCAAAAATTGCTTTTTAAATGGTAATTGGTAGCAATAAAAATAAACATGTGTTATTAAGTGCACAGCTAACACTAAGCTTAGGGACAGATTAGTCCTTTATAAAATACCATTCTTTTCCAAAATGTGCTCAAACCTTAACCCCTAATCAAAACATGCAACAAATACCTTTCAAGATTTTTACATGTGAAGCAAAAAGTTATTTTTGTCCGAAATGTTTTTAGAACCACACAGAAATACATCATACAAGAAAGGCTGGATAGAAGTTGTGTGTGGTTCTATGTTTTCGGGTAAAACCGAGGAATTGATTCGTAGGCTTAATAGGGCGAAAATTGCCAACCAAAAAGTAGAAATTTTTAAGCCTGCTGTAGATACACGCTATGATGAAAACGATGTGGTTTCGCATAATTCAAACTCCATTTCTTCCACACCTGTAGGCTCTTCCCTCAATATTCTTTTGATGACCAATGATGCAGATGTAATTGGTATTGACGAAGCACAATTTTTTGATGATGAACTGGTATATGTTTGCGAGAAGCTAGCCGAGCAAGGCGTTCGCGTAGTGGTTGCTGGCCTTGATATGGATTATTTAGGCAAGCCTTTTGGACCCATGCCCAAACTAATGGCCATTGCAGAATATGTTACCAAAGTGCACGCCATTTGTGTGGTTTGTGGTGATTTAGCCACTCATTCTTTCCGCAAAACCAGTAATGACGCCTTGGTGATGCTTGGTGAAAAAGACACCTATGAAGCCCGCTGCCGCCATTGCTTTGGAGAGGGGATGAAGGGTTAAAAATCCTGAGTCAAACTTACATAGTATACTGGCTTTTTGTTAATCTCGGCATCTTGTATGCCCCAAGCCACATCAAACCTCACAAAATAGCCCAATAATTTGGTTCTTAAACCTCCGCCAAAACCTGCCACGATTGGGTCACGCACATTTATTACTTTGGCTCTAATTGGTTTGATATCTATTATTTTTTGGTTAAAGGTATTGTCTTCGCTATATGGATTATCACCCACCCAAGCTGAGCCAATATCAAAGAAAGGCACCACTTGGAAATTATGTAAAAACTCACTTCTCAATGGGCGGTTAAAAGCATATTGAAATACTGGAAAACGAATCTCAGTATTGATAACGGCAAAGGTATTTCCATTGCGGATGTTTTGCTCAAAGCCTCTAAGATTGCAAGCCAGTGCCTGGAAAATATAATTTTGATCTCCTGAGGTTGAAATATCATTATTAAAACGAGGGGTAATCCAATTCTCAACACCACCCAAATAGTAAACAACCTTGGCTGGCCCAAATGAAGTATTGGCACTCACCCTAGTTGCCCAAATAATCTGACGATGTATTTTTTCAAAGTGCCTTAAATCAAATCCTAGCACATTCATTTGCACATCGCTGTTGTCAACACTTATGTACTTTTCATAAAACACTTTAAACTTGGTGCCATTCCAAAGGTTCAAACCCTTAGGAACTGAATTGTCAAACACATATTCCAATTTAAATCCTGCCCAATTGGTAATTCTATCAGGGGCTTCAAGCGAAGCTTGGCCATTGGCCCTATATACATCGCGGTCTTGGCGACCAAATATGTTTAATCTAAAACTACTAGTTTGACTAATCGGGTATTTAGTGATGTACCTTAACTCGTGAGATAAACTCCTCGCACTGAAACCCTCAGGACTGGTTCCAGCCCTAGATTGACGGTAGAATTGGAATTTATGGTCTAAGCGTTTTTTCAAAGTTTCGAACGAAACAAAATAATCAAGGCCGCTCAAATCATAGCTAATACGAAGCCCTCCCACAAAGCGATAATCTTCAAATAAATCAACCATACCCAATTTGAATAAACCATTCAAACCCGGATTAAACAATTGTGCACCTGCAGCCGAAATGGGTTGGTAATAGGTATTGATGATGGAATTATCAACCAATTGAGTTACCAATTCATCAGCAAAAAAAGTCACATCATAAAAACGTGGTGATGTTAGTTTCACATTGTTTTTATTAGCCCCATTTTTAAGTGATGAGCCAAACTTTGGCAATACCATATAAGCAGGTTTTTTGTAATCAGGTTTAGTAAACTCGCTTACAAAGAAATAGCCCGTGGTATCAAGCGGAATGCGCGTTTCAGTTTCTTCTTTTACTTCCTGAACAGGTTGTGCAAAGCCTGGTAATCGTCTATATTCTTTCCGCCCTGATTCAAACTGAGTAGTGGCATATCCGCTCTTCAATCTGAACATGTTTGGATAGGTTTCAACCGCTTTGCTATCCTCCTCCACCGATTTGCTAAGTGGTGTCATTTTGATATAATACTTATTGTTTATAAGCATCAAATCATACACCAATTTTGCTTGCACAGAAACATCATGGGCAAGGATGTTGCGCGTGAAATTTGTTAGTGGATAGGTGTAAACAATGTCTTTGGTATGAACAATGGTATCAATCTTTTCAACGGTTGTATCTATAACAATATGTTTTCCATTGTAGTCAAATTCTTTGCCTTTTTGCGGAATACTTTCCTCAAAATAATAAAGCGTATCAGTGTTTTTGTACGTTGAATCAAAATATTTTATTTGAATTTCATTATAATCAAACTCCTCTTCTACCCTTGCCGCATAGCGGTTTTTTATTCCATTATAGTCACTCAGATATGCCATGTAATTTCTATTAAAATCAATGGGCTGAGTCTCGTTAATATTTGGGGTGCGAGTGATGCGCTTTAGCATGCCATTCTTGCTTTCCAAATCATATTGATAAATGTCGAAATTATTGGTCTCGTATATTTTAGGAATAACGGGTTGAGCCAATGAATCTGTATTTCTATTTGAACTAAAAACCACCTTGCTCGAATAGTCAACAAAGCGCGGATTTATGTCATCATAAAAATCATTTGTAAGCTGTCTTTCTCGCCTGCTTGGAATATCAAACGTATATAAATCACTTTGTCCTTTGCGAATAGCTGAGAGCACAATGGTTCTGCCGTTGTCACTAAAATCTATGCCTGTTATTTTTTCAAATTTTTGAAACTGAATAACTGTCTTTTCTTTGGTAACAAGGTCAGTTAATTTCAAATATACATAGCCTCTTTTTTCATAAATAATTCCCAACTTGTCGCCACCTTGTTGCCAAGTAACAAGCGGAAAAGAATGATCCACTTCTAGTTGGTTATATTTTATTCCACCTTTAAATATTTTTTTTGATTTACCTGTTTTGGTATCAAACAACCACACTTTGTATTTGCCGTTTTTATTGGTGGTAAAGGCCAAGTAATTTCCTTTGCTGCTTACCTTCATTTCCGGTTGAATATATTGGGCTTGCTTGCGTTTTATTTTCAACTCAGCCAAAGGCAAGCTGCGACCAGTCTCTTCTTTTAAATAAAGTGTTTTATAATAATCAAGCCATTCTTTTTGAAGGTCTTTAAATTTCAATCCTGTAACGTAAATGAATGCATTTTCATAATTGCGGGTTATACGTGTGATGTAAACCATATTGGGTATTACTTCAGCCCCATATTTGTCAACCAAAAACTTCCAAATGCTATGACCCGCAAACACCCCATCTTTATTGTTTAATCGGTTAAACTTCATCATTTTTTTTGAAAGTAAACCATCCTTCATGCGGTTGTCCATATCGGCATCCCATGGTTTTGAGATATAGCTTGTCAAACCACGTAAATACCATTGAGGTAAATTAAGTAAAGTAGCACTTTGAATGCGCTCTTGAAATGATCCACCATACAGCAACTCATTGAGCAATACCAAAGACATACCATCTTTCAATTGCCTTACAAAATCGCCATGATCTCCATTGAAGTAAATATACACTTTGTTGTTTACCACTTGGGTGTAACCTCCAGTATTTTGTGCAATCTCCTCCAAGCCAAAATTGCTCTGTTTAAAATCGCCTAGGGTATTGTAGCAAATGATTTCTATACGTCCGCTTAGGCGATGGTCTAAAACCGTTTCTAAAGCACTTAGGTTTTCTTCGGCATACTTGGCTGCAAAAGTGGCCAATTCACGGCCCCCTTTGTAAAAGTAGGAATCAAAGTTTTCGCTTCTTACATAACTCCATTCAAACTCTCCAAATTGAACACGATTTTGGCCAAAAGTAGTATTGATACCCTGCGCAAAAACTTGCTGCAAGGGAAACAACAAAAGGGCAATAAAAATATACTTGCTGATATATGTAGGCTTAAAACTCAAATCCGTTCAAATATTGCTTTTAGGATTGATATTGGAAAGCGAAATTTTAAAAAATTGATAATACTTACCCTTTCTTATTGGCAATCGGTTATTTTTTACATTTTCCTTACTTCTAGCCCCTTAAAAGAGCGAATATTGATTCGTCCCTAAACTTTGCCCTGTTGTTGTGTCTCCGAGCTACAAGTAAAAGGATTCAAATCCTTTTTATCTATTACTCGATATGCGCGGCACTCAAATGTCAAGAACCATGTTCAAATCTTTTTTGTCTACTACTTACACGCATACGGCTGAGATGATGAGTATCGGCTTTGTATAATCTGGAATGATCATATTAGGAATTGTAAAAACAAAACCTTAACTTTGCGTAAAGTATATATACTTT
>JBBALJ010000014.1:0-26006 GCA_040403075.1 Bacteroidia bacterium
TTTTGGTTGACAAAGACCGTAACTTCTATTTTATGGAGATGAACACCCGTATTCAGGTAGAGCATCCTGTAACCGAAGAAGTAATAAACTATGACCTTGTTAAAGAACAAATTCTTATAGCATCAGGAGTACCTATTAGTGGAAAGGATTATTATCCAACCAAACACTCTATTGAAGTGCGTATAAATGCGGAAGACCCTTATAACAACTTCAGACCTACACCAGGCAGAATTGATTACCTTCATAAGCCAGGTGGACCAGGTGTACGTGTAGATACTCATATCTATGCTGGATATACCATTCCATCAAACTATGATAGTATGATTGCCAAAATGATTGTGAGTGCGCAAACACGCGAAGAAGCTATTATTAAAATGGAAAGAGCCTTGGGTGAGTTTATCATTGAAGGACCGGGTTTAAAAACCACCATTCCGTTGCAAATGCAATTAATGCAAAATGAAGACTTCAAAAAAGGAAACTTCACTACTGCATTTATGAATACTTTCGAGATTAAGTAATATACATTGAAGTATAACTGAAAAGCTGCCTCTGGGCAGCTTTTTTTGTTTGTATGGTCACGATTAATCGCGTCCCTACTAGGTTTCGTTGGAGATTGCGGAGTCGAGAACTGGCTTGGGGGAAGAGTCTGTCTATGTCTCGACTCCGCTCCAATGACAAACTCTTATTGTTATGATAGAATTTGTTCGACATTACAGATTCTGTTCAGAAAATAAGATTATTTTAAGGCCTGATAAATTGAAACATAATAAATGAATGTTAACTCTTTTTATTCTTCAAAACAAAAGCACTAATCACTGAAAGGATGATGCCAATTGGTAATATTTCAGAAAAGCTATAGATAATATTTACAATTGGTTTTTTATAATTTACCCTGTATTCATCCATTTCAATAATTTTTTTTCTCATGGTTTCTGGACTTTTTCCAAGATACCTATTATATTCAATCAAATGGTCCGCAAACCGATCTGCGAAATCTGGGATAAAATAATAATTAATAATGGCCCAAAGCACTGCATACATGGTGGTGGCAAATAATGTGATCAGGATTCCCAATTTCATTGCCTCCTTCATGCTTATTTCAGAATTTGGGTTAGTCTGTCGGTATGACTTAATGCACAAATAAGTGAAAAATGAAAAAGTACAGATAAGAATGGCCACACGAAAAGCTTCACCCCAATGCAAAGCAAATATTCCAAATGTTGCTACATACAATAGCATCCATAAAGCATTGCAGCCTGCTGCTATCAAGCTATATTTAATAATATGTCGTTTCATTAGTTTACTAGTTTACCACCAAAATAAGCTAAAGGTATATATAGAATAATACATGAAACCATCATCCAAATGGGGTGGTAAGGGATCATTACCATATTGCCCACTGACGCGGCTAATAATACAAGTCCTGTTAAAATGGAAGAACGCATCCAAGAGTCAGGATTAACCTTCCCTGCAACCAATCCACCAATGAATGAAGATAGGCACCAAAAGCCAAGCATGATTACAAAGCAAGTGGTTGGGAGATGAGAGATGAAGTTTTTTAGGGCTTCTTTATCTTGGTAATTTAAACCATTGGCAGGGTATAATTGTTGGGTTATGGCATCTCCAATGCTTATGGTAATAAAACCTGCCACCACACCTGCCATTACAGAAAGAATTCTTTTTTTCATGATAGAATTATTTATAAAACAAACTTAGTGAAAAAACGCAAGCAAGCGTAATTTGTTTTTAAGCAGAGGCTTACTATTTCTCGAAAATGTGTTTCATTACGAGTTCCGTAGCCCCTACATTGTCTTTAATGAAATGAGCTGCCTTTAGGCCAATCTGTTTTCTTTGTTGGTGATTTTCTAATAAGATGCGAGCCTTTGTAGCAAAATCATGGTTGTCTATAACGGTATCAGCCCCACCAAATTTTATTAATTCAGAAGCCTCCGGAAATTTCTTTATTTCAGGACCAAATAATGTAGGAACACCAAAGCAAGTCGCTTCTAAGATATTGTGCAAGCCCCCATGTTTAAATCCACCACCAATAAAGGCAATATCTGCATATCGATATATTTTAGATAAGATGCCAATGCAATCAATAATTAATATTTTTTTACCTCTATCATCTCCACCTACTTCATAATCGCTCCATCTTATACATAGGTTTTGAAAGGTACTTTCTATTTCAACGATTCGCTTTTCATCTACAAAATGCGGGGCTATAATGAGTTTTAAGCCATAAGGGTTAACTGCGAAAAAATCTGCTAAAATTTGTTCTTCAATGCTATATGAACTGCCAGCTACTAGCAATAGGCTATTGCCTTTAAAGGTAGCAATGGCTGGTATTTCATGGAGTTGCTGGACATTTCTATATACCCTGTCGAATCTTGTGTCTTTGGATATAATGTTATCAATCCGAATAAAATTTAGGAGTTGTTTTGTTTCGCTGTTTTGTGAGAATATGAGGGTGAATTTTTGAAGGATTTCTTTAAAAAAAATGCCATACCATTTAAAGTAGATTTGATTGCTTCTAAATGAAGCTGACAAAAGGTAGATGGGTATTTTATTGTTTTGCAATTCTTGAATATAGAAATGCCACAAATCGTATTTTACCCAAAATGCCATTATTGGATTGATAAGCTGAACTAATTTTTTAGCATTTGATTTGCTGTCGAAGGGTAAATAAAAAATACAATCTGAAGCCTTGTCGTTTTTTAAAACATCATAACCTGAAGGTGAAAAAAAGGTGCATACTATTTTGTATTCAGGATGCTTTATTTTGATGGCTTCCATCACTGGTCTTGCTTGCTCGTATTCGCCCAAAGATGCTACATGAAACCAAATATTTTTACTAGAATCCTTGTCTAGTTTTTGCTCGACATTTTGCCATAAGTTTTTTCTGCCATCCAACATTTTTCTTGCCCTTATATTAAATGGCGAAGCCAAGTATAGCGCTAATTTGTATGCATGAAGACCTAGGCAGTATAAAAGAAATCCTGAATAGAAAATCAGCCTATTTAAACTCGAACTCATTTTCGTCTTTGGTGTTTAGATAGATAGGAATAAGCCAACCAAAACGAAGCGAAATTATTTGATCAAACCTATTTGCTTCATCCTTTTTCATTTCATCAAAATTGTAGCCTCTTACACTTTGAGTATATGCATTGGTTAGGTCAGCACCTGCATAAAAATTCAAGAGTCTATTTTGTGAATGAAACATATACCCTGCAAAAAGATTGTATGCCAAGCCTGCGCTTAGCCTATCGTATCCTTTTTGATAATCGGGTCCAATTTGAGCAATATTATCTTGAGGAATATTGAAATTTATCCAATGGAACATGTATCCTACTCCTGCCAAAGCAAGTATGCCACTGTTTTTATTGTATCTAGAAATAGGGAATAACCTTCCAAACCTTCCATAAAAACCATAGCCACGCATTCCAACAGAATATTTTCCGGGGTTTCCACTCATGTCGTTGATTATGCCGCTACTATTGCTAACGTTGTTTAAAATGTTTACCTCTTTTATTTCGCTTCCAAACATATAATTAGCCTCAGCAGACATAAACCATTCGCTGCGTGTTTTAAGGGAAGCGCCAATGTAAATTGAATTAAAATTACCAAAACGATTAAGAAGATCTGCTGACGGAAGCTGATAATTATAGCCAATATTAATGTCAGCAATTTTATTGCTTAAGGTATATTTCCTTTCTTTTTTAGTAGCTTGAGCACTTGCTAATATACCAATAATTGAAAAAAGAATAAATAAATACTGGGATTTGAAATTCATTTATGCAATAATAAAGTTATTTTTTGTGAATATAAATTCAAGTATGCTTATCTAGGTATTTTTGACTAAAATGGTTCTTGGAATGGTCTTTTATTCTGCATATTATTATTTTAATTGTTGAATTGTACCATTAAATAGAATATTAACACTGATAATTGGCATTAATTGCAGCAACACAATGTCAAAAAACTATATTCGCATCTAAAATTTTAATAATTATGAAAATAGCTGTAGTAGGTACAGGCTACGTTGGCTTAGTTACCGGAACATGTTTTGCTGAAGTTGGTATTGATGTTGTATGTATTGACGTAAATACCCAAAAAATTGAAAACTTAAACAAAGGAATTCTTCCAATCTACGAGCCGGGTCTTGAAGAAATGGTTAGCCGTAATGTTGAAAAGGGCAGATTAAAGTTTAGCACTAGCTTAAAAGATAGCATTGCAGAATGTGATGTTGCTTTTATAGCCGTAGGAACTCCTCCAGGTGAGGATGGAAGTGCTGATTTAAAATATGTGCTAGGTGTAGCTAGAGAAATCGGTTCAAATATCAATGATTATATTGTAGTAGTAACTAAGAGTACTGTGCCGGTTGGAACTGCACAAAAAGTAAAATCTGCTATAAATGACGAAATGACTAAGAGAGGAGCCAGTATTGAATTTGATGTGGCTTCAAACCCTGAGTTCTTAAAAGAAGGAGCTGCTATTGACGATTTCTTAAAACCAGATAGAATTGTAATTGGCGTAGAAAGCAAACGTGCTGAAGAAATCATGCGTAAATTATACAAACCATTTTTATTGAATGGTCACCCTATTATATTCATGGACGTTCCTAGTGCTGAAATGACCAAATATGCTGCCAACAGTATGCTTGCTACAAAAATTAGCTTTATGAATGACATAGCTAACCTATGCGAAATCATGGGTGCTGATGTGAACATGGTGCGCAAAGGAATAGGAAGTGATGCTCGTATTGGAAATAAATTTATTTATCCGGGCATCGGATATGGTGGAAGTTGTTTCCCGAAAGATGTAAAAGCATTAATAAAAACAGCTTCTGAAAACGGATATAAAATGCAGATATTAGAGTCGGTTGAGTCGGTGAACGAAGCTCAGAAATCTGTTTTGTATAACAAAATTATCAAGCATTTTGATGGTAACTTGAAAGGTAAAACCTTCGCATTGTGGGGCCTTTCTTTTAAACCAAAAACGGATGATATGCGTGAAGCACCTTCATTGGTTATTATTGAGAAATTGTTAGCAGCTGGTGCCAATGTGAAAGCATACGATCCTGTAGCAATGAAAGAAGCTAAACACATGTTGGGCGAGCAAATTGAATATTGCAAAGATGGGGAAGAGTGTTTAATTGACGCAGATGCTTTATTAATCATTACAGAGTGGCCTGAATTCCGTTCTCCTAATTTTAAAGTAATGCATAAACTACTAAAAGGAAATGTGATTTTTGATGGACGAAACATTTATGACGTTGCTGAAATGAAAGAATTAGGCTTCGACTATTACTGTATTGGTATCAAAACAAATTAATTAAGTTTTAGTTAATAACAATTATGACAAAGAAACGTATTTTAATTACAGGAGCCGCAGGCTTTTTAGGTTCGCATCTATGCGATAGATTCATTGCCGAAGGCTATGAGGTAATAGGTATGGATAACCTTATTACTGGTGATTTGAAAAACATTGAACATCTTTTTAAACTTAAGGAGTTTGAATTCTACCACCATGATGTAAGTAAGTTTATACATGTGCCAGGAAAGTTGGATTATATCCTACACTTTGCTTCGCCTGCTAGCCCAATTGATTATTTGAAAATACCAATCCAAACACTTAAAGTGGGTTCTTTGGGAACACATAATTGTTTAGGTTTAGCTTTAGAGAAAAAGGCGAGAATTTTAGTGGCTTCTACCTCTGAAATTTATGGAGATCCAACTGTTCACCCGCAAACTGAAGAGTATTGGGGGAATGTGAACACAGTTGGGCCACGAGGTGTTTATGATGAAGCAAAACGATTCCAAGAGTCAATCACTATGGCTTATCATACTTTCCATGGTCTTGAAACTCGTATCATCAGGATTTTTAATACCTATGGACCTAGAATGCGACTAAATGATGGTAGGGTTTTACCTGCGTTTATTGGTCAAGCATTGAGAGGCGAGGATTTGACTATGTTTGGTGATGGTTCTCAAACACGCTCATTCTGTTACGTGAGTGATTTAGTAGATGGTATCTATCGTTTATTGATGAGCGATTACGCCTATCCTGTAAATATTGGTAATCCTAATGAAATCACTATTAAGGAATTTGGTGAAGAGATTTTAAAGTTAACGGGTGCAAACCAAAAATTAATTTCATTGCCACTGCCAGTAGACGATCCTAAACAACGCAGACCAGATATTACTAAAGCAAAAGAAATTTTAGGTTGGGAGCCTAAAGTATCAAGGGCAGAGGGATTAAAAATTACCTACGATTATTTTAAATCTTTGCCGCAAGAAGAGTTGTTCAAAAAAGAACATCGCTCGTTCGACAAGAAATAAAAAGTGATTTAATTATTTATAAATGGTGCATGATTAAAAACATGTACCATTTTTTTTGCACTTTTTAAAAAATAGCTTGCTTGTTAATAGTAATTATACATATTTGCCAACGGAGTTAAAACAAATATTGTATGACAACCACGAAGAAAAAAAAGATTAGATTAGAGTATGGAGTTCGTACATCTCCTGCATTATTATTTAATTATATCAGCAGCCCATCAGGCTTGAGCAATTGGTTTTGTAGTGATGTTGATGTTTATAATAATCAATTTAAGTTTAAATGGGATTCAGAGGAGAATATTGCTGAATTGATCAAGAAAGTAAACAACAAAATGATGCGCTTTCGTTGGCTCGAGAGCAAACCCGATGAATACTTTGAGTTTGAAATCATAGTTGACGAATTAACCGATGATGTGGCTTTGGTTATTACCGATTTTGTAATGCCTGAAGATGAAAAAAACACAAGCTCTCTATGGGATTCGCAGGTACATGATTTAAAAGCCTCTTTGGGAGCTTAATAAAGAATTTCTACCTTAATATAATTCTCTTAAAGCGCTTATCAGCCTTTATTTTAATTGTTCCTACAGCAAAATTTCGCTCTGAAAGTTTGTGGATTTTTCCGTCAATCACATATTCTTTGGCTTCAAATGGAATGCCGTGGAAAACCACTTTATAATTGCCATAAGTAGTTTCAAATCCTTCTTCAAGTTGATGTGCAAGAATGAAATCTCTTTGTTTGCCAGTAGTATAAAACTTATTGATATTTTTGTAGCCAATTTTGTAACCGTAATTGTCTCCAGCATCTTCATACAAATAACTAACCACGTTGCTTTCTTTACTAAAATACACATGTAAAGTTAATTCACTTACTTCTACCTCACCTACATATTGCATTTTGGGATTGTAAGGAATCACAGCTCCACCTTTAACAATAACAGGAATACGGTCTATTGGACAAGAAATTATATGTTCTCTACCTCCTTTGTATTCATGATCATTCCACCAATTATACCATGTTCCTTTTGGTAAATATAAGGTTCGTTCCACCTGTCCTTGATGCAGCACTGGGCATACAATCATGTTGTCACCATATCCAAATTCATCCATTCTGAAATGAGTTTCTGGGTCGTTTTGGTCTAGGTAAACCAGAGGTCTGATGATTGGCGTTCCGTGGGTATGATTTTGCCAAAAAGCAGTATATAAATAAGGTAAAAGTTGGTAGCGGAGGTGAATGAATTTCTTTACTATAAACTCATATTTGCTTCCAAAGCTCCATGGTTCTTGTTCTCCTTCCGTATCTGTTCGGCTATAATGTGTTCTAAAGAAAGGGTGGAATGCGGCTAACTGAATCCAACGGGTATACAATTCTCCATCTGGTGTGCCTATAAATCCTCCTACATCACTCCCACAAAAACTTACTCCACTTATGTTCAATCTTTGACATTGGATATTCGCTATCCATAAGTGCTCCCATGTAGCTTGGTTATCACCTGTCCAAACACTAGAGTACCTTTGAATACCACTATAACATGAGCGAGTAATAACAAAGGGTCTATTAGGCATCATAAAACGTTTAATGCCTTTGGTGGTTGCCCTTGTCATCTGCATGCCATAAATATTATGCGCCTTACGATGGCTGCATGGATCGCCATCATAATCATGTCTTACATCTTCAGGAAAAGTGCCAATTTCGAAAACGGCTGGTTCATTCATATCGTTCCAAACACCTCTTACACCAGCTTCAATAAGTCCTTTGAACAGTCCGCTCCACCAATCTCTTACTTTTGGTTTAGTGAAATCAGGGAAATGACATTTACCTGGCCATACATCGCCTTCCATAAGTGTACCATCTGCACGTTTACAGAAATAATCGTTTTGACTTCCTTCTTGCCACACCCAATAATCTTTATCTATTTTGATACCAGGATCAATAATGACGATGGTTTTAAAGCCATCAGCAGAAAGGTCACTAATCATTTTTTTTGGGTCAGGAAAATACTCCTTACTCCATGTAAAACATCTAAACCCTTCCATATAATCTATATCAAGATATATGGCATCACAAGGGATTTTTCTTTTACGGAACTCATTAGCTACTTCGCGAACCCTGCTTTCTGGGAAATAACTCCACTTACATTGGTGATAGCCTAAACTCCATAGAGGTGGCATTTCAGGTCTTCCTGTTAAAAGACTGTATTGCTCCACCACATTCAGTAAATTTGGGCCATATATGAAATAGTAATTCATTTCACCTCCCCTTGCCCAAAAGCTTAAAGTATCCGAATTTCCTTGACCAAAATCAAAAATGGTACGGAAACTATTATCGAAAAAAATGCCATAGCCTTTGTCTTCATGCAATCCCATGTAAAAAGGAATGTTCTTATATAAGGGGTCTTGGTTTTTTTGAAAACCATATACATCAGCCCCATAATTTTCGAAATATTTGCCCCTTAAATTCAATTCAGTGGGCTTGTCGCCCATTCCAAAGAAGGCTTCGTCTTTTTGTATTTTTTTACTACAGTAGTTTATTTTCCCGCCTTTTTGAAGATAATGTTGCCAATGAAAACCAGCATCATCTTCAAGTATTACGCCTCCACTTTTATCATATATATTGACTTTCAGTGTTTCTTTAGAAATAGTTACAAATACGCTAAGGGTTGAAATAATATAATTATCGGGCGTTTCATTTATTTCAAGATTAACAATTCGTTCTTCAAAATATTTACTTACAGCATAGCTGAAATCTCTTTGAAATACCCCATCCGCAGCATATCTAAACCTAATTATTTTGTCACTTAATACCTTTACTTCTAGAATGGTATCGCTTGTATAGAAATAAAAGAAATTTCCTTCAATGCTTATTTTGTTGATATTATCAGGGAAGTATTTAATAGAATATTTAGACTGTGCGTTCATTAAAAAAATAATTTGTTTTGGTGAAAATAAATTACGAATTTGTGCAATAAAAATAATTCTAAAGTTTTAGAATAAAAATATTATTTATCCATAAAATATATTGCTTTGAATTTCAGACCTCGAGTATTAATGTTTGGGTGGGAGTTTCCCCCTGTTATTAGTGGTGGGCTAGGTGTGGCCTGCTTGGGCTTGTGCAAAGCCATGTCGCCTTTGGCTGATTTGAAAATGATAATTCCAAAGAGTGTACCTGATTTTAAAATACCGAACATTGATTTAATAGGATTAAACAGCTTTACACGTGAACAACTTCGTGATTTGTTCAAACGAGAACAATACTCTGGATTTGGCAGCACACATTATGTTTCGAATGCTATGCAACCATATAGTGGCATTGGTAGTGATGAATATATTAGTCAAAAATTCTATGACGTTTATCACGAGGATGTGCAGCCCTTTGAAATAGATGCCCTATATGCTGGTGATGTGATAAAAAAGGCAATAGAGTTTTCTAGAATTTCAGTTCAATATGGCTTAAAGCAAGATTTTGATGTGATACATGCACATGATTGGATGACTTTTTTGCCAGCCATGGAATTGAAAATGAAAACGGGTAAACCCATGGTGCTTCATGTGCATTCTACCGAATACGATAGGAGTGGAGAGAGCAGTCGAAATTGGGTATATGACCTTGAAAGAAAAGCCATGGAACTAGCTGATAGAGTTATTCCTGTTAGCGAATACACTGGTTTTATTTGTGAAAGATTTTATGGTGTGCCGGGTTATAAAATTAAACCCGTTCACAATGGTGTAGAAGCTATTCATAAGTCGGTTAAGAAAAAAGCCATTGATGAAAAATTAGTGATTTTCTTCGGCAGAATAACTATGCAAAAAGGTCCAGAATATTTTGTTGAAGCAGCACGAATCGTGCTACAACATCATCCAAATGTGAAGTTTGTGATGGCTGGTAGTGGTGATTTACATAAGCCATTAATCGAAAAAATTGCGAGCTATAAATTAGGAGATAAATTTTTCTTCCCAGGCTTTTTAAATAAACAAAAGCTAAACGACTTGTTAGCAATCACAGATGTGTATTGTATGCCTAGTGTAAGCGAACCTTTTGGACTAAGTGCAGTAGAAGCTGTGCAATATGGCATTCCAACCATTATGAGCAAAACTTCTGGTGCAGGAGAGGTACTCAGTAGTGCTTTAAAGATTGATTTTTGGGATACCCAAAAATTGGCACAGTACATAATAGCTTCGCTTGACTATAAGGGATTGAGAGATGAAATGATTCAGAAATCGGATACCGACTTGAAAGATATTACTTGGGATAATACAGCCCAAAAAGTAATGAGTATCTATGATGAAATTATTAAGTAGAATTATAAATTATTAAATAAGAATTGTTCTTACTTGGAACTAATAACCATTAACTAACAACTAACAAACAAAACCCATTATGCCATCGATATGTTTTTATTTTCAGGTTCACCAACCATACAGATTAAGGGAGTACACTTTTTTTGATATTGGGCATGCTCACCATTATTATGATGATTTAAAAAACAAGCAAGTGCTTGATAAAGTGTCTGACCGATGCTATATTCCGACAAACAACTTGATGCTTGAGTTGATTGAAAAATACAAAGGTGAGTTTAAAATAAGTTATGCTATTAGTGGAGTAGCCTTGGAGCAATTTGAAACTTGGCGCCCAGATGTGCTTGAAAGTTTTAAAAAGCTAGCAAAAACAGGTTGTGTAGAATTTATTTCTGAAACCTATTACCATTCTTTAGCATTTATTTTTAGCAAGGATGAATTCAAACGACAAATAGAAAAACACAAGGCATTGTTGAAAAAACATTTCGACTATGAACCTACGGTTTTTAGAAATACCGAATTGCAATACAATAATGAGTTGGCAAAGTTTATTGAAGATTTAGGCTATAAAGGAATTATATGTGAAGGTGTTGATAGGGTCTTAAATGGTCGCTCACCAAACTTTTTATACCGTGCACCCAATGCAAGCAAGATAAAATCTTTACTAAAAAATTATAAATTAAGCGATGACATTGCTTTTAGATTTAGTAATAGGGCTTGGGAAGAATGGCCATTAACAGCAGAAAAATTTGCGTCTTGGGTTCATCCAATTGCAGGCGATGGCGAAACCATTAATCTATTTATGGATTACGAGACCTTTGGAGAGCACCAATGGGCTGAGACAGGCATATTTGAGTTTATGAGGTATTTGCCTCAACATATTCTTAAGCACAAAGATTTTAATTTTAAAACCCCATCAGAAGTGGTGGCGCAATTTGAAGTAAAAGATATTTACGATTGCCACGACTTAACCAGTTGGGCCGATTCAGAGCGCGATTTGTCGGCATGGTTAGGCAATCCAATGCAGGATGAATCTATCGAAAAGATATATGCGTTGGAAAAAGAAGTATATGCTACTCAAGATAAATCAGCGATTGATATATGGCAAAAAATGCTTACAAGCGACCATTTTTATTATATGTGTACTAAGTTTTGGAGTGATGGAGACGTGCACAAATACTTCAGCCCATATGATAGCCCATACGATGCTTATATCTATTACATGAATAGTTTAAGTGATTTTGTAAATCAACTCAAGAAAAGAAGAAAGGCTTAGAGATTTTATAAAAACGATTATGAAGGTAATATTATTCAATTAACTCAATAATCAAAAACTTCAAAGCTATTCCAGTTTTCTGCTAATCCTTCTTGAAGGTATTTTTCAATACGATTTAAATAGTATTGCAATACCCCATCTTGGCTATGTTTGCCCAATAGTTTCTGGAAGGATTCCTTAGCTCCTTGAAAGTCTTTTTGATAGTATTTATGGATACCTTCATCAAATGAGCTTAGCTCCTCATCGTTATATTCATGTCTTACCAAAATTTCATACAATTTGGTAGATATTGATTTCCCTTTTACTGTAGCAATCCCAATATACCGAACCTTTATTTTTTTGTTTTTTGACAAACCATTATAGGTTTCTTCGCTAATGAGTATAGGTGTTTTATAGGTTTTAGTTAAGGATTCAATGCGTGCTGCAAGGTTCACTGCATCTGAGATGACGGTGGTATCCATTCTTTCATATTCACCTACTGTGCCTAGCATGCACATGCCAGTATGTATACCAACGCCAATATCTATTTGAGGCAAATTTTTTTGTTCGTTTTCTTTATTAAATGCAATCAATTGCTCCATCATTTCAATTGAGGCATTCACCGCATTTTCTGGGTTTTCAGGAAAAAGGGCCATGATTCCATCTCCAATATACTTGTCGATAAAGCCATTGTGGTTGCGAATGACTGGCCCCATTTTCTTGAGGTACTCATTTATAAATTCAAAGGCCTCTTGTGGCTTTAGTTTTTCTGAAATGCTTGTGAAAGACCTAATATCGCTAAACATAATGCTCATTTGCTTCTCAATATTATTTCCCAAAGAAACCTCACTAATATTCTCTTTGCTTAACAACTTTAAAAATGCATTGGGTACAAATTTTTCTAAGGATTGGTTGATAAGAATTAAGTTTGATGAAAGTTCTTCAATTTGTTTGTAAGCCGCCACACTTTGCTTAGCCAAGAAAAAGGCCTGTACAATGACAAAAGCAAATACACCATAGTTCATTAAGACAGTTGTATTGATGATATTTCTTGCATGTAAAATATCGTTTGTCATGGCAATGAAGAAAAATATGAAGCCCACTAAAATGAGGTTTGCCCCCAAACGTCTTTTATAAAGACTTTTAGTTAATGAGCTAATTACAACTATGGCATAAATACCAAGTAAGATATGGTAAGGGGTAAGTAAGTGACTGAAAACTATTGTTTTTGTGAAAAGGGTAATACCTCCAAAAATGCCCACAATAATAATAGAAAGCGTTTTGAAAAATCTGTTAAAATCTTCTTTAAATGACAAGTAAAAGAAAATATAAAATAAAGGTAAGCAAGCAAAAAGGCTTATGTATTCAATTTTGTATGATAATTCCCAATCAAACTCGGGATAGAAGTAAAATAAGATGCGGTCTCTTGTCATTGAGTTTAAACTAATCATAAAACAAAATAGACCAAAGTTTAAACTCATTTGATCTTTTTTCCTGAGCAGAAACAAGCCTAAATGGTACAAACCAATAATGAATATGGCCCCGTAAATAAAGAAATTTTGAATGGTTTCACGTTCGTGCTGAAGGCTAATTTGTTCTTTTCTGCCAATGAAAATATTGTCCCATAATCCACCCATTTGGTGATTATAATTTGATACTTCCACCACCAGTTCATACAGATTGGTATCAAGAGGTAAACTGAAAATAGCAGGTTTAAATTGTGGTGAATTGTTTTGAGGAATGGTATCAATAATGCCAGCACTATAAACGAGTTTATTGTTCACCCAAATTTTAGAAGCAGATGCTATGTCTTTCACTTTAAGGGAAAGAGCGGATTCCGTATTGAGTGATATTAATAATCTATATGAACCAAATCCTTGTCCAGATATTATTTGCTTGCCCTCTGTTTGATAATTCCAATTGTCTGGAACATTAATGAAATTAGGGTTTTTGGGTGTTTTTGATGGATAAGTTTTTATCAATTTACCTTCAAAAAATTCCCATTGACCTGTAAGTTTTATGATGGCATCTTCTCCGAAATTCCAGTCTGATAAATTGATTTTCCCATTTTCAGCTTTAGGGAAATTTACAGCATTCAATTGCGTATTGTAAAGTATTAGAAATAAGAATAAGACATACAATTTATAGTTTGGATTGAAAATTTTGTTCATAGCGAGGTAATAAGCTATCACAAGTATATTGAATTTATTTAAAAATACACTTATAAGGTACGATAAGGTAAAAGCAAAATATCAATCCCAATCGGTGTTTAGGTTTTTATCAAATTGTTCAACAATACAATCATTCAATTAAACTTATTGAATACCTTAATTTTATAGTCAGTTCAGAACTAGTTTTTCAAAAAGATGTACATACTTTGGGCTGGCATTGCTTGATTGAGATCTATCTTTTTGTTAAGGCCGTTTAGGTTAATTTCTTTTATATCTCCTACTAATTTCCATTCACCTTTTGGTAATAATTTAGAATCAAATCTTTCTGCTTTATCACTCGAATTCATCATTACCAAAATTTGATTGTTAATCAGGTATCCCAAAAGACTTTGTTTATTAGGTTCAATAAATTGAATATTGTCACTAGGCCTTATTTTAGAATCAAATTTGTAGGAAGGAATATCAAACAATACCTTCTTTCTAAGTTCCATCAAACCTTTCCAATAATTTAACATGCCATTGAAATCGCTGTTAGTATAAGGTACCAGGGGCTTTTTGTTTTTAACTAGAGCTGATTTGCCTATATTTTCCCAAATAAATTGGTTTGCATTTCTTACATTATAGGTATCTCTTTTGCCATGAAAATACAATTTACCACTTGGTATTTCTTTTTCCACTTCAAGCAGTGGTGCCAAGCCTTTACTTCGCATAATTTCACTTCCACCATGCAATACAATTGGACCAGGGGTGGTAAACAATAAGGCTGCAGCCAATTTGTATCTGTTTTCGTCCACTCCAAATCGACCATCAAAATCAAATTTTCCGAATTGGTCAGCCAAAGCAAAATTATCATGAATGTCAAGGTAGTTGATACCACTATTGATGTTTTTCTGGGTAGGGAAGGTGCATGAAAGTGCTTTCATAACATCTTTTCTCAAACCCCAATCTCCGCCAGCCCAGCCTCTGTGTTTTTTCTTATTTGTTAATTCAAATACTGGGCCTTTGTAGGTATTGCGGGTGTCATCGTTAAAATAGCAAATTGGGGCATCTTGCTTATACCAATGCCAGTCAGGATTTTTATTGTATTCGGGGTCATTACTATCTATCCAAGGCTCGCCATAAATAATAATATCTTTAGGAAGTTCTTCTTTCATCTTAAGAAGGGTTTGTTTATCTGTTTGTCCTGCTAAGTCAATCCTAAATCCATCAATACCAAATTCATTTATAAAGTGTTTGCATTGGTCAATAATCCACCTTTGTGTCATATAGCGATTTTCGCTTTTAGTTTCATTACCATAAGCTCCAATATGTTCAAGGTCTTTGGTTCTATAGTAGTATTGTTTATCAATGGCATTGAAATGAAACAAGTAATTTCTTCCATCCATGTTTTCGGCAGTATGGTTAAATACAAAATCAACAATCACCGCAATGCCTTTATCATGATACGCTTGCACCAAGTCCCTAAATTGAGTTCTCTCATCGCCAGGTTGCGTTCCTTTTTGTCTATACCTTGTTTCAATAGCAAAGCTATGACTGGTTCTATAGCCCCAATCGTAGTTTTCTTCTGCCACTCCTTGTTCTTGCATGTATTTGTCATTAACAAAAGCGTTTTTCCATTCGTCTTTTGGCCAATGTAACATTTCTTGAATGGGCATAATATGAACAGTATTGATACCCAACTCACACAAATAATCGAAGCCTATTTTTTTACCCAAAGAGTTTTTTAATCCAGTCTGATACATGCCTGGAATTGTTCCTTTCAAATCATTACTTAATGGCAACAAGTCGGTGAAATCTTGAACATGAACTTCATATGCCATCACATTTTCCATTTTGGGTCTCCCATTTTTCAAAGGACTTGCAGGAATGGTTTTATGCGCCACCATACATTTGCCAAAACTATCATCACTAACGCGGGCATAGGGGTCGCTTATATGAACAGGATTTGTTTCATAAAAAGAATTGCCTGGGTCTGTTGAACCATGCACAGTATAGTCATACCAAGTGCCATGTAAGTCGCCATCCACGCTAGTTTCCCAAACACCTTGATCATCCATTTTCAAATTAATGGTATCATAAGACAATGCATCATCCTTGCCCTTGTATAGATATAGTTTCATGGCGGTGGCTCGTGGAGCAAAAATTCTGAAGCTGGTTTGTTTTCCATCTGATGAAACGTTTGCACCTAATTCTTTGTCTGATTTTAAGTTTTTAAACCATCCATCATAGGTTACCAATGTCTTTTGTTTCAAACTAGGCATTTCAATATAATAAACCCTTCGTTTATCTATTAATTTTTGAGGTTTAGCAACAATTACTATTGACTTATTTGTTTTGTTTGGTTGGTTACTTGTTGCGTCAATATCAAAACTGAGCTCTGCAATTGGTATTATGTTTCCTTTAGCATCAGTAATTACAAAATCACTTTTGCTTGCCGTGAAATTTTCCTCCTTCTTTATTCCTTTGAGGGTAATTTCAATTTGTTCATCAGATAGGAGTGTGGCTGCTAAAGCAGATGGTTCTATTCCTTTCATGAAAATTAAATTACCTCCATCTGTATTACTTGCATTGGCAGGAGGGTCAAGCCATTTGCCATCATTGATTCTGAATTTGAATGAGGTATTGGTTTTTATCATTTCAAAATTTGGATTGTATACTTTCTTTGTCCAAAGTCCATTTTTTTCTTTAATTAATTGCCACTTCTTATCTCCCATATCCTGACTCCAATTACAGAATGAGCCTGTTACCACCACATTTTTTACAGCGTGTTCATTATAAACAGCCTCGTCAAAAACAAATGTGAGTGTATCATTTTTATAGCTATAGCCATCCGCATGTTGGGACTTCCCAAATAAAGCAATGAACGCAAAAAGTATAACGATTGATAATTTCTTCATGAGAGCGAAAATGCGAAAAACTTTGGCTCTTAGCAAAACTTATTAGGCATAAAGTTTGAATTATACATCATGCCTCGATTTTTCATCAAAGATGTTAATTCATATAAACCCTCGTGTTTGTTGGGTTAGCTTAAGCCTCAAAAAACTAAAAGTGAAAAAATAAAGTGTCAAAATAAGAAAAATGGAAGCAAATTGGGAAATGAGAACATTGCTGGTTGATAACAACCAAGTAACTTTAAAATTAATTGATAAAACCATTAGAGTGCATAGCATCCAAAGATGTGTCACACATTCGGTTAAAGATTTAGCTAATCTTTACAAAGAACTTCATTTGTTTAACCCAGATGCGATTGTTACAACACGCACCAGTAGAGGTTTTGAAGCTTATGATGTGATAACAATGGTTAAAAAACACAATGAATATATACCGATATTTGTGGTGGCGGCCGATATGAAAAAAATGAATGATGTTTTTCTACTACAGAAAGGGGCAGAAGAAATCGTGCTTATGCCAGATTTAGGTAGCCTTCACTCTAAAATAAGAGCCAAATTTGATGAGAAGATTTTTGAACTGATAAGACAGGAATAAAAGTTTATATCTAATTTAAACCTTTCGTTGATTCAATTATCTTAGCTGCAAAATTGTTGATGGCTGCAATATTGAATGAGCAAGAGGTTATTTTACTTTTTCGTAATGAATCTACGAAACAGAATGCCTTTGTACAAATTCTAGATGCTTTTCAAAAGCGCGTTTATTGGCATGTCCGCAGGATAGTTATCAGCCATGATGATGCGGATGATGTAACCCAAAACACTTTTATCAAAGTTTGGGAGAACCTCGAAAGTTTTAGAGAAGATTCTAAATTATATACTTGGATATTTAGAATTGCCACCAATGAAGCCTTAGGGTTTTTAAATAAGAAAAAAGCTTCCACCACTTCTTCTTTTGAGGATTATGAGCATATTCTTAGCGAAAGTTTGGTCGCTGGAACTTATTTTAATGGAAATACAATTGAATTGAAACTTCAACAAGCGATATTAACTTTGCCCGAAAAACAAAGACTAGTGTTTAATATGAAATATTATGAAAACATGAAATACGAAGAAATGGAGCAGGTTTTAGGCACTTCTGTTGGGGCATTGAAGGCATCTTATCACCATGCGGTAAAAAAAATCGAACAATTTTTAAAGCACGATTAAACCATTAATAAGAATTGAAGTCATAGAAAACAGAATGTCAGAATTCGAAGAAAATAATATTTTGAAATTGATTGGGAATACATGTAAGCAGGGTGGATTCACAACCCCTGATGCTTATTTTGATAATATGAAGAGTTCTATTCTTGCAAAAATTGAAAGTGATAGTTTGAATATTAAAAATCAAGAAGGAGGATTTATTGTATCTGATTCGTTTTTTGAAACGCAAAAACTTCAGATTTTATCAAAAGCAATAAATCCTAAGGCAAAGAAAATTAGATTGATTTACAGTCAATTATCGATGAGGGTGGCCTCAATTGCTGCGATTTTTACTATAGTTGGATTTCTATTTTTGCAAAATTTTTATGGACATTCAAATGATTTGACAGCCACCATAAGCAACGAAGAAATTGTAAATCATTTGGTGAAAACTGATGTTAGTGAAGATTTAATTTGTGAGTTATTAGATCAAACTAAAACAAATAAGAAAGAAAACGAGATAGAGAAATATCTGAACGAACATGCAGATGAAGATTTATTAATGGATGACTTATAATATTTACGAGAATGGAAAAGATAGTAAAATATGGAATTTTGGGATTGCTTTTATGCTTGCAGTTTAACTTGCAAGCTCAAAGGGGTAAAATGAAGGATAGGGTTGAGCCTTTGAAAATTGCATTTATTACCCAGAAATTAAATCTAACTGCTGACGAGGCGCAGAAATTTTGGCCTGTTTACAATAAATTCAGTGATGATTTGCAAAAGTTACGTTCAACTACTAAAGATAAGTTGGCTGATGAATTAAGCGAATTGGCCACCATGTCGGATGCTGATGCCGAGAAAACGCTCAATGAGATGCTGAATTATAAAATCAATGAAGCGGAATTAATTAAAAAATATGCTACTGAGTTTAAAAAAGTTTTGCCCATCAAAAAAGTAGTAATGCTTTACAAGGCTGAAAATGATTTTAAAAGAGAATTGTTGAAAAAACTGAGAGACAATAGGAGGGGAGAAGATAATTAATTATTTCGAATAATATTTGACATGAAACTTGCCACCAAAAAGGCAAGTTTTTTTATTTACTTATCTTTTGAAATACCTACAAATAGTGATTTTCAGCACAAAAAAATTGATATGTATCAACTGTTAAAAAAAAGGTAAAACTTGTTTTCGTAAAATGATATTAAAGCAATATAGTTGCACTGCTAATTTTTATCCTACTAATAACTATTCCAATACAAAAATGAGTACACAAACCATGTATCAAACAATTTTAACAGATGTAAAAGATCAATTACTTTACATTACAATTAATCGTGAAGATAAATTGAATGCACTTAATATTCAGACTTTGACAGACATCAAAAATGCGATATTGAGTATTTATGATGATGCTTCTGTGCGCGGTATTATTATTACTGGTGCAGGAAAAAAAGCATTTGCTGCAGGTGCTGATATCGCTGAATTTGCTAACTTTACAGTGGAAGAAGGAACAAAACTAAGTGCTGAAGGACATGCAACTTTGCGTGCTATCGACAATTGCCCTAAGCCAGTTATTGCAGCTATTAACGGATTTGCATTAGGTGGTGGGAATGAATTAGCTATGAGTTGCCATTTGCGCATTTGCTCAGAGAATGCTAAATTTGGTCAACCAGAGGTAAACTTAGGAATTACGCCAGGTTATGCAGGTACACAAAGACTAGCACAATTAATTGGTAAAGGCAGGGCTTTAGAATTATTGATGACTGCTGACTTAATTGATGCCCAAACTGCATTGAACTTTGGATTGGTAAATCATGTGGTTCCTCAAGACCAACTAATTGCTAAATGCGAAGAGATTTTTGCTAAGATTAAAAATAAAGCACCAATGGCAATTTCAAGTGTTATCCGTTGTGTAAACGCATACTACGAGAAGAGAGCTGATGGAAACAACCTTGAGATCAACGAGTTTGGTAATTTCTTTGGAAGCGAAGATTTTATTGAAGGTACAAAAGCCTTCTTAGAAAAACGCAAAGCTGATTTCAAAGGAAAATAATTAGGAATGAATATCCAGTGAAAAGCCCCTGAACCATTGGTTCAGGGGCTTTTTTGTTTTAAACCTCTCCCTAAATCCCACTTCTAAGGAGAAGGTCTTTGCAGCCCTCAAAGCCTTAGTTTCGGAAAGCAATTAATTAATTTCCGTGGTATATAAATCTCCTTCCGCCTTATAAAAGTTTCTTTCCCTGTCATGAAACTGAATTTCCGCCTATTGTAAATGAATTTCCGTGTCTTATAAATCTCTTTCCGCCTTCTATAAATGAGCTTCCCTGTCATGAAAATGATTTTCCGCATATTCTAAATTTATTTCGGTGTCATGAAAATGCTTTTCTCTTTCATACAAACATTCTTCGTAATACGTGTTAAAAGTTGCAAACTTTTATTGCATTGCCTCACTAAAAACGCTGCGCTTAACTCTTGCAAAAGCTGTGACTTGGCCTGCACTGTTTGTTAAAAACTTTCAATTTTTTTGAAAGGCTATTTTTGATTATTATTGTGTGTGGTTATTAGAAGTAATTTTAAGCATTATCTATTGGATTGCAAATCCAAATTTAATAAGTCGGGATTGCAAATCCCGACTGGCTAAGTGGATTAAATGGTCAGGCGACATTGATTTGTTTTTTGTGTGCGAAGGCAGCGGCAAAACGACATTAGCTGATATGATAAAAGCTATAAAAATATACCCTAATCCTGCAAAGGAAGAACTAAATATTGATGGTTTAAGTATGGCAAATTGCAAAGCAGAAATGTATGATATCTTAGGAAATTTAATAAAAAGTGATATCCTACAAACAGGCTTGCAAAAAATTAATTTGTCAAATACAAGCAAAGGGCTTTATCTTGTGAAAGTAAAAGACCCTAAAGGCAACCCACTAAAAACAATTAAACTCATAATTGAATAAGTTTATTTTCATATTAGTTTTATTAACAAGCTTTACACTGAGAGAATCATTCTCTCAGTGTTTGCTTTTTAATGAAATAAAATCTGCTACTGACCTTTCAAATTACAATAGGGCAACTGAATATAATAATTATTATTATTTGACAGGTTTGGGTATTAAAGATACCAATGAGTTAAATAAGAATTTTAGCAGCTATGCGGTATTGGTAAAAGCAGATAAATGTGGCAATACAATGTGGAAATATTTTTATGATAACGAAAATAGTTTTTATGGTAATACAGTAGATGATATTTTGGCCTATGATGGCTATATATATTTACTTGGAGGAACACAAGAACAAGCGGCTCAGGGTACATCTTTTATTGCTAAAATAGATCAAAATGGAAAATTAATATGGTACAAAATATATCGAACCAATAGCAACGATATAACAGCTTATAGGTTTTTTTTGCAAAATAACACACTTGTTTGCTATGGGTATCATGAACAAAGATTGAATAGACCTTTGCTAACTAATCCTTACATTATGTGTATAGACACAAGCGGTAAAATGCTCTGGGAAAAGGAACATATACAAAACAATGGACAAACTAGGTATTTAGGAATACATAGTATTAATAAGTATTTTGTAGGAATAATAGGACCAAGTTTTAATTACAAATACGGAAAAGACAGCATATTATATGATGGTGTATTAACATGTATATTAGATAGTCAATATAATATAATAAATATTGATACTATTAAAAATGGTTTTGGATCGGGAGTTAACCTAACAGCCTACAACCCCGAACTAAAACAAATAACAATATATTTAAAGCATTATGTAAGCTCAGATTCAAGCATTTGTCAAATAGCATTTTTGGATAGCACAGGCAAAGTTGAAAAAATAATTGACGACCCATATAATTTTTTGCCAAATGTTGTTATTCCATATAGGGATGGGTGGTTAAGAAATACAAATTCAATGATAATATTTTATGATTCTAAGTTTAGTGAAATAAAAAAAATACAATATAAAACATATGATACAGGTTATTTTGAATCAAGTTATATTACAGTTGTAAGAAAAGAAACAGCATTTTTAGTTGCGGGCAAATGTAGGGCATGTAATCCTTATGATTTCAATCCAAATGTAAGATATGACAGGCCAACTGCTATAATGGTAGATAGCAATTTTAAAGATTATGGCAAAGCGCAGCCTCCTTTTGAAGCACCCAAGCCTTTTGCTGCCATCAAAGCATTCCCTAATCCAGCCTTGGAAAGTATCACCCTTCAAATAACAGAAACAGCCGCAGAATATAGCATTTATAACAGCATGGGTATGTTTATCAGTGCAGGCAGCATGGCAACAAGTGCAGATATTTCCTTAACAAATATAGCATCGGGTATGTATATCATACAGCTAAAAAGCCCACAAGGGAATTATATTGGTAATGTAAAGTTTTTGAAGAAGTAGGTTGATGATAAAATCGAAATTTTAAGCTTTTTTATGCTCCCATCACAAATATGACGGGCTTTTTGTGCAGTTCGGGTTTTTGAGTCATCCATTCTTTAGCACTTTTAGTCTTTATCCACGATTCAGGGCTACTAATATTGCATGCAATACAGATTCGAGTATTTGGAGCAACCGTTTTTAAAATATCCTCAAGCAATTGATTGTTGCGATACGGAGCTTCCATAAAAATTTGACTTTGGTTTTTGCTAATGGCATCCTTCTCCATTTCCTTTATTTTTTTAGCTCTTAGCGGTTTGTCAATGGGTAAATAGCCATAAAAAACAAAGCTCTGACCACTAAAGCCACTTGCCATCAACGCCATGAAAATGCTTGATGCGCCTGGTAAGGGAATTACTTCAATGTTTTTTTGTTGAGCAAGAGCTACAAGGTCGCTTCCAGGGTCGGCTACACAAGGCAGACCCGCATCGCTAATAATAGCGGCATCGCAGCCATTTTGCAATACTTCTAATAGCTTATAAGTTTCGTTTTTATCACTATGTTCGTTTAATAAAAATAGCTCAGCTTCAGGCAATGGAATATCCGTTCCAAGCTTTTTTATCAAGGCTCTGCCGCCTTTTTCGCTTTCTACAATAAATTTTTTAACGTGTTTTACAGCATCTCGAACATAATCTGCCAAAAAATTATGTGGGTTTTCAGCACTCAAAAAATTGGGTATTAAGTAGAGTTTACCGTAGCCTTTGTTTTGCATATTTACTAATTGTATGATTTTTAATTATTTAAATAATGATATTCTATTTGATTTTAATGGCATTACCCTATATTTTTGCCAACTTCAAAAAAATAAAGTATGGCAATATTAACCAAAATTAGAAACAGATCAGGATTAGCTGTTGGCTTTGTAGGATTAGCACTGGCTCTTTTTGTAATTTCAGATGCACTAAATAGCAACACTGCTATCTTTGGTGGCAAAGGAAACTCAACTACCGTGGGCGAAATAGCAGGCGAAAAAGTGGGCATTAAACTTTTTCAACAAAAATATGATGAGCAAGAGCAAATCATGAAAGACCGTAACCCAAATCAACCAATTGATGATAATACAAGAAATCAATTAAGAGACCAAGTTTGGAATCAGTTATTGCAGGATAATTTGATGGCAAAAGAATACAAAGAATTAGGTATTGCTGTTAGCAATGAAGAACTAGAGGATATGATTTATGGGGACAATATCAATGCCAATATCATTCAAAGTTTTACCGATCCTAAAACAGGTGCATTTGACAAGAATAATGTAAAACGATATTTGAAACAATTAACTGATAATGGAGATGAGAAAGGTAAAAAACAATGGAAGCAATACGAAGACTATCTGGTTCAAGATGCTATTACTCGCAAATATACCAGCTTAATTAAAAAAGGAACTTATGTTACTTCGCTTGAGGCTAAAAACCTTTATACCAATCGTACTCGCACTGCAGAATTAAACTTGATAGCCTTGCCTTACAATCAAATTGCTGATAGTACTATTAAGGCAGAGGAAAGCGATTTGAAATCTTACTTCCGTTCAAACCAAAACAAATATAAAGAAAAAGAAAACAGTCGTAAGTTAGAATTTGTGGTATGGGATTTTGCACCAACATCTGATGATAGTTTAGTGGCTCGTAAATGGGCTAATGACCAAGTAGAACAATTCAAATTGGCTAAAAACGATACTGCTTATGTAGATAACAATGGTGATGCTAAATTTGATCCTATTGCCAAACCGCGTGGTTCATACCCTGAAGAGATTGTAGGAAGATTATTTAATGACTCTATAGGAACTGTAATTGGTCCAATCTTCAAAGATGGTAAATACAAAATATTTAAAATTTCAGGTGTTAAAGAAGATACTGTTTTCTATATGCACGCAAGCCACATTCTTTTTAAAGTGGATGGCCCAACTGCTGAAGATACATTGAAAAGCAAAGTAAAAGCTGAAGAAGTATTGACTAATTTGAAAAATGGAGCTGATTTTGCGGTTACTGCTTCTACTTTTGGAACAGATGGAACAAAAGATAGAGGTGGTGATTTAGGTTGGTTTGCCGAAGGACAAATGGTACCTGAATTTAATAAAGCTGTTAAAGAAGGTAAAAAAGGCGACTTGAAATTGGTTAAAACCCAATTCGGTTGGCATATTATTAAGATTACAGATAACAAATCTAAAAAACTAGTTTGTGCAGGTGTGCTTGAAAGAGCTATTGAACCAAGTGAGCAAACATTAAATCATGCATTCAATGATGCTAGTCAATTTGCTTCAGCTTCAACTAGTGCTGAAGATTTTGATAAAAACGTGGCTGAAAGAAAATTAGAAAAACGTGTGGCTGAATATGTAAGAGAAACTGATACATACCTACCAGGTTATAACGATGCGCGTTCGGTTGTTCAATGGGCTAATACAGCTAAGGTGGGTGATGTAAGCGAAGTTTTTACAGTCGGTGATAAATACATTATTGCTGTGCTGAAAGACATTAAAGAAAAAGACAAAGCAAGTTTTGAATCTGCCAAAGCTAGAGTTGAAGTAGATTATAGGAAAGACAAAAAAGCTGAGCAATTAATTGAAAAAGCTAAAACAGCTTTGGAAGGTACAACAACATTAGATGTGGTTAGTAAAAAATTAAATTCACCAATTATTCCAACTAGTTCATTGAATTTGGAAAATCCATTCTTTGCCAATATAGGTGGTGATAATTCATTCGGTGGAACCGTTTTTGGTTCAACAGTTGGTAAATTATCAGGTCCTGCTAAAGGAGATGCTGCTATATACATATATACTATTAATAAGTTTAATGAAGCTCCTGTAATAAAAGATTATACACAATACAAAAGCGAAATGGATAATGGGGTAAAACAGAGAATGGAATATGGTTATCTTGAAGCTTTAAAAGACATTAAAGGTGTTAAAGATTTTAGATTCAAATTCTTCTAAAACCTATTTTAAAGAATAATAAAGAAATGCCACTCAATATTGGGTGGCATTTTTATTTTTGTACCATGCTACACCATCACATTTCAGGTAATTCAAAGGATACCATTGTTCTTGTTCACGGCTTTTGCGAGAACCATAATTGCTTTGATTCAATTGTACCATCATTAAGTAAATACTATAAAGTCATTTGCCCCGATCTACCTGGATTTGGCAAAAGTGATTGTATCGAGAATACAAGCATGGAAATGATGGCAGATGAATTAAAAAATTTATTAGACCAATTAAAGGTCAAGAAATGTGTGATGATTGGCCATTCTATGGGAGGATACGTTAGCCTTGCATTTGCCAATAAATACCCAGAATATTTATCTGCCATGGGTCTATTGCATTCAACTGCTTTGGCTGATAGTACTGAAAGACTTGGAAAGAGAAAGCAGGTTATTCAGTTTATTGAAAAGAATGGTAAAGACGCTTATATAGATAATTTTATTC